>NZ_JAFMJZ010000022.1 GCF_017853185.1 Mycolicibacterium sp.
TCAGCCGGGGCGCGAAGTAGTCGTTGCTGCCGAAGACGAACACCCCCGGCACCGCCAGCAGATCGCCGAGCGCCTGCACCACAGCCGGCACCGCCTTCGGGTGCGACAGGTTGTCACCGGTGTTGACGACGAAATCTGGATCCCAGCTTGCCAATTCGCGCAGCCAGGCCTGCTTGTGCTTCTGCTGCGGGCGCATGTGGATATCGGACAGGTGCAGCACCCGCAGCGGGGTGGAACCGGGACTGAGCACCGGCATCGTCACCTCGCGCACGGTGAACGCATTGCGCTCGATGAGGGTGGCGTAACCGATTCCCAGCGCGGCCGAACCGGCCGCGGCGAGTGCGGAGCGTCTGAGGGCAGAGCCGACCATGTAGGTGAGAGTACTGCTCACCTACGGCGGTGGGGGACCCCCCGGAGGAGGTGGCGGCGCCAGCACCGGAATCGTGATCGGCGGCAGTCCGGGGATCTCGACCACCGTCGACCCGATCTCGGGAAGTCCCGGCGGCGGCGGCGGTGGCGCGTTCGGATCGGGTGGTGGCGGCGGCGGGGGCGGCGGTGCGACGCCGTTGCTCACCTGAAGCGTGACGATGATGCCCGGGACCGTCTGACCGCTGGGGGATGTGCCGATCACCGTGCCGGCCGAGGAGGTGCTGTTGACCATGCTGACCCCGTCGGCAACCTGGAAACCGGAGGCGCGCAACTCTTCCCGGGCCCGGTCCTGGCCCAGCCCGCTGACGTTGGGGATGCGCGAACCGGCAGCCCCGTCGACGTAGCGGGGATCGGTCGGCGGCATGCTGACCTCACCGAACCGGGTCGCGATCGGGTCCATGGCGGCGAACCACGTCAGCGCCGGTTCCTTGCCGCCGAACAGGTCGCCGTCACCGCACTGACGCAGCGGGTAGGAGCACAGGTCGGTCGGGTCGGGGGAGTCGTCGTAGATGTAGTTCACCGCGGCGTACCGGTTGGTGTAGCCGAGGAATCCGGCCGACCGGTGCGCTTCGGTGGTGCCGGTCTTGGCCGACATCGGCAGCGTCCACCCCACCGAGTTGGCCGCGCCGGCGCCGGTGCCGCTGATGACGTCTCTGGCCATCGCGTTCGACAGGGTGTTGGCCAGCCCCTCGGGGACCACCTGCTCGCAGGACTCCGGGGTGAAGGCGACCTCGTTGCCGCGGCGGTCGTAGACCTTGTCGACCGGGTTCGGTGGGCACCACATGCCGCCGGAGGCCAGCGTGGCGGCGACGTTCGCCAGTTCCAGCGGATTGACCTCGAACGGTCCGAGGGTGAACGAGCCGATGTTCTGCCGCTTGATGAAGTCGGCCAGGCTCTCGTTGTTGTCCGGGTCGTATGCCCGCGCGGTGCCCGGGTCGGCGTAGGAGCGCAGTCCGAGTTTGACCGCCATGTCCACGGTGCGCGACACCCCGACCTGTGAGATCAGTTTTGCGAACGCGGTGTTGGGCGATTTGGCCAGCGCCTCGGTGACACTCATCGTCAGGTAGCGCGGGTCCTTGTAGTTCTCCACGCACCAGGTCTCCTTGGGGCAGCCCTTTGCGCCGCCCTCGCCCAGACCCTTGGCGTCGAACCGGCCGGGCACGTCCAGGGCGGCGTTGATACCCAGGCCGAGGTCCAGGGCCGCGGCGGTGGTGAAGATCTTGTAGATCGACCCGGCGCCATCGCCGACCAGTGAGAAGGGTTGCGGCTGAACGGTTTCCCCGGCCTCGGTGTTGAGGCCGTAGGTGCGATTGCTGACCATCGCGACGACGGGATGGCTGGTCTTGCCGGGCAGCACGATGTTCATCACGCTGGCGATCCCGGTGAGGTCCGGGGCGGCGTAGGAGTCGACGCCCTTCTTGGCCTCGGCCTGGACGTCGGGATCGAGCGTGGTCTTGATCATGTAGCCGCCCTTGGCGACCTGCTCCTTGCTCAGGCCCGCCCGGGCCAGGTACTCCTGCACGTAATCGCAAAAAAACGCGCGGTCGCCGGCCGCGATACATCCGCGGGGCAGTTCGTTGGGTCGGGCCAGGATGCCCAGTGGCTGTTGCTTGGCGGCGCGCAGTTCGTCGGCCTTATCAGGCAACTGCTCGATCATGGTGTCCAGCACCAGGTTTCGCCGGGCCAGCGCGCCGTCGGGGTTGGTGTAGGGATTCAGCGCGCTGGTGGACTGCACCATGCCGGCCAGCAGTGCGGACTGCTGCCAGTTCAGCGCCGAGGCGTCGATACCGAAGTAAGTCTGTGCGGCGTCTTGAATCCCGAAGGCGCCGTTGCCGAATGAAACCAGGTTCAGATAGCGGGTCAGGATCTGCGGCTTGGACAACGTCCGGTCCAGGGTCAGCGCCATCCGGATCTCGCGCAGCTTGCGGGCCGGGGTCGGCGCGATCGCGGCACGGCGCTCGGCGTCGGTCTGCGCGACGACGAGCAGTTGGTAGTTCTTGACGAACTGCTGCTCGATGGTCGAGCCGCCTCGGGTGGCGACGTCCCCGGAGGCGTACCCGGCCAGACCGGTGAGGGTGCCCTTCCAGTCGACGCCGTTGTGCTCGGCGAAGCGCTTGTCCTCGATCGAGACGATGGCCAGCTTCATGGTGTCGGCGATCTTGTCGCTGGGCACCTCGAAGCGACGCTGGGAGTACAACCAGGCGATGGTGTTGCCCTTGGCGTCGACCATGGTGGTGACCGCCGGCACGTCGCCCTGCAGGAGCTGGGCCGAGCCGTTGGCCACGATGTCTGAGGCCCGGTTGGACATCAGGCCTGCACCGCCGGCCACCGGGAACAGCAGCGCCGCCACGAGCACGCTGGCCAGCAGGCATGCCCAGGCCATCTTGATCAGCGTGGGCCCGACCGGCGGGCGTGGTGACATGGGGTACACCCTACTGAGGGCCCCGGCAGGCTCGGAATGCGTCCGGCGGTGCCGGGTGGGTAACGCCCGCAAGTGACCTCTCAGTAATAAAAGCGCAGTTCATTGTGGGACTGGACGCTTGTCCCAAAAAAGTTGAGACCGGACTGTTGCCAAAACGATATCTGACCACCTAACTTAAGCAGACAGTGCGACCCAGGTAACACTCCTGACGCAATGTGGCGTAGATCGCAGTGACGCGTTCTCGCTGGGGTTCGCCCCCGGAAACGGGGGCTTTAACGAAGGGGAATGCCCGTGTCGGGTACTCGACCTGCCGCTCGCCGGACAGCGACGATGATGCACGGTTCACTCAACGGCGCGGAAGGCGAGGCTCGGATCGCCTGGGTTTCCCAAGCCCTGTGCCGGGCCACCGACCCGGACCAACTCTTTGTACGCGGTGCCGCCCAGCGCAAAGCCGCGGTGATCTGCCGGCACTGTCCGGTCGTGACCGAGTGCGGGGCCGACGCCCTGGATAACCGCGTCGAGTTCGGCGTGTGGGGCGGCATGACCGAGCGTCAGCGTCGCGCTCTGCTCAAGCAGCACCCCGAGGTGGTCTCCTGGTCGGAGTTTTTCGCCACCCAGCGCAAGCACCGCAGCGTCAGCTAAGACCTCAGCCTCAGCTAGACGTCGCCGGTGATCTGATCGGCGATCGCCTGCAGGGCGACCAGATCGGACACGTCGAACGGCAACGACGGCACCCCCACCACCCGCACGTGCGGGTTGGCTCCGGTGAACCGGGACAGCAACCGCACCTCGCGCTTGGCGGTCTGACCGCGGTCGGCGTGGATCCGCAGTACCCCGGCGGTCAGCGCGTCCCCGTTGGCGGAACTCTCCAACTCCTCGGCGCCGTCGATGGCGCGTTCCACCGCCAGTGAACTCAGCATCGGATGGGTCCGGTTGAGGATCAGTCCGGCCAGCGGCATGCCTTCGGCGGAGAGCCGGTCGACGAAGAAGGTCGCCTCGCGCAGTGCGTCCGGTTCGGCGGCCGAGACCACCACGAACTGGGTGCCGCGGCGCTTGAGCAATTCGTAGGTGCGGTCGGCCTTCTCGCGGAATCCGCCGAAGGTGGAGTCCAGCGACTGCACGAACGCGGCGGCATCCGAGAGCATCTGGGAACCCAGGATCGTCGACATCGCTTTCATCGCAAGCCCCATCACACCGGCCACCAGCTTGCCGATGCCACCGCCGGGTCCCAGCAGCAGCTTCCACAGCCGGCTGTCCATGAAGCTGGCCAGCCGCTTGGGGGCGTCCAGGAAGTCCAGCGCGTTGCGCGACGGCGGGGTGTCGACGACCACCAGATCCCAGCGGTCCTCGGCCAGCAGTTGGCCGAGCTTCTCCATGGCCATGTACTCCTGTGTGCCGGCCAGGGAGGTGGCGACGGTCTGATAGAACTGATTGTCCAGAATCGCCTGTGCGCGTTCAGGTCCCGAGTGTTCGATCACCATTTCGTCGAACGTGTGACGCATGTCGAGCATCATCGCGTAGAGCTCACCGGTCACCTCATCGCCGAGCGGGACGCGCTGGGGCGTATTGCCCAGTTCCTTGATTCCCAACGCCTGTGCGAGACGGCGGGCCGGGTCGATGGTCAGCACCACCACGGAGCGGCCGTACTCGGCGGCCCGCAACGCCATGGCCGCCGCGGTGGTGGTCTTGCCGACGCCGCCGGCGCCGCAGCACACCACGACCCGGTTGGACTTGTCGGACAAGATGGACTTCATGTCCAGTGTTGCCGGTGCTGCGCTCATCGACTCACCCCGACTGTCCTCTTCGCTGCGCTCATCGGACGCCCTGCTGCGCAAGGACTTCCGCCAGTTCGTAGAGGCTGCCCAGGTCCACCCCGTCGGGAATGGTGGGCAGTTCCAGTAGTGGCATGTGCACGTTCTCCAGTTCCTGTGCGCTTTCGGCGCGGGCCTCGACCCGGGTGGCGTGCTCGATGGTCTCGGTCAGCAGTCCGGCGAAGTCCTCATCGGACAACTTGATCCCGGCCCTCGACAGCCCGGCCCGCACGCCGTCGGCGTCGATCACACCCTCGGCCGCCTTGGCCAGATCCCCTGCGGGCAGGAACGCCGGGATGTTGCGGTTGACGATCACGCTGCCGATCGGCAATTCGAGTTCCTCGAGTTCGGCAATCGCCTCGATGGTCTCCTGGATCGGCAGTGCCTCGAGCAGGGTGACCAGATGGATCGCGGTCTGTTCGGAGTGCAGCAACCGGACGACACCCTCGGACTGGGAGTGCACCGGACCGCCCTTGGCGATATCGGCCAGCGCCTTGGTGACGTCGAGGAACCGTGAGATGCGTCCCGTCGGCGGGGAGTCCACCACGATGGCGTCGTACACCGGGCGCTTCTGAGCGTCCACCCGGGTCGCCGCCTCCTTGATCTTGCCGGTCAGCAGCACGTCGCGCAGGCCGGGGGCGATTGTGGTGGCGAACTCGATGGCGCCGACCCGGCGCATCGCGCGTCCGGCGATGCCCAGGTTGTAGAACATGTCGAGGTATTCCAGGAACGCCGCCTCGATGTCCACCGCCAGCGCGTTGACGTGGCCGCCGCCTTCGGCGGTCGCCACTTTGATCTCCTCGTAGGGCAGGGGTGGGACGTCGAACAGCTGTGCAATGCCTTGCCGCCCTTCGACTTCCACCAGCAGCACCTTGCGGCCGCCGGCAGCCAGGGTCAGTGCCAGCGCCGCCGCGACCGTGGTCTTCCCGGTGCCGCCCTTGCCGGTGACGAAGTGCAGCCGGGCCTTGGTCAGCCGAGCGGGCCAGCCGACAGGGCTGCCTTCATTGGTCGCCATATCTGCACTCTAGTCAAGGCGGCGCTGGGCTTTCGGCGACTTGAGTAGGCTTGGAGCTCATGAGCCAACCAACGACCTGGGAGTACGCGACGGTGCCGCTGCTGACCCATGCGACCAAGCAGATTCTCGACCAGTGGGGCGCCGACGGCTGGGAGCTGGTCTCAGTGCTCAACGGCCCGACCGGCGAACAGCACGTCGCGTACCTCAAGAGGCCGAAGTGAGCGGCGCCGGGAATGTCACGGCGCGGCTTGCCGAACTCGGCGTGACGCTGCCCTCGCCGGCCAAGCCGCTGGCCGCCTATGTGCCCGCGGTCCGGACCGGAAACCTGGTGTACACCTCCGGTCAGCTGCCACTGGTCGACGGCAAGCTCAGCCACACCGGCAAGGTCGGCGCCGAGGTGACCCCGGAAGACGCCAAGACCGCCGCGCGCACCTGCGCCGTCAACGCGCTCGCCGCGATCAATGCCCTGGTCGGTGTCGACAACGTCACCCGGGTGGTCAAGGTCGTCGGTTTCGTCGCCTCGGCCTCCGGCTTCACCGGTCAGCCCGGTGTGGTCAACGGCGCCTCGGAGTTCCTCGGCGAGGTGTTCGGCGACGCCGGTGTCCATGCCCGCTCGGCCGTCGGCGTCGCGGAGCTGCCACTGGGTGCGCCCGTCGAGGTGGAGCTCATCGTCGAGGTCGCGTAAGTGGCCCATCCCGCGTACGGGATGATCCGGCCGGTCACCGCGACGGCCTCGGTGCTGTTGTGCGACAACCCCGGCCACATGACGCTGGACGGCACCAACACCTGGCTGCTGCAGGGACCGGGCAGCGACGAGTTCGTCGTCGTCGATCCCGGCCCCGACGATGAAGCGCACATCACCCGACTGGCCGCCGTGGGCCGAATTCCGTTGGTGCTCATCAGTCATCGCCACGGCGATCACACCGAGGGCATCGACAGACTGGTGGCCGCCACGGGGGCGACCGTGCGTTCGGTGGGCAGCGGATTCCTGCGCGGCCTCGGCGGTGCGCTGGCCGACGGCGAGGTGATCGAGGCGGCCGGCGTTCGCATCACGGTGATGGCCACCCCCGGCCACACGTCGGACTCGTTGAGCTTCGTGATGGATGACGCAGTGCTGACCGCAGACACCGTGCTCGGCCGCGGCACCACCGTCATCGACGGTGAGGACGGCAGCCTGGCCGACTACCTCGCGTCACTGCGCCGATTGCAGGGGCTGGGTCCACGCACCGTGCTGCCCGGGCACGGTCCCGAACTCGCCGATCTTGCAGCCGTCGTCGCGATGTACCTGGCGCACCGGGAGGAACGGCTCGGACAGGTGCGCGACGCCCTGCGCACCCTCGGCGAGGAGGCCACCCCGCGACAGGTGGTCGAGCACGTCTACGCCGACGTCGACGAGAAGTTGTGGGAGGCCGCCGAACAATCGGTGCGCGCCCAGTTGGATTACCTGCGCAACCCCGTCGAGTGAGGAACGTTGCAGACGACGTGCGAGTGAACCTCTGCAAGGTTCCTCACTCAACGCGTTAGCGAGTCTTACCTCGCTCGGCGGGCCAGCCGCTCGGAGTCGCAGATCAACACGCTCTTGCCCTCCAGGCGGATCCAACCGCGGTGGGCGAAGTCGGCGAGTGCCTTGTTGACCGTCTCGCGGGAGGCGCCGACGAGCTGGGCGATCTCCTCCTGGGTCAGGTCGTGGGTGACCCGCATCGCGCCACCCTCCTGGGTGCCGAAGCGCTGCGCCAGCTGCAGCAGCTGCTTGGCGACCCGGCCGGGCACGTCGGTGAAGATCAGATCGGCGAGGTTGTTGTTGGTCCGGCGCAGCCGGCGGGCGAGCACCCGCAGCAGCTGATCGGCGATCTCCGGGCGGTCGGCGATCCACGCCTTGAGGGCGTCGCGGTCCATCGACACCGCCCGCACCTCGGTGATGGTGGTGGCGCTGGAGGTGCGCGGGCCCGGGTCGAAGATCGACAGCTCGCCGAACATGTCCGACGGTCCCATGATCGTCAGCAGGTTCTCCCGGCCGTCGGGGGAGCGGCGGCCGATCTTCACCTTGCCGGTGATGATGATGTAGAGCCGATCGCCGGGCTCGCCCTCGGCGAAGACGGTGTGTCCGCGCGGGAAGTCAACCGGCTGAAGTTGCCGGGTCAACGCCGAGACTGCCGCGGGATCGACTCCCTGGAAGATTCCGGCCCTGGCCAGGATCTCGTCCACGTTGCCCCTTACTCAGGTCGTCAGTCGTAACAGCACGCAAGCCTAATGGTTAGACCGGCTTTGCGAGGTGCCTACGCTACACAGGATTGGCGAGCCGGGGCGACTGATACTGAGGATTGGACGGTGACGCCCCGTACAGCCGGGTGGGCAGGCCGGGCTCGTCGGGAATCAGGCGATATGCCGGTTCCATCCTCGGGCTCAGCCCGGAGAATCCGGTCAGCGGGACGACCTTCTGCGGGGCGGTCCGGGGGGCCGGTTGGAGCCGTGTCACGGCCTCTCCGGTGGACGGCCGGTCGGTGTGCATGACGCTCTCCAACCGCTGCAGGCCGACCGTTGACAGCATCAGCAGTCCCGGGATGAACCCTGCGAGCAACCAAGACATAGCCCGGAAGTTAACCGGCATCAGGTCTCATCGGGATCACGAAATGCCACCGGTCTGTCGGCGGTCAGTACCCTGACTCCCGTGGCGGCGGGCTCGAAGAAGTGGGACCCTTCCAAATGGGATGGGGAGACCCGTGTCGGTCTGATCCGCCGCGCCCGCCGGATGAACCGCCAACTAGCCGTGGCCTTCCCACACGTCTACTGCGAACTGGATTTCACCAACCCGCTGGAACTCGCGGTCGCGACGATCCTGTCGGCGCAGAGCACCGACAAGCGGGTCAACCTCACCACGCCGGCGCTGTTCGCCAGGTACCGCACCGCGCGCGATTACGCCCAGGCCGATCGGGCCGAACTCGAGGAACTCATCCGCCCGACCGGGTTCTTCCGGAATAAGGCGAACTCGTTGATCCGGCTGGGACAGGAACTCGTCGAACGGTTCGACGGCGAGGTGCCGGCCACCATCGAGGAGCTGGTGACGCTGCCCGGCGTCGGGCGCAAGACCGCAAACGTCATCCTGGGCAACGCCTTCGACGTCCCCGGTATCACCGTCGACACCCACTTCGGCCGGCTGGTGCGGCGCTGGCGCTGGACCGCCGAGACCGATCCGGTCAAGGTCGAGCACGCCGTCGGCGAGCTGATCGAACGTCGCGAGTGGACCCTGCTGAGCCACCGGGTGATCTTCCACGGCCGACGGGTCTGCCACGCCCGCAAGCCGGCCTGCGGGGTATGCGTGCTGGCCAAGGATTGCCCGTCCTTCGGGGAGGGGCCGACTGATCCGCTGGTCGCCGCGGCACTGGTCAAGGGTCCGGAGACCGACCATCTGCTGGCACTGGCCGGGCTGTAGAGATGACGGTGTCGACCCGGTGGACGCTGACCATGCTGGCAGTGGTGGTGGCGGTGATCGTGGCGCTGGCCCTGCAACTGCGTGACCACCCGGAGTCGCCGGCCGCCCGACAGGCCCCGGCCGCGCGCACGCACCGCGACGCCGACACCGCGGCGGCCCTGGCCGGACCCCGGCAGCGGGCCGATCTTCCGCCCTGCCCGGCCGATGGCCCGGGCGCCGGGCCGGCGGCCCTGCGCGGCATCGTGGTGGAGTGCGCCGCCGACGGGACTCCCGTTGACGTGGCCCGCGCCCTGGCCGGGCGCACCGTGGTGCTCAACCTGTGGGCCTATTGGTGCGGGCCGTGCGCCGAGGAACTGCCCGCGCTGGCCCGGTATCAGCAGCAGGCCGGTGATGCGGTGACCGTGGTGACGGTGCACCAGGACGAGAACGAGACCGCGGCGCTGATCCGGATGGCCGATCTGGGGGTGCGACTTCCGGTACTTCAGGACGGCCGGCGCAGCATCGCCGCCGCACTCGGAGTGCCGAACGTGATGCCCGCGACGGTGGTGCTGCGTCCGGACGGCAGCGTCGCCAAGATGATCCCGACCCCGTTCACCAGTGCCGATGAGATTTCGGCAGCGGTGAGTGCGGCGCTGGCATGAGCTCGCTCAACCCGGCCGCCGGACCGCCCTGGCTCGCCCCTTTGGTCGACAACGTCGACCGGGTGCCACACGCCTACCGGCGCCGGGTGCCGCCGGAGTTGCTGGCCGCCCTGACCGGCGCCCGGGACGCCGCGACCGCCGCCCGGTCCGGCCGGGACGCCGCGGTGCTGGTGCTGTTCTCCGGGCCGCATGCCGATCACCCGGCCGGGGAGTTTCCGGGCGACGCCGATCTGCTGCTGACGGTGCGGGCCAACACGTTGCGCCACCATGCCGGGCAGGCGGCCTTCCCCGGCGGCAAGGCTGACCCGGAGGACACCGGGCCGGTCGCCACCGCGCTTCGGGAGGCGCAGGAGGAGACCGGGATCGACCCCGGACGGCTGCACCCGCTGGCCACGCTGGAGCGAATGTTCATCCCGCCCTCCGGTTTCCACGTCGTCCCGGTGCTGGCGTACTCCCCGGACCCGGGACCGGTCGCGGTGGTCAACGAGGCCGAGACGGCGGTGGTGGCCCGCGTTCCGCTGCGGGCGTTCGTCAATCCGCAGAACCGATTGATGGTCTACCGGACCGAACCCCGCTTCGCCGGCCCGGCATTCCTGCTCAACGAGATGTTGGTGTGGGGATTCACCGGTCACGTAATCTCGGCAATGCTCGATGTGGCCGGCTGGTCGCAAGCATGGGATACCCAGGACATTCGGGAGCTTGACGAGGCGATGGCACTCGTCGGCGACGACAGTGAGGAACCGCAGTGACCAGTTCGCAATGGCTGGACATCGCCGTGATCGGCGTTGCCCTCATCGCGGCGATCTCCGGGTGGCGTTCCGGTGCGCTGGGCTCGTTGATGTCCTTCGTGGGCGTGGTGCTGGGCGCCATCGCCGGCGTCATGCTCGCGCCGCACATCGTCAGCCACATCCACTCGCCGCGGGGCAAGCTGTTCGCCGCACTGTTCCTGATCCTCGCGCTGGTGGTCATCGGGGAGGTCGCCGGTGTCGTGCTCGGCCGGGCCGTTCGAGGTTCCATCCGCAACGGCCCCATCCGTGCGGTCGACTCGGTCATCGGCGTCGGCCTGCAACTGGTGGTGGTGTTCGTCGCGGCCTGGCTGCTGGCCAGCCCGCTGACGTCGTCGGACCAGCCGAGTCTGGCTGCGGCGGTGCGTGGTTCCAAGGTGGTCGCCGAGGTGGACAAGTACGCCCCGGAGTGGCTGCGCACGGTACCCAAGCGGATGTCAGCCCTGTTGAGCACCTCCGGGCTGCCCGAGGTACTGGAGCCGTTCGGCCGCACGCCCATTGCGAACGTCGACGCGCCGGACGCCTCACTGGCCGACAGCCTGGTGGTGGCCCAGACCCGGCCGAGCGTCGTCAAGATCCGCGGTGTGGCGACGTCGTGCCAAAAGGTCCTGGAGGGAACGGGTTTCGTCATCGCGCCGAACCGGGTGATGTCCAACGCGCATGTGGTCGCGGGCTCGGAGAGCGTCACGGTGGAAGCCGAAGGCAAGAAGTACGACGCGACGGTGGTGTCCTACGACCCCAATGCCGACATCTCGATCCTCGACGTGCCGAACCTGCCGCAGCAGCCGTTGGTGTTCGCCGATGAGCCGGCCAAGTCCGGAACCGACGCGGTGGTGCTCGGCTACCCGGGCGGCGGTGATTTCGTCGCCACTCCGGCGCGGGTCCGCGAGATCATCGAACTCAGCGGCCCCGACATCTACAAGACCACCACGGTCAACCGCGAGGTCTACACCATCCGTGGCCTTGTCCGGCAAGGCAATTCGGGCGGTCCGATGATCAATCGTTCCGGCAAGGTCATCGGTGTGGTCTTCGGCGCCGCGGTCGACGACAAGGACACCGGCTTCGTGATGACCACCAATGAGGTCTCACGGCAGCTGGCCAAGATCGGCAACACCGCGAAGGTGCAGACCGGGGTCTGCGTCAACGGTTAGACCCCGAAAGAGTTAGACGGCATCGAGGAACTGCTGCAGCGCATTGTTGACCGCCTGCGGTGACTCCTCGTGGGCGTAGTGCCCAACACCGGCGATCTCGGCAAACCGGCCGTGCGGCGCATAGCGTCTGCTGCGGGCGACCGGGTCGCTCAGCACGTAGGGATCGGTACCGCCGCGCAGATGCAACAGCGGGATGTCGAGGCGGCGGTCCATCAGCTTCATGAACCGCCGGCCCTCGGTGCGGAGTTGGCTGCGCACCGCCCAGCGCTGGTACTCCAGGGCGCAGTGCGCGGCGGATGGGATCTGGATGGCTTGGCGCAGGTGTTTGACCGTCTCGGAGAAGTCTTCGCCCGCTTGCCATTTCGAGGATGCCCGGCTACGCACCAGCGCTTCGAGATCTTCGGCGTCATGTCGGGTCATTAGGTGCTCGGGCCAGCGTGGCATCTGGTAGCCCAGCAGTGTGGGCAGCAGCGCTCTGCGCTGATCGGCGTTGGCCAGCACCGAGGCCTTCAGCGCCACCGGGTGGGGCGAACTGACCAGTGCGATGGCCCGCACCATCCGGGGGTGCAGCACCGCGGTGGCCCAGCAGACCAGGCCGCCGTCGGCGTGCCCGACCAGCGTGGCCGAGGTGTGGCCGAGTGCGCGCACCAGACCGGCGGTGTCACCGGCCAGCGTCCAGCCGTCATAGCCGCGCGGCGGTTTGTCGCTGCCGCCGTAACCCCGTAGGTCCACCGCGACCAGACGAGCTCCCGACAGGCCGCGCAACTGATGCCGCCAGGACCACCAGAACGAGCCGAAGCCGTGCAGCATGATCACCAACGGTCGCGCGGTGGGCGGGGTGTCACCGGAGTCGGACTCGTCCACGGCCTCGACGCACTGGAACCGGATTCCGTTGGCGTGGACGTCCAGATGACGCCACGGTCCGGCGATACGGGTGACCGAGGGATCCGGCCGGGCTGTCACCAGCCGGAGGGATCGGTGCCGGTTTCGGTTGCCGGCGGGAGCACTCCGGCCGTCGCGCTCGGTGCGACCGCCGGAGCTGTCGACGAACTCATGGCTGACGACCGGTGCGCGCCGGGGGTCAGTGCGGCGGTGGTCTCCTTCACCGATGCGATGGTCTCCTGCGGGCCGCGGATGCGGCGGACCTTGAGGTAGCCGAGCAGGGCGAACACCCCGGTGACGACCAGCATCAGGATGAACACGATCAGGAACGACGCCCAGCGCCACAGCCAGTTGTCCAGGAGTTCGGCCAGGAAGAAGAACATGAAGAAGGTGGAGTAGAGCAGCACCACCAGCGCCAGGATGAAGTAGACGCTGCCGGTCAGACCCTTCTTCACATCGCGGGTGACCTCGGCCTTGGCCAGTTCGACCTCGGCGCGCACCAGTGTCGAGACCTGGGAGGTGGCGTCGCGGACCAGATCACCGATGGAGGGGTTGGCCGGCATCGCACTGGGGTCCACCAGGGGAATCGAGGTCACACTCGAGGGCACCCCGTTCTTGCGATCCCGATTGCTCACGGCTGTCCTCCATTCGGCGTTGTGGTGGGTGTTCATGTTGCCACGTCGCCGTCGCCGCCGGGTTGCCCATCGCGTTGTTGCAGAAGTTACGGAAGTGACCAAGGTAAACTCGACTGGTAAGTGGGGAAACCAGGGAGGTATCAGTGATCACCGCACAACCGGTGCGGCGGATGGCGGGGGCTGCGGTCCTGGCCCTGGCCGCCCTGCTGCCCGCCGTGGCGCCGACCGCGGCCGCCGCCGACGAGAAGGTGCCGTTGGGGGGCGGTGCCGGCATCGTCATCGACGGCGACGTCTACTGCACCCTGACCACCATCGGCACCGACAAGACCGGCGCGCTGATCGGCTTCACCTCGGCGCACTGCGGCGGACCCGGAGCCCAGGTGGCCTCCGAGGCGCAACGCGACAAGGGCATCATCGGCACGATGGTGGCCGGCAACGACGCCCTGGACTACGCGGTGATCCGATTCGATCCGGCCAAGGTGAACCCGGTGTCGAACTGGAACGGCTTCCAGATCGACGGCATCGGACCCGATCCGACCTTCGGCCAGGTGGCCTGCAAACTCGGCCGCACCACCGGCTACTCCTGCGGCGTCACCTGGGGACCCGGTGAGCAGCCGGGCACCATCGTCAATCAGGTGTGCGGCCAGCCTGGCGACTCCGGCGCCCCGGTGACGGTGAACAACAGGCTCGTCGGCATGCTGCACGGCGCCTTCACCGACGGGCTGCCGGTGTGCGTCATCAAATTCATCCCGCTGCACACCCCGGCGGTCACCGAGTCCATCAACGCGATCCTCGGTGACGTCGCGGCCAAGGACCGCCCCGGCACCGGGTTCGTCCCGACGGCGAATCCCGCCCCCGGGCCGGCCTAGGCGCGGACCCCCTCGCCGCGTGAAGTTACCTTCACTCCCGCGACCGGTGGTGAAGATGACTTCACGCTGGGCGGAGTCCGCCTAGTTGGCCTTGCTGGACCGGATCGCCTCGAACACGCTCGCGTCCAACAGGGTCGAGGTGTCGCCGAGTTCGCGACCCTCGGCCACGTCGCGCAGCAGACGCCGCATGATCTTGCCGCTTCGGGTCTTGGGAAGCTCTGGGACCACGTGGATTTCGCGCGGCTTGGCGATCGGCGAGATGTCGTGGGCCACCTGCGCGCGCAACTCCTCGACCATCTGCTCGGTGGAGATGTCGGCGTGGTGCTCCTTGAGGATGACGAAGGCGCAGATCGCCTGACCGGTCTGGGCGTCGGTGGCGCCGACCACGGCCGCCTCGGCGACCCCGGCGTGCCCGACGAGGGCCGACTCCACCTCGGCGGTGGAGATGCGGTGCCCGGAGATGTTCATGACATCGTCGATGCGGCCCAGCACCCAGATCTCGCCGTCGAGTCCGTAGCGGGCGCCGTCGCCGGCGAAGTACCAGCCCTGCTCGCCGAACCGCTCCCAGTAGGTCTCCTTGAAGCGCTCCGGATCGCCCCAGATGCCGCGCAGCATGGCCGGCCACGGCTTGTCCAGAACCAGGTACCCGGTGACGTGCTCGCCGTGGTCGGCGCTCGGGGCGAGTTCCTTGCCGTTGTCGTCGACGATCTTGGCCGAGATGCCGGGCAGTGCGTGCATCGCCGAACCCGGCTTGCACACGGTCACGCCGGGCAGTGGCGCGATCATCGCGCCGCCGGTCTCGGTCTGCCACCAGGTGTCGACGATCGGCACAGCGTCATCGCCGAACACCAGCCGATACCAGCGCCACGCCTCCGGGTTGATCGGCTCGCCCACCGAACCCAGCAGTCGCAGGCTTGAGAGGTTGTGGTCGTAAGCCAGTTCCCGGCCCCACTTCATGAAGGTGCGGATCAGGGTTGGAGCGGTGTAATAGATTGTGACGCCGTACTTTTCGATCACCTGGAAGTGCCGATGCTCATCCGGTGAGGCGGGCGTGCCCTCGTAGAGAACCTGGGTGGCACCGTTGGAAAGCGGGCCGTACACGATGTAGGTGTGGCCGGTGATCCAGCCGATGTCGGCGGTACACCAGTACACGTCGGTCTCCGGCTTGATGTCGAAGACGTAATTGTGGGTGTACGACGCCTGGGTCAGGTAGCCGCCGGAGGTGTGAATGATGCCCTTCGGGTTGCCGGTGGTGCCCGAGGTGTAGAGCAGGAACAACGGCTGCTCGGAGTCGAAGGCCTCCGGGGTGTGGTCGGTGGAGGCCTTTCCGACCGTCTCGTGCCACCACAGGTCGCGACCCTCGGTCCAGTTCACGTCAGTCCCGGTGCGGCGCACCACCAGGACGTTGGTCACACAGTCCTGGCCCGCGACCGCGTCGTCGACGGCGTCCTTTAGTGACACCGCTGTGCCGCGGCGGTACTGACCGTCGGTGGTGATGACCAGCTTGGCTTTGGCGTCGTCGACGCGGGCGCGCAGCGCCGAAGCGGAGAAGCCACCGAACACCACGCTGTGCATGGCGCCGAGGCGCGCGCAGGCGAGCATCGCCACCACGGCTTCGGGGATCATCGGCATGTAGATGGCCACCCGGTCGCCGGCCTTGACGCCGAGATCGGTCAGCGTGTTGGCGGCCTGGGACACCTCGTCCTTGAGTTCGGCGTAGGTGATGCTGCGGGCGTCGCCCAGCGGCTCGCCCTCCCAGTGGATCGCGACCCGGTCGCCGTTGCCGGCCTCGACGTGACGGTCCACGCAGTTGTACGCGACGTTGAGCTTGCCGCCGACGAACCACTTCGCGAAGGGCGCTTCGGACCAGTCCAAGACCTCGGTGAACGGAGTGTCCCATGACAGCCGGTTGGCCTGTTTCGCCCAGAATCCGAGGCGATCGGCCTCTGCTTCGGCGTAGAGGTCCGCCTTCGCGTTGGCCTGGGCCGCGAACGCAGCGGACGGCGGGTAATGGGTGGGAGCTTCGTCATGCGCCTCGGTCATGGTGTGAGCGTAATCACCTGGAACGTTTTGGGGACAAGCACTTCGGATCTCTCGCCGGGCGGTGGATGTTGCGCGACGAACGGCGCGCGGCCGGACTGTCAGCGGTCGGCTAGCGTGACCGGAGTGACCTCCGGTGCGCGCGACCGACGCGATCTCCTGGCTCCGCTGCTGCAACTTCCGGATGTGGCCGAGGCCGCCGAGGCGGCGCGCGTTGCACTGGGCAAGGCGCACCGGCATCGGACCAACCTGCGCAACTGGCCGATGACGGCCGCCGAGTCCGCGGTCCGCGGCGCACGGTCCTCCTCGGCATTGGACGGCGGCGGGATCGCCCTCGACGCGGTGGCTGACGATCCGCTGCTGGCCGGGGCGTTGCGGACCGGGCAGGCGATCGAGGGTGGGGCGACGGCACTGGTGGGTGTATGGCAGCGGGCACCGCTGCAGGCACTGGCCCGACTGCACTCATTGGCCGCCGCCGACCTGGTCGACGAGGAGCAGTTGGGGCGGCCGCATCAGAAACCGGAAACCGCCGCCCGACTGGATCTGCTCAGCCGGCTGGTGACCGGGGGCAGCTCGGTGCCGGCGCCGCTGCTGGCCGGCGTCGCCCATGGTGAGTTGTTGACGTTGGCTCCGTTCGGTAGCGCCGACGGCATCGTGGCAAGAGCGGTGTCACGATTGGTGTCGATCGCCAGCGGGCTGGACCCACACGGACTCGGCGTTCCGGAGGTGTACTGGTTGCGCCGTGCCGACGAATACCGCACAGCCGCGGCCGGCTTCGCGACCGGAACGAAGGAGGGCGTTGGCGCCTGGCTGCTGATGTGCTGCCGTGGAATGGAAGACGGTGCGCGCGAAGCGTTGTCGATCGCAGAAGCCTTCAAGAAATAGGTCTGCAGACATGAAACGGGCGGCGCTCCGAACTCTCGTTCGGCTCGCCGCCCGCTAGCACGGTCCCCGGTTACCAAGCGTGCTCTGTGGGTTGCGTGGGTCGGCCTCGGCGATCATGCGCCGCGCTGCGACTGTGACTCGACCCATTGAGTCACAGCCCGACTGCTCTGCGCAATCTCGCAGGCCCGCAACACTTTTGCCATCTCCGCGGCGTGCTCCGCGTGGGTGCCTGGAACCGTGCTAGGTCGCTCAACTCGGGAAGTGGAACCTTCTCTTCCGATCCCACCTTGGCCTCGCCGAGCTTCCGTACCCACTGTTCTACTCCGTGACGGCCGTCACATCAAGAGGGAAACGGCAACAGTTTCACAACGCCGGAAAGTCACTAGGAATCCAAGCGTCGCAACAGCGAAGAGGTCACCGAATAGGTGAGCGTGCCGGCCGCCAGCGCGCTGAGTCCGAGTGCCACCGTGGTGGCCACCGCCGCGCCGGACGGAGCCGAAATCCGTTCTCGCAGTGGAACAGGTCGGGAGAAGTTCAGCACCGGCCAGCCACGCGCGGCCGCCTCTTTGCGCAGCCCCCGATCCGGGTTGACCGCACAGGGATGGCCGACCTCTTCGAGCATCGGCAGATCGGTCACCGAGTCGGAGTAGGCGTAGCAGTGCTCCAGGGGATAGCCCTCGAGGACCGCCAGTTCGCGGATCGCGGCGGCCTTGCCTTCGCCGAAACAGTAGAACCCGATCTCGCCGGTGTACCTGCCGTCCTCGACCACCATCCGGGTGGCCATCGCGTGTGTCGCTCCGAGTGCCCGGGCGATCGGCGCGACGATCTCCTCGCCGGAGGCCGAGACCACCACGACGTCGCGTCCGCACAGCCGATGGTCGGCGATCAATTCCCGGGCCTCTGCGAACACCAGCGGATCGACGATGTCGTGCAGTGTCTCGTTGACGATCGACTTGATCTGCTCGACGTCCCAGCCGGTGCACATGGCGGTCACATACGACCGCATCCGGTCCATCTGGTCGTGGTCGGCCCCGGACATCAGGAACAGGAACTGGGCGTAACTCGACTTGAGCACCGCACGCCGGTTGAGCAGACCTTGATTGAAGAACGGCTTGCTGAACGCCAGCGTGCTCGACTTGGCGATGACGGTCTTGTCGAGGTCGAAGAAAGCGGCGGTGCGGGCCGGAACCCCGACGGTGGCGGTCACGGTCTCGAGGATAGGCGTGCCGAACCGGATCGCCCCCACCGGAGCGGCTCAAAATGGCAGTCCATGCCACCTTGCCGGGACTGTAAATTCACAGGAAAAACGTGGTTTTTCATGGGTGATTAACACTTGCGCCGGACCGCGGTCCCGTGTGTATAGTGAGCATCACTCAGCTTATGCTGGGTGTGCATCAGCCCGACCCCCCGGGGCTGATACACGACGACCCTCGCCTCCTCCCCCCCTGGCGAGGGTCGTCCTTTTTCTATACCCAGTCGGGCAGATATCCACAGCAGCGCGTCAGCTGGCTGGCGGCGTTCCGGTAGGCGCGACACTCTGCCTCGCATGGCTTCCGTGCTCACCGTGCTCAGTGACCCGCAACTGGCGGACAGCGCGGATCGGGTCGCGGCAGCGGCGGGCCTGCCGGTGGTGCGCCGGCGTTCCCCGGGCAGTCGCACCTGGTCGGACGCGTCCGCGATCGTCCTCGACGAGGAGGGTGCGCACCGGTGCGTGCAGGAAGGCCTGCCGCGCCGCGACGGTGTGCTCCTGGTCGGGGCCGGCGAGCCGTCCCCGAATACCTGGGCGATCGCGATCGAGGTCGGAGCCCAACATCTCTACTCGCTGCCGGCACAGGAGGGCCTGCTGGTCCATCGGCTCTCCGAGGTCGCGCAGGATGGCGGCGTGGGTCCGCGGCGCGGCCGGGCGGTAGCGGTGGTCGCCGGCCGTGGTGGTGGCGGAGCGTCGGTGTTCGCCGCCGCACTCGCCCGCTGTGCCGGCGAGACATTACTGGTCGATCTGGATTCAAGCGGTGGTGGCATCGACCTGTTGTTGGGTGCCGAGGACTCACCGGGCCTGCGCTGGCCCGACCTCAAGGTCCACGACGGCCGGTTGACGTGGGCCGCTGTGCAACAAGCGCTTCCGTACCGGGACGGTGTCCGGCTGCTGTCCTGCGGCCGTGGGTTCCATGAGATCGACTCGGCGTCGGTCAACGCGGTGCTCGAGGCAGGCCTGCGGGGCGGCGCCACGGTCGTCTGCGACGTGCCGCGGCAACTGAGTCACGCATCCGGCCCTGCTCTGGAATCGGCGGATCTGGTCGCCGTCATCACCAGTTGCGACATTCGTGGCATCGCCGCCACCGCGGCCCTGGCGGGGGTGCTGCGAACCGTGCACGCCAACATCGGACTCGTGGTGCGCGGGCCGGCGCCGGGCGGACTGCGGGCAGCAGAAGTTGCGCAGGCGGCCGGACTGCCACTGCTCGCCGCGATGCGGCCCGAGCCCGGACTCGACCGGCAGTTGGAGAGCGGCGGTTGGCGGATGCGCCGACGGTCCCCGCTCGCCGCAGCGGCCCGCAAGGTGCTCGCCGCGGTGCAGATCGAGGGCGGCGGATGATGAGCGGATCGCTGATCGACCGGGTCCGCGAGCGGCTCGCCGCGGAATCCGGGGCACTGCGCCCGGCGGTTGTCGCGGCGGCCATCCGCGCCGAGTCCGGCGGCGTTCTGGGCGACACCGAGATGCTGTCTAACCTGCGCCTACTCGAGACCGAATTGACCGGCGCCGGGATTCTGGATCCGCTGCTGGAGGCCGACGGGACCACCGACGTTCTGGTGACCGGCCCTGGAGACGTCTGGGTCGACGACGGAAACGGATTGCGCCACAGTGGAATCCGATTTCCCGATGAGGCTTCTGTTCGCCGTCTCGCTCAGCGGCTTGCCGTCACGGCCGGCCGACGGCTCGACGACGCGCAACCGTGGGTGGACGGCCAGCTTGCCGGTATCGGATCCGGGCGCTTCACCGTGCGCCTGCACGCCGTGCTCCCGCCGGTGGCCGTCGCGGGCACCTGTCTGTCCCTGCGCGTGCTGCGCCCCGCGACCCAGGATCTCGCGGCACTGCAGGCGATCGGCGCCATCCCGGCTCAAGCCGCTGCCCTACTTTCCGAGGTCATCGCCGGGCGGTTGGCGTTCCTGGTGTCCGGTGGCACGGGCGCGGGCAAGACCACACTTCTTGCCGCCGCGTTGGGAGCGGTCGATCCGGGGGAGCGCATCGTCTGTGTCGAGGACGCTCCGGAGCTGGCTCCACGCCACCCGCACCTGGTCCGGTTGGTGGCCCGCGGTGCGAACGTCGAAGGGGCCGGTGAGATCACGCTGCGGCAGTTGGTCCGTCAGGCCCTGCGCATGCGGCCCGACCGGATCGTCGTCGGTGAGGTCCGCGGCGCCGAGGTGGTCGATCTGCTGGCGGCCCTGAACACCGGGCACGACGGCGGTGCCGGCACGGTCCACGCCAACCGTCCCGGGGAGGTGCCGGCCCGGCTGGAAGCGCTGGGCGCCCTCGGTGGCCTCGACCGAGGTGCGTTGCACAGCCAGCTCGCGGCGGCGGTCCAAGTGGTGATTCATGTCGGGCGCGGCCCGACCGGCAGGCGGCTGGAGGAGATCGCCGTGTTGCGCCGGACCGGCACGGGCCTGGTCTGTGCGGTCCCGGCCTGGCGGTCCGGAGACGGATTCCTCGACGGCGCAACGGACTTGCGTCGGATGATCGACGAACGGCGCCGGTCATGACGACGACGTCGCTGGCCGCACTGCTGCTGGCGACGGCACTGCTGGCGATGCCTCCACATCCCCGGCTGCGCCTGATCGGTACCTCCGCCCGGCGGCTGCCGACGGCACCGGCAGCGTTGACGCCCGCTGTGCTGGGCCTGATCCTGGCGATCGCCACGACCCCGGTCCTGGCCGTGGTGGGGGCGGGCGCGGCACTGATGATGCAGTCGCGCCGCCGCAGGGCGCGTCTCATCCGGATCCGGCAGGGCCAGTCCGATGACCTGGCCGCGGCCTTGGAGACGGTGGTCGGTGAATTGCGGGTCGGCGCACATCCCCTGCGGGCTTTCGGTATCGCCGCGTCCGAGTCGACTGGTGCAGTCGGTTCGGCGCTGTGTACCGTCGCGGCGCGGGTGGGACTCGGCGCCGACGTCACCACCGGTCTGCGCGCGGTGGCCGCGGACTCCGCGGTGCCGTCCTACTGGGATCGGATCGCGGTCTGCTGGCGGTTGGCCTCCGACCACGGGCTGACCATGGCGACGCTGATGCGGGCAGCGCAGCGCGACATCGTCGACCGGCAGCGCTTCAGCAGCCGGGTTCAAGCCGGTCTGGCGGGAGCCCGGGCCACCGCAGCCATCCTCGCCGGTCTGCCTCTGCTCGGGATTCTGCTCGGCCAGCTCATCGGAGCTCATCCGTTGCGGTTCCTACTCGGCAGTGGACTCGGGAGCTGGCTACTGCTACTCGGCGCCGGCCTGACCGCCGCAGGGGTGTCCTGGTCGGACCGCATCGTTGACCGGCTGGCGCCATGACAACCGCCGCACTTCTGCTCGCGATGTCCCTGCTGGCCCTGCCGGGGCGGGTGCCGGCCCGCCGGCTCACTGGCATCAGCGCCGGCCCGAACGCCGATCCTGACCAAAAGCATTGGTGCACTGACCCGTTCGCCACCGCATCGGCCCTTGATGTGCTCGCCGTGTGCCTTGAGTCGGGCATGGGAGTTGCCACCGCCGCTGCGGCGACCGCGCCGTCCGCCACGCCGGTCTTACGCGCGGTGTTGCAACGGGCCGCCGATCTGCTCGCCCTGGGCGCCGACCCGGACACCGCGTGGACCGTCGTCGGCGGCGATGCCGATCTGGAGGCGCTCATGCGCCTGGCGCGCCGGTCCGCGAGTTCGGGGACCGCCCTTGCGCAGGGCCTGCGGGAACTCGCCGAGCAGTTGCGGCAGGACGCCGTGCACGCCGCGGCGGCGGCGGGTGAGCGGGCGGGGGTTCTCATTGCCGGTCCGCTCGGGCTGTGCTTCCTGCCCGCCTTCGTCTGTCTCGGCATCGTGCCGGTGGTGGCCGGTCTGGCCTCGGACGTGCTGCGTTCGGGGGTCTTGTGAGTGCGATGGGTTTCCGGCAATTCGGAGAAGGGAAAAGCAATGTCCTACAGAATCATTCGGCGCCTGAAGGATCGCCTCGTGCTGCTCGCAGTCGACGAGTCGGGCATGTCCACGGTGGAGTATGCGATCGGCACCATTGCGGCCGCCGCCTTCGGCGCGATCCTCTACAGCGTGGTGACCGGCGATTCGATCGTCGGTGCGCTGACCAACATCATCAACCGGGCACTGAACACCAGGGCCTAGACCGCCGGGGACTGGCCGCCGAAGGCGGGTTCAGCACCGTGGAGGCCGCACTGGCCGTCGCGAGTCTCGTCAGCGTGATGCTGCTGTGCCTCGCCGGTGCGACGGCGTTGTCGATGCAGGTGCGCTGCATCGACGCCGCCCGCGAGGTTGCCCGATTGGCAGCCCGCGGCGGTGTCCCCGCCGGGGTGGCCGGCGGTCTGGCCCCGCCGGGTGCCGCAGTCGAACTCCGCAGCAACGGCGGCTACGTCGTCGCCAGGGTGACCGACAGGGTTTCGATCCTGCCGGGCGTGGTCATCAGTGGGGAAGCTGTTGCGGCACTTGAACCTGGCGCGTGACGATGCGGGGGCGGCAACGGTCCTGGCAGCTGTCTTCATCGCGGCAATGGCTTCGGTCTGCGTCGCCGGCATCTGGCTGGGTGCGGCCGTGATCGCCGTGCATCGGGCGCAGTCCGCCGCCGACCTTGCCGCCTTGGCGGCCGCGGCACGGGTTCCCGCCGGGACTGGGGCGGCCTGCGCGCAGGCGGAGGCTCTGGCACACGCGATGGGTGCGACGCTGCTCGGCTGTACGGTCACCCGACTCGACGCCACCGTTGTCGTCTCGGTTCCGGTCGGCGGTCGGATCGGCCGGCAGGCGCGGGCATCCGCCCGGGCCGGTCCGACGGGTGCAGTTGAGACGGGGGCGGGTTAGGCGGTGGATCCGCTCGAGCGCTCGAGGCCGGCTTCGGTGAGTTCGTCGTCGGTGGGCACGCGCAGGGTGACCAGTCCGCCGTACACGTCGCCCTCGAGTTCGATCCGGTTGATGGTGACGTGCATCGGCACCCATTCACCCTCGGTGTTGCCCGGCAGGCGGAACACCGCACTGGTTGTCCCGTGGCCCAACTCCTCGGACATCTGCTCGGCGAGGAGTTCGCGGTCGCCCGGATGCATCCGGGCATCCCGCCAGTTGAAGTACGGGCAGGGATCGTCGATCCACTTCAGCAGGGTCCAGTTGTTGATATCGGCCACCGCCCGATAAGTGCCGGGTTGGGCCAGTCCCTGCAGGACGCGGTCGGCGAAGGCGTTCGGTGGCAGCGGTGACTCGTTGACATGCTCAACGAGATTGAGCGCACGGGCGATCAGATGCTCGGTGTTGTCGTCGACCGGTTCCATCAAGGTCCGCGCGCACCAGCCGACTCGCCGGAAGGTGCCTTGTTTGTCGGGGAAGTCCCAGGTGGCGCAGAAGGTACGACCCGGTGCCGCGTCGATGGTCCAGGACAGGGCCTTGGCCTCTTCGCGGTTGAAACTGCGGCTGGGGATGTCCTCGGCGAATGCGCGCCCGGTGGTCGACTCCATGGCGGGGTCCATGCCCGCGTTGGCGAAGTACTCCAGAGTGGCCGACCCCTCGCCGAGGGTGATGTCCCACTTGAACGGTCCCGGGATCGGCCGTGCCGGCGGTTCGGCGTCAACCGGCCCGCACCAGACATGGACCGCGTGCATGCGCCCGTCCGACATCTGGACCGGTTCGGTCCGGATGACCTTCTTGGTCTTCGGGGTGATGCTGGCCAGTCCGGTGCCGGTGCTGACGGTCTCGACGATCGCGGTCTGAATAGCCGGCAGATTCGGGTTACGTCGCAGGAAGACGGCGATCGGGACGAAGTTCTTCATCTGCCGTCCCTGCGCCACCACCGCGGGTTGGTCGCCGAGTGTCTCCACCAGCAGCCAATCCTGGGTCACGTTGACAGTTTAGTCGGCGCTCGCTGCCGAGTTGACGGTGGGTAGCGGTGAAATCGCAGGTAATCGGACGTCCAAGTCGGGAAAACGACCGACGGTTCGACTGTCTGTTGCGTCAATCCTGTCGGTGGACGTATCTTTCAGCTACGCCCCGAAAGGGCCTTGCCGAGCGGATCGCGTTGTCCGACCGTTCGTTGCCAACTCGCCGTTTTCGGCGCGGCAAACAGCACGCGGAGTGGCTGTCGACCGTTCGAGGGGTCGGTCGGCGGCCACCGGGCTGGCTCGCTCATCCGCCTGAGTCGATTGCGGCCAGAACCAATCGCAGGACACGTATCGCACCTGCTTTGTCCAGCGGATCGTTGCCGTTGCCGCACTTGGGCGACTGCACACAGGACGGGCAACCGTGCGGGCACTCGCAGGCCTCGATCGCCTCGGCAGTCGCCGCCAGCCAGGTGCTCGCTGACCGGAATCCCCGTTCGGCGAAGCCGGCTCCGCCGGGATGGCCGTCGTAGACGAACACTGTCGGCAGCCCGCCCTCGCCGACTGCGGTCGAGACTCCGCCGATGTCGCCACGGTCGCAACTGGCCACCAAGGGCAGCAGTCCGATTGCGGCGTGCTCGGCGGCGTGCAGTGAGCCTGGAACCTGCGACGCGTCGATACCGCAGTCCTGCAGGGCTTCCGGGGTGATCGTGTACATCGCCGCCATGGTCGGCAGGCTTTGTCGGGGCATGTCGAGTTCGACGAAGTCGATCACCTCCCCGGAGATCCGCCGGCGCAGATAGCCGACGACCTGGTGGGTCACCGACACCGGTACCAAGCCCAGGTTCACCGCCCCGTGGTCCACTCGTTCGCCCGGTCCGGTCACGGTGATGTCGGTGATCTCCCTGGCGAACGTCGCATAACCCGGATCCTCCGCGTGGACGAAGGCGATTCCGTCCTCTAGGTCCAGCGAGTCGACGAGATAACTTTCGCCCTGGTGCAGGTAGACGGCACCGGGGTGCACCGTGGCCGGCGCCTGACCGGCCCCGGTGCTGCCCAGTATCCGCCCGGTGTCGGCCTCCAGGATTGCCACCTGACCACCGGCGGTACCGCGGATGTCGACACTGTGGTGCGGTTCGAGGCCGGGTGCCGGGAAATACCGTTCGCCGCGGCGCCGCAACAGCCCGTCGGATACCAGTTCCGCCACCACGGACTCGGCCGCCCACCCGGCGACCTCGGTCTGAGTCAGCGGCAGTTCGGTTGCGGCACAGAGCAATTGCGGTCCGACCACATACGGGTTGGCCGGATCGATGACCACCCGTTCGACGGGTTTGCCGAGCAGCGCCTCGGGGTGGTGCACCAGGTAGGTGTCCAGTGGGTCGTCGCGCGCGATCAGCACCACCAAGGCGCCCTGGCCGCGCCGTCCGGACCGCCCGGCCTGCTGCCAGAAGGATGCGACGGTGCCCGGAAAGCCGGCCAGCAGGACGGCGTCCAGTCCCGCGATGTCGATGCCGAGTTCCAGCGCGTTGGTGGTGGCCAGACCACGCAGTTCGCCGTCGGTCAGCGCGCGTTCCAGTGCCCGGCGGTCCTCGGCCAGGTAACCCGCCCGGTAGGAGGCGACGGTGTCGCACAGTTGCGGGGCGATGTCCGCCAGGCGGTCCCGGGCGCCCAGCGCGGTCAACTCCGCACCGCGGCGCGACCGGACGAATGTCAGCGTGCGCGCCCCCTCGGCGACCAGATCGGCCAGCATCCGGGCCGCCTCCGCTCCGGCCGACCGGCGCACCGGTGCGCCGTTCTCGCCCGCCACGTCGTCGCGAAGCGCCGGTTCCCACAGTGCGATGGTGCGCGCACCGTGCGGTGAGCCGTCGTCGGTGACCTCGGCGACGGGCCGGCCGATCAATTCGGTTGCTGTCGAACCTGGTGCGGCGGTGGTGGCACTGGCGAAGACCACCGTCGGTCCGGGGGAGCCGGCCACCGCGTAGTGCTCGCACAGCCGCAGCAGCCGGCGCAGCACCATAGCGACGTTGGAGCCGAAAATCCCTCGGTAGTAATGACATTCGTCAACCACGATGTAGCGCAATCCGCGCAGGAAAACTGCCCAGCGCGGGTGGTTTCGCAGCATCGACAGATGGATCATGTCCGGGTTGGAGAACAGCCAGCGGGATCGCTCGCGGGCCAGCCGGCGGACCTCGGCCGGTGTGTCGCCGTCATAGGCGGTGGGGGCGGCGTCGCGCAGTCCGGGAACGGCCGCGGTCAACGCGTGCGCGCTGCGCAACTGGTCGTGCCCCAGCGCTTTGGTCGGCGACAGATACAGGGCCCTGGCCCGAGGGTCGGCGCTCAGGACATCGAGGATCGGAAGCTGGAACGCCAGCGACTTCCCGGACGCGGTCCCGGTGCTGATCACCACGTCCCGGCCGGCGTGTGCGAGTTCGGCCGCCTCGACCTGATGCGACCACGGCGCGCTGACTCCGCGCCCGGCCAGTGCGGCGCGGACGTCGTCACCCACCCACAATGGCCAGTCCCGCGTCTGCGCCGTGTGGGGGGATATTTCGGCCACGTGACGCAGTCGCGAATCGGTGCCCGCAGGGCCGTCACCGGCGCAGACTGCCGCGAGCAGTTCGCCACCGAAACTGGCCACGGGGCCGCCCTTCACCGATTTTGGGTACGAATTCTGGAGCAAAGAATGTCTGGGACTGTTCTAGTCGGGCCAGACGTGGTTGGATGAAGGAGGTCGCTTCTTCTGTGTTCGTGGTTCCACAATCGCAGGATGTTTCGTTGCGGTCGCGGTTCCTGCGAGGGTCTTACTCCGGAAGTTTTCGGTCACTCTGCGAAGGTATGGCGGTCGGAACTGGCCCGGCCTGCCGAAACATCGGTGGACCGCCCGCAGTAAGAGAAGGAAATTTTTAACATGCCACAGGGAACTGTGAAGTGGTTCAACGCGGAGAAGGGCTTCGGCTTCATCGCCCCCGAGGACGGCTCCGCCGATGTGTTCGTCCACTACACGGAAATTCAGGGTAACGGTTTCCGTACCCTGGAGGAGAACCAGAGGGTCGAGTTCGAGGTGGGCCAGAGCCCGAAGGGACCGCAGGCCACCGGCGTGCGCGCCATCTGATCAACAACAACTGACGGACACCCCCGCCAGCCCCGTTCACGGGTGCTGCGGGGGTGTTTTCGTTCGGCTGCCTTAATGTCGACCCTGTGAGTCAGCTGTCGTTCTTCTCCGCTGAGTCGGTGCCGCCCGCGGTCGCCGACCTCACCGGGGTGCTCGCGGCGGCCGGCCAGGTGGTGACGGTGGGCAGCGGCGCACGACTTTCGGTGGTGGTCGACACGCTGTGGCGTGCCACGGCGCTGGCGGCCATGATGACCGCGGCGGGCCTACAGGCGGAGATCACCCGGACCGAGGAGGCGACTCCGCTGGTCAGCACCGCGGTGGACTCCCGACTGCTGGGGATCGCGGCGGACTGGACCCGGGGCGCGGTGAAGACGGTGCCCAGCGAGTGGCTGCCGGGCCCGCGCGAACTGCGTGCCTGGACATTGGCCGCCGGAGTCCCGGAGGCCGACCGCTATCTGCTCGGGCTTGATCCGCACGCCCCCGACACTCATTCCGCCCTCGCGGCGGCTCTGATGAGGGTGGGTATCGCCCCGACCCTGATCGGCACCCGTGGGGCCAGGCCGGCACTGCGGATCAGCGGCCGCAGGCGGCTGTTGCGCCTGGTGGAGAACGTTGGGGAACCTCCGGACGGAGCCGAGGCGTTGGCTGCCTGGCCACAGGTCTGAGGGGCGTCCGCCGGGGAGTCGGGTTGCATCCGCCGGTCCGGTGGTGCCACTGTGTCAACAGCCCGCGGAGGCTAGGGTCACCAACCCGCATGGCAGGGGGAGCCTGTCGGGAGATAAGAGAAGTGGAGCGTAAGCGCAGTTGGCTGGCGACGACCGTCCCGGTAATTCCGGCAGCGTCCGGCGGCTCGTCATCGTCGAGTCGCCCACTAAAGCGCGCAAAATTGCCGGTTATCTGGGCCCGAACTACATTGTCGAGTCCTCCCGGGGGCACATCCGCGACCTGCCCAAGGGCGCTGCCGACGTCCCGGCCAAGTACAAGGCGGAGAAGTGGGCCCGCACCGGTGTCGACGTCGACAACGACTTCGAACCGCTCTATGTGATCAGCCCCGACAAGAAGGCCGTCGTCGCCGAACTCAAGAGCCTGCTCAAGGACGTCGACGAGCTCTATCTCGCCACCGACGGTGACCGCGAGGGCGAGGCCATCGCCTGGCACCTGCTGGAGACGCTGAAGCCGCGCGTCCCGGTCCGCCGGATGGTGTTCCACGAGATCACCGAACCGGCCATCCGGGAGGCCGCAGAGAACCCGCGTGACCTGGACACCGACCTGGTTGACGCCCAGGAGACCCGCCGCATCCTCGACCGGCTCTACGGCTACGAGGTCAGCCCGGTGCTGTGGAAGAAGGTCGGCCCCAAGCTCTCGGCCGGCCGGGTGCAGTCGGTGGCCACCCGGGTCATCGTGGAGCGCGAGCGGGAGCGGATGGCCTTCCGCAGCGCCTCCTACTGGGACGTGCTCGCCGAACTCGACGCCAGCGTCTCCGATCCGGGCGCCACCCCGCCCCGGTTCACCGCCCGGCTGGTCTCGGTGGACGGCAAGCGGGTCGCCACCGGACGCGATTTCGATTCCGTCGGCTCGGTCAAGAAGCCCGACGAGGTGCTGGTGCTCAACGAGGCCGCCGCCACCGCGCTGGCGACCGGGTTGCGCGGTGCTGCACTGACCGTGGCCTCGGTGGAGGAGAAGCCGTACACCCGTCGGCCCTATCCGCCCTTCATGACCTCGACTCTGCAGCAGGAGGCCGGCCGCAAGCTGCGGTTCACCGCCGACCGCACGATGAGCGTGGCTCAGCGGCTGTACGAGAACGGCTTCATCACCTATATGCGAACCGACTCCACGACGCTGTCGGAGTCGGCGATCAACGCCGCGCGCAACCAGGCCCGTCAGCTCTACGGCGAGGAGTACGTCCACCCGTCGCCGCGGCAGTACACCCGCAAGGTCAAGAACGCCCAGGAGGCGCACGAGGCCATCCGCCCGGCCGGTGACACCTTTTCCACTCCGGGGGCGTTGCGCGCCGAACTCGACACCGACGGCTACCGCCTCTACGAGTTGATCTGGCAGCGCACGGTGGCCTCGCAGATGGCCGACGCCCGCGGCACCACGCTGAGCCTGCGCATCAACGGCACCGAGCCCGACGGCCGGGATGTCACGTTCAGCTCCAGCGGCCGCACCATCACCTTCCCCGGCTTCCTCAAGGCCTACGTCGAGACCGTCGACGAACTCGCCGGCGGCGAGGCCGACGACGCGGAGAGCCGGCTGCCGCAGCTGCGCCAGGGGCAACGGGTCGACGCCGTCGGGCTCAACCCGGACGGTCACGCCACCTCTCCGCCGGCGCGGTACACCGAGGCATCGCTGATCAAGATGCTCGAGGAGAACGGAATCGGCCGTCCCTCAACGTATTCCTCGATCATCAAGACCATTCAGGATCGCGGATACGTGCACAAGAAGGGCAGCGCCCTGGTGCCGTCCTGGGTGGCGTTCGCGGTCACCGGTCTGCTCGAGCAGCACTTCGGCCGGCTCGTCGACTACGACTTCACCGCCGCCATGGAAGACGAGCTCGACGAGATCGCCTCGGGTCATGAGCACCGCACCAACTGGCTGCACAACTTCTACTTCGGCGGCGAGCACGGCGTGCCGCACTCGATCGCCCGGGCCGGCGGCCTGAAGAAGCTCGTCGGGATCAACCTGGAGGGCATCGACGCCCGCGGGGTGAACTCGATCAACCTCTTCGACGACGCCGAGGGCCGGCCGGTCTATGTGCGGGTCGGCAAGAACGGCCCGTATCTGGAGCGGATGATCACCGGCGAGGACGGTGAGCCGACTCCTCAGCGCGCCAACCTCAGCGACGAGATCACTCCGGACGAGCTGAGCCTGGAGTTGGCCGAAACCCTTTTCGCCACACCGCAAGAGGGCCGGGTGCTCGGGGTCGATCCGGAGTCCGGGCACGAGATCGTCGCCCGCGACGGGCGCTACGGCCCGTACGTCACCGAGGTGCTGCCGCCGCCGCCCGACGACGAGGACGGTGTCGGCGCGAAGAAGACCAAGAAGCCCACCGGGCCGAAGCCGCGCACCGGATCGCTGTTCCGGTCGATGGATCTGCAGACGGTGACTCTTGAGGACGCGCTGCGGCTGCTGTCACTGCCGCGTGTGGTCGGCGTCGACCCGGCCAACGGTGAGGAGATCACCGCGCAGAACGGTCGTTACGGCCCATATCTCAAGCGCGGCACCGACTCCCGCTCGCTGGCCAATGAGGGACAGATCTTCGACGTCACCCTCGAGGAGGCGCTGAAGATCTACGCCGAGCCCAAGCGTCGCGGAGGTCAGGGTGCGGCTGCCCCGCCGTTGCGCGAGCTCGGCACCGATGCGGCCTCGGGGAAGCCGATGGTGATCAAGGACGGCCGGTTCGGGCCGTACGTCACCGACGGAGAGACCAACGCCAGCCTGCGCAAGGGCGATGACGTTCTCACCATCACCGATGAGCGCGCCTCGGAACTGCTCGCCGACCGCCGCGCCCG
>NZ_JAFMJZ010000141.1 GCF_017853185.1 Mycolicibacterium sp.
GGCCCGCGACGGATGCGTAGCGCCGCGGGAGGCGCTCTCGGCACGCGCTGCGGCCGATCGCACTGCGGCGACCGGAGGGCCGACCGGTGTCTGCTGCCAGGGGGTGGGAATCTGCGAGGTTCCGAAGCCCGGCCCGTTGACCGGGAACGGCGGGTCGGCCGGCAACGGCACATCGGTGGCGAGCGCGTCGGCGATCTTGTCCCTGAGGTCGGTGAGGTTCTGCCGCATGCTGGACACCTCGAGGTAGGTCGGTTGCCCGGGAACCGTGTAGATCCGGCCGCCCTCGCCGATCGTCTGGTTGATCAGCGCGTCCGGGATCGTCGGGAAGGCCACATTGGCGGAAGTGCCCAACAGTCCCACCACCAGGGAATTCCAGACGGTCTCCGGATTGAGTGTCTGGATTCCGTAGAGGACATTGCTCACGACGTTCCCCGCCGCATTCAGCACGACGGTGACGTCGTCGGCGAGGTTGCGGATCGTGGTGGGGACCCATTCGGCGACTGCGGTGATGGCGGCGGCGGCCCGAACCCCCACTCCGCCAAGGGCATACATGCCCGCGTTCAGCGTCTGATAGAGGGCGGCCTGGATGGGATTGACGACCGCGAACTTCATCGTCTGGAATGCACCGACGAGATTGCCGGCGAAAAGCTGCTGCGCCGCGTAACCGATGTTGGCCGGCAGCGCATCGACCGCCCACGTCAGGAGCCGCAACGCGCCCGGATACGACGATGCCGTCGGGGCCGGCGGCAGGAAGTCCTGGAACAGATAACTGACTGACTGATCGAGGTAGTCGGAGGCGTTCAGCACGTATTGGGTGAGGACGGGGAACCCGGCGCCCAGCCAGTCCGGAATGATCCCGGCCCGGTCGAAGACGGTGACCGGCGGTTCGGCGATCGAGAACAGGTAGAGGTCCGTCTTCTGGATGGTGTCGTAGATCTCCAGCAGCGGGTTGGCCAATGCCGCCAGTTCGACACTGGCCGAGGCAGTGGCGCGCAGCGCCGGCAGATCCAGGGCGGTGGCCGTCGAACCGCCGACGGCGAGCGCAGTCGCGGAGACCATTGCCACGGTGCCTGCCATGAACTGCGAACGAACCGAGATCGCCAAGGCGCTTCCTTATCTGCCGGGACAGCCTCGGGCTGTCGCTGTGGATCTTCGCGCGGAATCTAACCCATTTCCCAAACTGGTTCAACCAGTGCGGGAGCCGTTCCGGCTGGGCGCCGCGGTAGCGTCGGGACCATGAGGTACGGAATCTTCGGCAGCGCTGTCAATGACGGAACCCTCGATGATGTGGTGGCCGAGGCGGCCTCGGCCGAGAGCGACGGTTTCGCTGCGTACTGGGCGCCCAACATCTTCGGCCTGGATGCGTTGACCGCACTGGCGGTCGTGGGCACGAAGGTGCCGCGCATCGAACTCGGAACCGCGGTGGTGCCCACCTTCCCCCGGCACCCGCACGCCATCGCCCAGCAGGCCCATACCGTGGCCGCCGCCTCGGGAAACCGCTTCACGCTGGGAATCGGACTCAGCCACAAGATCGTCATCGAGAACATGCTCGGCCTGAGTTACGACAAGCCGGTTCGTCACCTGCGCGAGTACCTCAGTGTGCTGATGCCGTTGTCGCGCAACGAAACCGCCAACTTCGACGGGGACATGTACCGGGTGCACGCCGCCCTCAACGTGAAAGGCTCAGAGGGGTTCGGCGTGGTGGTGGCGGCACTGGGTGAGCAGATGCTGCGCGTCACAGCGGCTATGGCCGACGGCACGCTGACCTGGTGCACGGGTCCGGCGACTCTGGCCTCGCACACCATTCCCACCATCAACCGGGCCGCGGAGGAATTCGGCCGCCCGGCGCCGCGGGTGATCGCAGCGCTGCCGGTGTGCGTCACCGCAGACAAGGACGGCGCGGCGGCGCGGGCCGCGCAGATCTTCGCGGCTTACGGCGCGCTGCCGAGTTACCGGGCGATGCTCGACCGGGAGGGTGTGACGGGGCCGGCCGATATTGCGATCGTCGGCAGCGCCGCCGAAGTGCAGGATCGCATCGCGGCTCTCGCCGGGATCGGCGTCACCGATTTCGCGGCGGTGGAGTTCGGCGGGAACCCCGACGAGGCCGCCGATACCCGCGAAGCGCTGAAGAAACTGCTGGTCTAGCAATGGCGGCCCGGACCATCGGCCGTATCACCCTCGCGGCGTTCATGGTGTTCGCGGGGATCGGGCACCTGACCTTCGCGCGTGCGGAGTTCCAAGCCCAGGTACCCGAGTTCATACCGCTGCCCCCGGATGTCACCGTGCTCGCCTCCGGCGCGGTGGAGATCGCACTCGGCGCCGCGCTGATCCTGGTGACGAACAGGCGGGCGCTGGTGGGTGTGCTGCTCGCACTTTTCTTCGTCGCGGTCTTCCCCGGCAACATCGCCCAGTGGATCCACCACCGGGACGCCTTCGGGCTCGACAGCGACCGCGCTCGATTGATCCGGCTCTTCTTCCAGCCGGTACTCATCGCGTGGGCCCTCTGGTCCACCGGCCCGAGGCGTCAGCAAACCGGTGACCGACCCGCAGTGCTATAACGGCTATATGACCAAGGGGGGAAAGTGATGCTCCCGCCCATGTACCTGTCGGCCCCTGAGACGGCTCTTCCCGGCACCGGGGTCGACAACGACGAAGTGATCGCCCGGGTCCGAAAAGCCTTTCGCGGCAAAGCTGATGAGTGGATTCCCATCGAGCAGAGCATCCGTTATGTCTTCGATCGGTGTAACAGCAAAGTTCGATACCTCGAGACTGACACCACGCTGTCACCCGGCGAGTTCGCGGCCCAGGCGGCGGCCGCCTGCCTTGCGGCCAACGGCGTCGCAGCAACGGATCTCGACCTGTTGGTGTACGGCGGAATCGCCCGCGACGCCTTCGAACCGGCCACCGCCGCTGAAGTGGCCGGACGCCTCGGAGCGCGGCCACTTCATGTGCTGGACGTGACCTGCGCCTGCGCCGGCCTCATCGAGGCGCTTCACGTGGTGGCCGGGTATTTCGCCCTGCACGACGAGATCCGCACCGCCCTGGTCTGCGCCGGTGAGATCACCCGGGACCGGGTCACCTACGACATCCAGTCCCTCGAGGACGTTGCCGTCGACGTCGCCGGACTCACGCTGGGTAATGCCGCTGCGGCGTTCCTGGTGACTCGGGAGCCGCTGCCGGGAGGTGGCGCCCGCATCGTCGGGATGACGCACAAGACCCTCAGCGAGAACTGGGCGCTGTGCCGTGCGCCGGTCGACGGGCATTTCGAGTCGAAGTCCAAGGAGCTGTTCGCACTGGGCATTCATGTTCCGCCGGAGATCCGCCGCCTCCTCGACGACGCCGGCTGGTCGGCCGAGGACGTCGCCCACTACGCATTCCATCAGCCCAGCGAAGCCTCGGTCGAGAAGGTCCTGGCCGAACTCGGCGCCCGTCCCCAGGCCGGCGTCTTCACCCACTCGCTGTTCGGCAACACCGCTACCACCTCCTGGGTGCTCGCGCTCGACCACCGGCTCAAGCAGGGCGCCGTGCACAACGGCGACAAGATCGTCCTCGCCAGTGCCGCAGCCGGCTTCACCATCGTCAGCGCGGCGGCAGTGTGGGAGGACGCGTGAGCCATTACCTGCGCCTCTACCGGGTGATCAGCACGACCTTCGGATTCAAGGTGCGCCCCATCGGCGCGTTCCTGCTCCTCCAGGTACGCCAGGCCATCTCGGCGACGACACTGGGCCTCGACCACGTCTTCTATCCACGTCTGCGGAAACAGAAGATCGACCGGCCGATCTTCATCATCGGCAACCCGCGCAGCGGCACCACCTTCCTGCATCGGCTGCTGCTCGGCGCGGGCGACATGGCGGCGTTCGAGTTGTGGGAGATGCTCTTCCCGGCGATCACCGCACGCAAACTGCTCGGGCGCATCGTCCCTCGACTGGACCGGCTCTCCCCCGCCCGCTACCACCCGTCCGATGTGCACGACACCAGCCTGCGGGGTATCGAGACCGACGACGTCGCCTGGTTCTTCCACACCCTCGACGGTCCGTTTGCGTGGGCGTATTTCCTTGCCTGGCAGGACATCTGGGGCAGCGAGCTGTCCCGCCGGACCTTCGGCATCGAGGGGGTGACCGAGCGCGAACGGGAGCGGTTCTTCCGCTACTACGAAGCCTGCTGGCGGCGAAATCTGACCTACAAGAAGTCCGGCCGCATCCTGGCCAAGACCAGCATGCTGACCTTCCGCCTCGACGAGGTGCTCAAGCGTTATCCCGACGCCAAACTGGTCTACATCATCCGTGATCCGGTCGAGGTCATCCCGTCCGGGATGTCGCTGATCTCCGCGGTGCTCGAGAACGGCTACGACGTGTGGAACCGCACGTCCGAAGCAGACCAGCAGCGCTGGATCGAGAATCTCTACCAGGCGTCCTGCGCGATGCTCGGCACCTTCTATGAGGCCCAGACCTCCGGCCGCATTCCGGACCGCAACCTCTGTGTGGTCCGCTACACCGACCTGCTGCAGAACCTCGAACCCACGATTGCGCGGATCGTCGATTTCCTCGAAATCGAGCCCAGCGCAGCCTTTCTCGATGAGGTGCGCGAACAGGCAGAGCGGCAGCGCACCTACACGAGCAGCCACAAGCACGCGCCGGATCAGTTCGGCCTCGACCCCGAGCGGATCCGTCGCGACCTGGGGTTTGTCTACGAGGCCTACGGACTACCGCGCCCGGACCAGACGAGGATTGCCAACCCATGAGCGCTGCACTACAAATCGGTCGTGTCGGAGGCTTGGCAGTCGCGCTCGGCGTGGGCGTCGCGATCGTGACGGGATGCGCCGCGATCGCGTCGGCGGATGCAGGATCACCGGAATCGAGTGCCACCTCGGTGAGCAGTTCGCCGAGTCGCAACCCGGTGCACACCGGACCCGCACAGCGCACAAAGCGGCCGACGATCCCGACCCGGCAACCATCTGCAGCAGCCACTGCCGCCCCGGCGCGGCAGGTGCGGGCCGTGTCGACGAGGACGGCGCCCAGGGCCGTCGCGCAGATGACACCGACGGTGAACCCCAACGCGCTGCCCCCGACACCGGCTCTCAAGGAGATCTGGGTGGGCGTGGCATCGTCGGTGATGGGCCTCGCCGAGTCCGCGCTGCGCGCGGTCGGTATCGCCACCTATCTCGGTCCGACCACCTCGACGCTGAACCAGACCCTCGTCGTCAACGGTTACAACCTGGTGCCCAGTTCGACCGAGACCGTCACCTCGTTCTACGGGCAGTGGACGTTCTGGCCGGGCGGGCCGACCCTGGTTCAGGGCCAGCAGCAGTACAGCGTCGTCGACCCGGCGACCAACCAGCCGGTCGGCACCTTTGACGCCCTGGTGAGCACCGGAAGTCCCTTCAACATCCGCAGCAAGTACGTCGAACTGCTCGTCACCGCCAACGACGGAATCAACGTCGGCACCGGCCCCGGCCAAGTTCCCCCGGTCGGCTCCCTGATCGCGAGCTTCAACCTGATCGCCGGGTTCGGCTGGTCCTACACCGCCATGCCCTCATCGCCGAACAGTGTGGTCAGTTTCCGGTTGACCACGCCCTTCGGTGACATTCCGCTGCCCTTCGGCTTCGACGCATCCAAGGGCATCGCCGACCATTCGGTACTCAGTCAGCCGGTCTATCTCGGTAACGGGTACAGCATCGCCCCCGCCGATCCGGCGGGCCAAATCTATGTGGGGACAAGCGGATTCCTGCCCTACTACACCACCGTTCAGTCACACGGGGTCTTCAACCTGCGGGACTCCGCCGGCGACACGGTCGGCAGTTTCGAGGGCGTCACGACCCCCACGGCCGACGTCATGGGCGTCCATACCCAGGCCATCCTGGTCACCAAGGTCATCGACGGAACCACCGGGACCAATTCCGGCGATGTGCCGGGAGTCGGGTCGGTGTTCAACGTCATGTACGAGAACAGTGACACCACCTATGTCGTGTACTCATCGCTGACCGATCCCTACGGCGACGTGGTCTCCAACATCAAGGTCGACGGCGCGACGGTGACGAACATCAACACGTTCCCGTTGAACATCCTCGATGCGTCGGCTCCGCCTCCGGTCAAGCGACTGCCGATCGCCGGCGGGTACAGCGTCCTGCCCACCACCGCCCTCACCCCGACCGGAGTGAACGGTCTGCCGCCCAGGGAGATCCAGATCCAGGGGTATCAGCAGTTCGGTGTCTACGACTCGGCCGGCGTCCAGCGCGGAACCTTCGAGGCAGATGTCGCCACCCAGCGGGACTTGTACGGCAACTACAGCCAAGCCATCCTCGTGACCAAGGTGATCGACGGCACCGCCGGGACAACTCCGGGCGAGGTTCCCCCGGTCGGCTCGACATTCAACTATCTCTACTTCGGCAACAGCGGGTTCGGGACCTACAACTCGGCCATGCCGTCACCGACCGGCGCCAAGACGTCGTTCAAGTTCCTCACCCCGCTCATCGACATCCCGACCTGGTCGATGTACGACGCGTCGGCCGGACTGACGAACGTCGTGTTCGCCGATCGTCCCTAGCGGCTGACCGCCAGCTGCCGATCGGTCACAGTTCCCCTCCGGGCAGCCCCCTGGACGGCCTGGACGATGCTCCAGCCCACCATGGTCCCGAGTGCCAGGGACAGCACCGCCGAGCCTGCCACCGCGATACCGGTGATGCCGGTATGCCCCTCGGCGGCGTCGGCCACCGATGTCAGGCTCAGCGCACCGGGCACGAGCGCAAAGAAGGTCGCCAGCAGCATCACCATCGCCGGCGGCGCGGTCTTGATCCGCGCGGCCAGCATGGCGAAGGGAACGATCAGCAGCGCTCCGACGAACCCGGCATGACTACTGGGCAGGAAGGTCTCGGCCACCGTTCGTCCGACCAGAGCCACCCCGATGGCCGCGATCAGCCACACCAGTGATCCGCGTGGGGCTGACAGATAGACGTAGAGCCCCAGCGCCATCACCGGTATCGCGATGAACAGCGCCCCGGGAATCAGCTGCCCCGAGATCACCTGATCGGTGCCCTCCGGCTCCAGGTGCAACGCCTGGATCGCGCCGAAGGCCAACAGGGCCAATTGGGCGACGGCGTACACACCGCGGCTTGCACCCGCGATGATCTGCCCGCCGGCGAGTTCCACCGCCGCGACGGTCAGCGAGACTCCGGGCAGCATCGCAACCAGGGCCGGGCTGATCACCATCAGCAGGCTCTCGTGGGCGGCGTCGGCCACGAACCAGTTCGCCAGGGCGGCTGTCACCGCTGCCGCAATGACCGGCACCACCGGCGTCAGTGCCGGATACCGCCGGCTCAACTGAAGGATCGCGGCAACCACGAACCCCAGCAAGGCATGTGGCGGCAACGACACCCAGGTCGGATGGATCACCAGGGCGAAACCGAGTGTGGCGAGCACGTAGCCGACCATGGTGGTGAGCGGTCCGAAACGCGGGCCGGTGGCCCGGGCCTGCCGGACCGCGGCAATCGCGTCGGTCGGGGTGATTCCGCCGACGGCCGCCTGAGCGGCGATGTCGTCGATACGTCCGGCCTTGTCGAGTTGAAGACTCAGAGTGGTCGACATGTCGATCTCGTGGGCGTCCGAGCCCACCTGGATCAGCAGCACCGTCGGCAGCGCCACCACCCGCACCGGGGCGGTGGTGTAGCGCGGGGCGATCTCCTGAAGGCGGCTCACCACCAACTGGGTCGGCTGATTCACCTCGAGCAGGGCCATGCCGATCTCATGCAGCATCACGGCGATCTCGTCGAGACCATGGGTGTCCGGGACGACCACCGCCGGTGGCTCCGTCCGCGCGATCGCGGTGATGAAGCGTTTCAGGGGGCTCTGGCGCGGTGACGCGTGCTCGATCATGTGCCACATGATCCTGAAGCCCGGACCGCCGGCGCCGGGGACCCGCCACATCGAACCATTCGTCGCAGATGACGCCACGTGACCCGACCCCAGTGTTAGCGTCCCCTATCCAAATGCGGAGGGGTCAAAGCATGCGTGCACGTCATTTCTCCGGTCGGCTACCTGTCGGCCCTGATCAGCGGCTCAATGAGGTGCGTCTGGGCGCCTACATCGGCCGGGTCGGAGCACTGGCGGTCGCGCTCGGCGTGGGGTCGGCGATCCTGGGTTTGACGGGGGTGGCCGCAGCCGATCCCGGCACCGACAGCACCACCGGCGCCGGGCAGGAGTCGACCCGTTCCGGGGACTCCGGCACCGGGACAGGCCGGACCCGTGCCGGCAGCCGTCAAGGCGCGGCTGCCCAGACCGCCGGAGGCCCGGCCCCCGCGG
>NZ_JAFMJZ010000142.1 GCF_017853185.1 Mycolicibacterium sp.
TCAGTGCTGATGGGGCCTCCCTGGTTCGGTCTACTCGGTGAGACCGTCACGGTGACTACCGGACCAGTTCAGGAGGACACACGCCACCAGCACTCTGCCGGATTGAACAGAAGCGTCCAATCGAACAGAAAAGCCCTGCACACAGCAGGGCCCAATGCCGACCGATCACGGCGTAGCGCCGCCTGCGTCAATCCGCAGAACGAATACCGAGGTATTCGCGACCGGACCGCTGAGCCTGATCGGCAAGCGGTGGGAGTGGGACTCCACTTGATGTCCTGGCGTCAGCCGGGACGGTCGTCCATGGGAGTCTAACAGGCATGTCGGAGAAACCCCTCCTCGAGAACAGCAGCATCCGCGAACTGGCCGACATCCCGTCCGCGGAGGTGATCAGCAGGGCCGCGGTGATGCTGATGAGCGCCGCCGCCGAGAAGCTGGGCCTGGCCGCCCCCGACCCGGAGAGCAGCGCGCACCTCGATCTCGACGAGGCGCGCCGGCTGATCACCGCCCTGGCCGGACTGCTCACCGCGGCCCGCCCGGACCTCGGACCGCACGCCGGACCGCTGATGGACGGACTGCGATCGCTGCAACTCGCCTTCCGCGAGGCGGGCAGCTTCCCCGACGAGCCGGGTCAGGGGCCCGGCGAGAAGTACACCGGCCCGGTTCGCTGACGCATCCCTCCCAGAGACTCGGGCCCTGCGAGAGAACTTGGGCCCTGCCAGAGAACTTGGGCCGATATTCTGGCCGCCTATGACCGCGACGACGAGCAGCGCCCGCAGCCGGACCCGGTCGCGGTTGCACTGGGTGCCCGCCGGGGCCGGCTGGGTCATCGGACTGATCGCCACGGCGTCGCTGCTGTCCAGCGTCTCGACGACGATCCGGCACCTGACCCGGGCGCCCAGGCAGTTCATCGACCACTACCTGTTCAACTTCCCCGACACCAGCTTCGCCTGGGCCTTCGCACTGGCCGTGATGGCCGGCGCCCTGGTGGCCCGCAAGCGCATCGCCTGGTGGGTGCTGGTGATCAACCTGGTGGCCGCGGTGGGTTTCGACACCGCGGCGCTGATCGAACGCGACGGCAGCCGCTTCGAGGACATCGGTGAGTTCCTCGGCCTGACCTTCCACATCGCGGCCATCGCGGTGCTGGTGCTGGCCTACGACGAGTTCTGGGCCAAGGTCCGCCGCGGTGCGCTGTTCAAAGCCGCCGCCGTCCTGGTCGCCGGGAACGTCGCGGGCATCCTGCTGGCGTGGGGTCTGCTGGAACTGTTCCCCGGCACGCTCAAGCCCGAATACCGGTTGCCCTACGCGATCAACCGGGTCAGCGGGTTCGCCACCGCCACCCCCGATCTGTTCGAGGGCAAGCCCAACGTCCTGCTCAACGCCCTGTTCGGCCTGTTCGGCGCGCTGGCCCTGATGGCCGCGGCGGTCACCCTGTTCCAGTCCCAGAAAGCCGAGAACGCGCTCACCGCGCAGGACGAATCCGCGATCCGTGGTCTGCTGGAGGTCTACGGCAAGAACGATTCGCTGGGCTACTTCGCGACCCGTCGGGACAAGTCGGTGATCTTCGCCCCGAACGGCCGTGCCGCCATCACCTATCGGGTCGAGGTCGGGGTGTGCCTGGCCAGCGGCGACCCGATCGGGGATCCGGCAGCCTGGCCGCAGGCGATCACGGCGTGGCTGGCGTTGTGCAAGGAGTACGGCTGGGCGCCCGGGGTGATGGGCGCCAGTTCGGCCGCGGCCGAGGTGTTCCGGGAAGCCGGTCTCAACGCGCTGCAACTGGGCGATGAGGCGATCCTGTACCCGGACAAGTTCCGGCTGTCCGGGCCCGACATGCGGGCGGTCCGGCAGGCGGTGACGCGCGCCCGGCGTTCCGGACTCACGGTCCGGATGCGCCGGCACCGGGAGCTCTCCGCCGAGGAGATGGCCGCGGTCGTCAAGCACGCCGACGCCTGGCGCGACACCGAGACCGAACGCGGGTTCTCGATGGCGCTGGGACGGCTGGGCGATCCGGCCGACGGCGACTGCCTGCTGGTCGAGGCCGTCGGATCCGACGGAGCGCCGGTGGCCATGCTCTCGCTGGTGCCGTGGGGCGGCAGCGGCCTGTCGCTGGACCTGATGCGGCGGTCGCCGCAGTCCCCCAACGGGACCATCGAACTGATGGTGAGCGAGCTGCTGCAGAACGCGGAAACCATTGGCCTCAACCGTGTTTCGCTGAACTTCGCGATGTTCCGCTCCGCGTTCGAGCAGGGTTCCCAGCTCGGCGCCGGCCCGGTGGCCCGGCTCTGGCGCAAGGTGCTGGTGTTCTTCTCGCGCTGGTGGCAACTGGAGACGCTGTACCGCTCCAACATGAAGTATCTGCCGCAGTGGGTGCCGCGCTACGCCTGCTACGACGACGCCCGGCTGATCACCAAGGTCGGCGTGGCCTCGGTGATCGCCGAGGGCTTTCTGGTGCTACCGTTCTCCCGGCGCAACCGGCAGCACACCGGCCACTACCCCGCCGTCCCCACCGAGCTGGCCGGCCAACCGGGCGGCGCGATCGCCGATGGCGAGGACGAGCAGCGACTGCCCGAGCAGATGCGGGTCCGGCTGGCCAAGCTGAAGACGCTGCAGGACAACGGCGTCGACGCCTATCCGGTGGGCCGGGCGCCCAGCCACACGGTGGCCGAGGCGCTCACCGCCGATGACGACGCGACGGTGACGGTCGCCGGGCGGGTGCTGCGGACCCGGGACTACGGCGGGGTGACCTTCGCGCAGTTGCGGGACTGGTCCGGGGACGTGCAACTGCTGCTGGAGAAGGCCGAACTCGACGGGCCGGACTCCGCCGGCCCTGATTTCTCGGAAGTCGACCTCGGCGATCTCATCGAGGCGACCGGCCGGATGGGCTACTCCAAGAACGGCACCCGTTCGCTGCTGGTGCGGCACTGGCGGATGCTGGGCAAGTGCCTGCGCCCGTTGCCGGACAAACGCAAGGGCCTCACCGATCCGGAGGCCCGGGTACGCGCCCGCTACGTCGATCTGGCGATCAATCCGGCGGCACGTGACCTGATCCGGTCGCGCAGCGACATCCTGCGCTCGATCCGGGAGACGTTGTTCGCCAAGGGTTTCCTGGAGGTCGAGACGCCGATCCTGCAGCAGATCCACGGCGGGGCGAACGCCCGGCCGTTCCAGACCCACATCAACGCCTACGACCTCGACATGTATCTGCGGATCGCGCCCGAGCTGTACCTCAAGCGGTTGTGCGTCGGCGGTGTGGAGCGGGTCTTCGAACTGGGCCGGGCCTTCCGCAACGAGGGTGTCGACTTCAGCCACAACCCGGAGTTCACCCTGCTCGAGGCCTACCAGGCGCACGCCGACTACCGGACCTGGCTGGACGGCTGCCGCGAGCTCATCCAGAACGCGGCCGTCGCCGCCAACGGTTCGATGGTGGTGATGCGGCCGGACGCCTCCGGCGACGGCCCGCTGCGGCCGGTGGACATCTCCGGGCAGTGGGCGGTCAAGACCGTGCACGGCGCGGTGTCCGAAGCGCTCGGCGAGCAGATCGGACCCGATACCGACCTGCGCACCCTGCGGCGGCTGTGCGATGCGGCGGGCATCCCGTATCTGACCCACTGGGACGCCGGTGCGGTGGTGCTCGAACTCTATGAACGCCTGGTCGAGGACCGCACCGAAGAGCCGACGTTCTACCTGGACTTCCCCGCCTCGGTGTCGCCGCTGACCCGCCCGCACCGCAGCACCCCCGGACTGGCCGAGCGCTGGGATCTGGTCGCCTGGGGCGTCGAACTGGGCACCGCCTACAGCGAACTCACCGACCCCGTCGAGCAGCGCCGGCGACTGCAGCAGCAGTCCATCCTGGCCGCCGGCGGGGATCCCGAGGCGATGGAACTCGACGAGGACTTCCTGCAGGCGATGGAGTACGCCATGCCGCCCACCGGCGGTCTCGGCGTCGGCGTGGACCGGGTGGTCATGCTGATCACCGGCCGCAGCATCCGTGAAACGCTGCCGTTCCCGCTGGCCAAACCCCGCTGAGGGGCCCCGCTGAGGACCCGGGGAAACCTAACGATTCGGGGATGCCCCGCGCGCCCACAGCGAATCTTCAGGAAACTCGTACACGATGGATGTTGTGACCCCTTCAATGATGAGGGCCGCCGGCACCGTGCTGGCGGATCCGATCTGGCCGTTCCGGGGACACATCTCTCTCATGCACGGATGGGTTCCGGCCGCCATCCAGGTGCTGGCAGCGGTCACCCTCGTCGTCGCCGTCGGCTGGCGGAGTCGTCGCTGGCGCCTGCTGTGGGTGCCCGCCGCGGCAGTCTTCGGCATCGCGCTGGCCTGGCTCACGCACTGGAACATCACCTCGGAGGGTCTCGCCGGGGATCCCGCCCCTCGCCAACTGTGGGTGTGGATCGCCCTGACCGGACTGGCTCTCGGCGTCGCCGTCCTCGGCTGGCCGTCGGCGCACTGGTGGCGCCGCGCCGTGTCGCTGGCGACGGTTCCGCTGTGTGCGGTGTCGGCCGGGCTGATGCTGAACCTGTGGGTGGGCTACTTCCCCACCGTCCAGACCGCCTGGGAACAGCTCACCGACGGCCCGCTGCCGGGTGAGACCGACCAGGCCACCGTCGCCAAAATGGTTGCCAGCCAGGCCATCCCGGCCAAAGGCAAGGTGATCGAGGTCAACATCCCCGCGGACGCCTCGAAGTTCAAGCACCGCGGTGAAGTCGTCTACCTGCCGCCGGCCTACTTCGCCAGCAATCCCCCGCCGGCCCTGCCGACCGTGATGATGATCGGCGGTCAGTTCAACACCGCCGCCGACTGGATCCGGGCGGCCAACGCGGTGGCCACCATCGACGACTTCGCCGCCAAGCACGACGGCAACGCCCCGGTCTTCGTGTTCGCCGATTCCGGCGGTGCGTTCAACAATGACACCGAATGCGTCAACGGGATCCGCGGCAATGCCGCCGACCATCTGACCAAGGACGTCGTGCCCTTCATGAAGACCACCTTCGGCGTCAGCCAGGACCCGGCCAACTGGGGCGTGGTGGGCTGGTCCACCGGCGGCACCTGTGCACTGAACCTCACGATCAAATACCCGGAACTGTTCAGCACCTTCGTCGACATCGACGGCGATCTCGCACCCAACACCGGGACCAAGGCCCAGACCATCGAGCGACTGTTCGGCGGGAACGCGGCGGCCTACGACGAGTGGGATCCGGCCACCGTGATGGCCGGCCACGGACCATACGAGGGTGTCGCGGGCTGGTTCGCGGTGTCCACCCCGGCCGGCACCCGCACCGCTCCGGTCGCGGGTTCGGCGCTGCCGGAGGTCCGGGCCGAGAACATCGGGAACGTCGCCAGCACCCCGACGGCCGCGGCGCGCACCCTGTGCCGACTCGCCAGCGAATACGACATCGACTGCGCCGTGGTGCCGGAGATCGGCAAGCACGACTGGCCGTTCGCCGCCAAGGTGCTCACCGCCTCGCTGCCCTGGCTGGCTTCCCAACTGGGTACCCCGGACGTCCCGGACGTCGGACTGCCCGGAACCCGGCCCGACGGTGTGACGATCGCCGCCTCCGGGGGACGATGACATCGTGACCGAACCGCCCAAACCCGAGCCGGTGAAGCCCGACGATCTGACCGACCGGCCGGCCGCGCCGGTTCCGGTGCCCGATACCGGCTACACCGACGCCGGGGTGCCGACCCTGGAGGGGGTCCGGGACAAGATCGAGAGCCGTTACGGCACCGCCCTGGGCGCCACCGAACTCGCTGAGGAGACCCCGGAGGCCCGTACCGCGGCCGAGCGGTACGAGGCGCAGAAGAAGGCCGCCGCGGAGAAGCTCGAGCAGATCCGCGCCTCGATGAATGAGCCGAAGGGCTAGGAGCCTCGCTGGTCAGTCAGCGGCGGCGGAGAACAGCTGGCCGCCGAGGAATCCCCCGGGTTGCACTCCGGGCGGGATCACATACACCGCGGAACCGATCGCGGTGATCCAGCGGTTCATCGCGTCGGACTGCGCCAGCCGCTGCTGAACGGGCAGGAACTGGGTGGCGATGTCACGCTCGAAGGCGACGAAGATCAGCCCCGAGTTCGAGACCTCGCCAGCCGGCGGCGGATCGTCGTAGTTGTACGGACGGCGCAGGAATCGCTGCTCCGGCAGCTGCGGATGAGCAAGCGCTACATGGGCATTCGGCGGAATGACCGGAATGCCGTCACGCAGCTTCGTGACGTCGACCGGATCGTTCTCCTTCTCACCGGTCAGCGGCGCCCCGTTGTCGAGACGTCGGCCGACCACCAATTCCTTACTGTCCCGGTCCAGCACGTCCCAGGCGTCCAGATTCATCCTGATCCGCCGCAGCACCATCAGGGTTCCGCCGGCCATCCAGGGTTGCGCTCCCCCGTCGGACCAGACCACCTGGTCGAAATCCGGCGTCCCTGCTACCGGATTGACGGTGCCGTCCACCTGGCCCATCAGATTGCGTGCGGTGGTTCCGTCCGGCTCGGCGCTGCGCGCGGTGCGGAACCCGACCTGACGCCACCGCTCGCCGGCCAGGGTCCGGACGTTCTTCACCAGAACCCGGGTGGCGTGGGCCACCACCATCGGATCATCGGCACAGATCTGCAACATCAGATCCGTTGCACCCCAACGCGACTCGAGCCGGTCAGTCGAGAAGGCAGGTAGCGGCTGCGCCGACGGCGGCCGCAGCCCACCGAGGCCGACCTTGTCGAAGAGCGCGGGACCGAATCCGACCGTCACGGTCAGGCGGGCCGGACGCATCGCGAGTTCGGGCTCAGTGTCAGCGAGCGCCGCAGAGCCCTGGGTCAACCGTGCAGCGTCGGTCGTCCACAACTTGAGCACCGCACGCAGCACCTCGCGGGCCTCGCGCTTGCCGTCCGGCACCAGGTCGAGCCCGACGAAGGTGGCATTGCTCTGCGGCGACGTGGCGATACCGGCCTGGTGCGTCCCGTAGAACGGCACCGCCTCCGCACCGAAGGTGGACGGTTCAGCGGCCTTGCGTGACTCGGCCACCGCCCAGGCGGACGCCCCGACGACGCCCGCCGCCGCAGCACCACCGACCAACAGCCGGCGGCGGCTGACCCCGGCTTCGCCACCGGGCTTCAGGCCGGACTGATCATCCATGGTGGCCGGCGGAGTGCTCAGCCGGCTGATAGTTCTCACCGGCCCCGGGGAAGGTGCGGACCTGGGCGGTGAACGGCAGCGCGGAGCCGTCCTTGAACGTCAGCGTCACCTCGACGTCGCTGCCGACCGCCAACGGCGCCTTGAGGCCCATCAGCATCAGGTGGTCGGCACCGGGCGCGAGCACATGGGTGCCGCCGGCCGGAATGGTGAACCCGCCGTCCTTGGGTCGCATGACCGAGCCGCCACCGGGCTGGCTGACGACCTCGTGCATCTCCACCGCGGCGGCGGCCGGAGAGGTGGCCGAGACCACCGTGACGTCCTGCTTGCCGGAGTTCTTCAGGGTGCCGAACAGGGCCGTCATCCCGGTGTCCGCGGCCTTGACCCACTGATCGCTGACGGTGACCACCTTGGCCGCGTCACCGCTCGCGGTGGCGGTCTCAGTCTTCGAGGCAGTCTGGCAACCCGACAGTGAACCGGCGGCGAGCACGATCAGCGCGGTCGCCATCAGAGATGTCTTCATGACCCGGACGTTATCCCACTACAGACTGTAGTAGCCAACTAGGCGCTGACCTTTTTGCGCTGTGCCGCTTTCTTGGGAGCCGCCTTCTTGGGTCCGGGTCCGTCGAGCAACCCGGCCAGGAAGGTGCCGGTGTAGCTCTCCGCAGCGGCCGCGACCTCCTCCGGGGCGCCCTGGGCGACCACCGTTCCCCCGCCGGCGCCACCTTCCGGACCCATGTCGATGATCCAGTCGGAGGTCTTGATGACGTCGAGGTTGTGCTCGATGACGATCACCGAGTTGCCCTTCTCGACAAGGCCGTTGATGACCTTGAGCAGTTTGCGGATGTCCTCGAAGTGCAGGCCGGTGGTCGGCTCGTCGAGGATGTAGACGGTGCGCCCGGTCGAGCGCTTCTGCAGTTCGGCCGCCAGCTTCACCCGCTGCGCCTCGCCGCCGGACAACGTCGGCGCGGACTGGCCGAGACGGACGTAGCCCAACCCGACGTCGACCAATGTCTTGAGATAGCGGTGAATGCTGCTGATCGGCTCGAAGAACTCGGTGGCGTCCTCGATGGACATGTCGTCATCGAGCGT
>NZ_JAFMJZ010000023.1 GCF_017853185.1 Mycolicibacterium sp.
AACGGTTCCACATCGAGGGCTGTCTCAATTATCAATGACGACCCGGCCCCCGCTGTCACGGTTGCGTTCTCTGGCTACGCAACGGGAGTGGTCGAGGGCAACAGTGGAATTACAACCACCTTCCAGAAAGTCAGGCTGTCAGGGCCGGCGTCGGGCACGGTCACCGTCACCTATCAAGTCACCGGCTACACCTCGACTCCCGGAGTGGATTTCGTAGCCGAGACGGGTACGTTGACGTTCGCGCCTGGTCAGCTTGAAGCCAGTTTGCCGATCAAGATTTACGGTGACACGGAGTACGAGTCTGACGAAAACGTGTGGGCGAATCTCATTGACGTGACTGGTGCGGTTTTCGACAAGAACGGTTCCACATCGAGGGCTGTCTCAATTATCAATGACGACCCGGCCCCCGCTGGTGCCAGGGGTGGCGTCCCGGCGGCGGCGTTGGATGTTAGTTCGGCGGTGGTCACGAAGAACCAACCGACTGTTATCTCCGAGACCGTGCTCAGCACCCCGACCGTGTCGACGGGTGCGTTGATCGCTTATGCCGCGCGGGCCGACGCTCCATCGATTGGTGAAATCCTCCAAGACACGCTGTTCCATAAGTCCGCCGCAGTTAATCTCCGGCAGTCCACCTCGGCGGGGCTGATCACGGGCGGCCTGAACGGCAGCACGGCTGACGGCTCGAACATCACTTATACGGTAGTGCAGGCACCCACTAGAGGCAGCGTCGTTCTCGCACAGGATGGCTCGTTCACCTACACCCCAAATGCCAGTCTGGCGGCGGCGGGAGGTACTGACACCTTCATCGTGACTGTCGATAACGGGAACCCTGCGTACCGTTTAAGCGGGATTGGCGGAGCCATCCAGGGAATCTTCTCGACGCTGGCTCAGCTGATCGGATTGCGTCAACCCGACGCAATTACCGTCGAAGTGCCGGTCAGCGTCATCGGCTCCCTGCAACACAACACAGTCATCGCCACTATCGCCATCCCTGGCAGCTACGGCTCCCCACGCGGTATCGCCGTGACCCCGGATGGGAGCCGGGTGTACGTCGCGAACGACTTGGACTACATCGTCCCCTTGTTCAACAATCGTGTACACCGCTATGCGGTGGCCATGATCAGCACGTCCAACAATTCGGTATCTGCTCCGATACCTGCTGGGAGCACTCCGTTTCAGGTAGCCATAGCACCAGATGGAAGCCGCGTATACGTTGCCAACTTTGATGGCACTGTATCGGCCATCAACACCGCCACCAATAGCGTGAAGACAATCAGAACCGTCCCTGGTGGACTTAGCGGGATGGCGATTACTCCTGACGGCAAGAGTATCTATCTCACGGGTGATGGCGGCTTGTCAGTGATCAACACCGCAACTGGCGCACTATCCGCCAATATTTTCCTCGGAACCTCTCCCGCCAGTGTGGCGATCAACCCGGCAGGAACGCGGGCCTACGTCGCTAGCGGTAGCACCGGTGATTCCGAGCAGGTGCAGGTTATCGACACAGCGACCCAAAACATTTCCGCTACCGTCCCGATACACGGCGACGCTGGTTGGGCAATCGGTTGGAATCCAGCTGCTGCCATCGCAGTCAGCCCGGATGGCACACGCGTCTACGTGACTAGCCTCTTCAGGGTTGCCATCGACACGTTCAACCACGACTCGGTGTCGGTAATCGACACCGCTACCAACACGGTGATCGGCGATCCCATCACCGTCGACTTCGAACCCGTTGCGTTGGTCGTCAGCTCGGACGGCAAACGCGTATACGTGGGCAACGGCAACGGCACAGTGTCGGTAATCGACACCACCCGCAACGCGGTCACCGCCACAATACCGGTAGGGAGCTTCTCCATTGCGGGACTGGCGCTTAGCCCGGACGGCTCACGCCTCTACGTGACTGACCAGATGGGCGGCAAAGTCGCTGTGATCGCGACCTAGAGTCAGGGCTGACTTGTTGGCAACCGCAACCGGTTCCGGCGCCGCAAAGGCGGGGCGGACGGCTTTGATCGCCGCCACCCTGTTCATGCCATTCCAGCCGGCACAGGTACACATCGGGCCTCGGTCGGCGATCGAGGGAGCAACACTTACTCTTCTGTCGTCGGATGTTCTGATCATGTCAGGTAATTACATGCCGGAGGTGTCCCCGGAGTGGATGGAATTCGTCGCGCGGAATTTCATCGAACCGACAATCGGGACTGGGTACGTCAATACACCCGTAGCCACTAACGGACAGTGGTGGCCGTTCACTGGCCTGACGTCCATGTCCCTCAATGACTCGACCCGGGCCGGATCAGAGATCCTCGACAGTCGGATCAACGCGCTCATCTCCTCGAACCAGGTTGCCGGAACGCCTGACGACCCGATCGCGGTACTGGGTTATTCGGGGAGTGCTTGGCTGGCGGCGGTCGCAAAACGAAACCTTCTCGGGCAGAAAGCGAGTGGCGAAGTGCCGCCGGCCAGCTTCATAATGCTCTCGGATTCCATCCGCCCTAATGGTGGACTGTTTTCGCGGTTCTACGGATTCGGCTTGGTGAACTGGACTCCGATTCTGTCGGCTCCGATCGACACACCATTCCCGACTTACGACATTTCCCGCCAATACGATTTCTTCTCGGATTTTCCGGCATACCCGCTGAATCTGCTTGCCGACGTGAACGCGTTGTTTGGACTTCTCAATCACAACTACGGTCCTGTCACGATCAACCCTGAAGAACCCAACTTCGACCCCAACACCGTGGTTCAACATTACGGTGACACCACCTATTACTTAATCCCGTCCAAGTTGCCGTTGCTCTATCCATTGCATTGGATGGGCCTCGGGATGGTCGCCGATTTCATAGAACCCGTCATAAGGGTATTCGTCGAACTCGGCTATGACCGGCAGACCCCGTACGGTCAATACACGACGTTTGGGCTATTCCCTAAGATTGACTTCGCGAAGTTCGTTGCCGATCTTGGTGCAGCGGCGGTGCAAAGTTTGTCGCTCCTGAAACCCATTGCAGCCCAAGATCATCCAGCGACTGTGAATCGAGCAGCCGTTGCCCATCGGAGTGCAACATCGGGATCGCTTGTCTCCGGTTCTGTTGCGATTGACTCATCAAGTGGAACTAGCCCCGTCTCCGCGACAGCAGCCGTCGTGGGCCGACAGTTCCATCGCTCTCGGGCGCTAAACCGTATCGAGCGACCGCGTGGTGAGGAAAAGGTGAGGTCGCTGCGGTACAAGCCCGGCCGATCGGATTCCTGAAAATCTAATTCTCAGCCCGAACGCGCCGCCAGTCTCGCAGTGGCTGAAGCTGCCGTCTTTGAGTGCGACGTCATTGCAGAAACCGCAAGCCAACGCGTCATGATGGCACGGAAATCCGCTGACCCCCGCCGAGAAGTCGTTGCTTACTATTCGGGTTTGACTAGGTCTGCCGCTTTGTCGACCGAGCGGAGCAGTTGGAGAAGCGTTTCTCGGCTTTCGTCCATGAGTCGCCGCACTTCATTCATATAGGTCTCGAGGCTCGGATTTGGCGCCACAAGATTTGTAAGTCCAAAGCCGAGGAGGTCTGCGAGCGCCAATGCCTCACTGAGTCGTGGCTCTCGCTGGCCGGCTTCGATGCGCGTGAGGCCACTGCTGTCGATCTTGATGCCGCGCGAAGCAAGCCGATCTTGAAGCTGCGCCTGGGTGAGGCCAGCTTCCAAGCGCGCGGCCTTGGTGCGTTGGCCGAATATCCGGCTGATTTCTTCGGGCCCGCGCAACTGATCCTCCTGCACATTTGCATTTTATCCTGCGCTGTTGCAGAACCGCCGCAAGGCACGCTACTGTTGTAGGGCAGTACATACTGCAACACAGCAGAATTCATGAGGAGGATTTATGCACAACATCAGTAAAGAAGACTCAAGCGGTGTACCGCCGGAGCTACGACAGGACTTCGGTGATCGACTGCGGAAATCACTGCAAGCCGCACACATGTCCGTCGGTGACATCGGTCAACCGGTTTGGCGCCTGCAGAAGCATGCATGGATTCATTGGCGTGGTCACCGCTCTGTTGGGCGACAGCCGGGGGACTGATAGCCCCCTAGATCGACAGCAACGCCAGGACTGTTGCCGATTCGGCCTATGCCGGACCCTCGGACGCCGTGTTTGCTGATTTGACTCACTTTCTGACCCAAACCAGGTCGAATTTCGTGGGTATCCGCCGACTTGCGCTGACCTCGGAAATTGTTGTGCTGCAATGAGATCCGGTCAGAGGCGGTTTCCGAGGCATCGGAGCCGCCTTTTTCCATGTTCCATCATCGGGGACATGTCCAGGGTTGCGGGGTCTCACTACCCCGGAAGTTTCTCACCCAACGTAAACCGCCAGTTGACATCAGTGGGCGATGCGACTGCGGTGATGGTGATGGTCAGGCGGAAATCTTCACCGGATCGCCGGAGCACGCAGTCCTCGGATGCGCCAACCTTGGCCGGTAGATCACCGGGGCAGGTGATCCGAACGGGTGGCCCGGGATATTGCAGCCGCAGGTTTTGACCAGTGATCTGCTCCAGGTCCGCGCGGGGCACACCAGTGGAGGCCTTCTCGCTTGGCGGAGCTTGCTCTACATGCCGGGGATTCAGCCACAACGTCACCGCGGTAATCGCTGCGGCCACAGCGACCACGGACACCAACGCCAATGCCCAGCGAAGTCCAGTGGTGGGATTCGGGGAGTTGGACCTGTACTCGTCGCGAGGTCCCATTGCCATGTCCACGAGCCTAGACGCTCAATCAATGCCATGGGACTTCGAGATCTCGGCCGATCTCCTCAATCAATTGCGTTGTTCTGCTTCCGGAGCGCCGCACGGCCGATGACGAAAGCGATCTGGCGATACGCAGCCAGATCGGAGTCGTCACATCGCCGCCGGTTCCACACCTCCGGCTGCGCTCTTCACCGTTGCCTTCGACCGAGCCTCGGCCCGCACCTTCCTGCCGTTGCGGGCGAAGCCGGTGGGGGAGACGGTCACCGACAGCAGCGCGTCCTCGCCGGCGACGAAGGGGTGGAATCCAACCCCGGCGCCGCCGCGGCCCTTGACCGGGATGTCGTTGCAGGCGGTGACTTTCCAGCCCTTCTCCGACACCGACAGGATCGCCTCGGTGGCTTCACCGGTGATCGGCAGCGCAGCGATCACCTCGTCACCGTCGCCGGCCAACTTCACCCCGGCGACGCCGTTGCCGGCTGCGCCCTGCGGGTTGATCACCGACGGGTCGATGCGCAGCACCTTGCCGCGGCGGGTCACCAGCGCCATGTGCGCCCCTTCGGGCAGAACGCCGGAACACAGCAGACCGGTGATGTCGGGTGCCACTGGCACATCGCGGACCTTGGTCGGCAGGCCGGCACCGGTGGTGAACTTGATCCGCCCATCGGTCCAGACCGCCCAGCCGAGCCCGCCGGAGAGAAGGTCGCCGTGGCTGTCGGAGAGGATCCCCAGGTGGTCCAGACGCCACGCGGCGTTTGGCTTGCGGGGGCCGTCGTTGTCGGGGCTCAAGGACACCGGAGCGGCGTCGAAGTCCAAGGTGGTGCGCCGGTCGAACTCCTTACCGGCGAACAGCTTCGCCGTCTCCACCAGCTCGGCGTCGATCAGCTTCTTCCGGGCATCGGGGGAGGAAAGCAGCTCGGTGAGATGGGCGTGCTCGGCGTCGAGCTTGTCGGCTTCGGCGCGCAGCTCGATGACGTCCAGCTTGGTCAGCCGGCGAAGCTGCAGCGCCAGCACATAGTCGGCCTGAACCTCGTCGATCTTGAACCGGGCGCACAGGCCGGCGCGGGCCTCATCGACGGTGTCCGATCCGCGGATCACCGCGACGGCGGCATCGATATCGATATGCACCAGCAGCAGGCCTGACACCAGATGCCTTCTGGCGGTGACCTTCTCCAGCCGGTACTCGCTGCGGCGGACCACGACGGAATCGCGCAGCGACAGGAACGAGGCGATCAGCTCCCGCACCGACCACCACCGCGGGATGCGGTCGGCGTCGAGGGCCACCAGGCTGGCGGCGAAGGTTCCCTCCAGCGGGGTCAGCGCCAGCAGCGAGGTGATCAGCTGCTGCGGGTCGTGGCCGCGCTTGGCGCTGACCACGATGCGCAGCCCGTTGCGCCGGTCGGTGAGATCGGACATGTCGGCCACGCCGGGCAGGTCGCCACCGGCGATGAGAGAGCGGATGCGTTCCTGCACAGTGGAACTGGCCACTCCCGGTGGGAGTTCGGTGATGACCACGTTCCGGCCCTCCACCGACAACGTCCCGCGCACGGTGAACGAGCCTCGCCCGGTGGTGACGTAGTCGCGCAGACCGTCGGAGCCGACGACAGATCCGCCGCAACCCCAGTCGGGTCCGGGCAGCAGTTCCATCAGCTTGTCGTCGGAGAGTCCGGGCTTCTTCAGCAGAGCCCGGCAGGCGGCCATCACCTGGCGCGGGTTGTGGGCGGGAACCTTGGTCGCCCAGCCCTCGGCGATGCCGATGGCGCCGTTGACGAGCAACACGGGGAAGCGGGCCGGCAATACCGTCGGCTCGATCCATTCGCCGTCGAAGGTCTCCGTCATCGGTACGGCGTGGTCGGCCAGCTCCGCGGTCAGCGCCGCTCCGGCAGCCGACAGCCGCATCTCGGTGTAGCGGTCCGCCGCCGGGATGTCGCCCTGGATGCGGGGGAACGCCCCCTGCCCGTCGATGATCTTCACCCGCTGGAAATCGGCGGCCAGCAGCGCCGCGGCGCCGTACATCGCGGCCCCACCGTGCGGGTGCAGGTTGCCGGTCACCGCAGAGCAGACCTTCGAGGACTTCTGAGGCTTGTTGCCCGGCAACAGATTTGACGCGTGCATCTGGTACAGCAGACGCCGCTGACCCGGCTTCAGCCCGTCGTAGGCCGAGGGGATCGCCCGGTCGGAGGTGCTGTAGAGCGCGAAGAGCAGCTGATAGCGGTTCCAATAGTCGTCCGCGGAGACATCGAGGATCAGGTCCGGATTCTGTTCGATGACGTTCATCGGTCTGCTGTTTCCTTAGTTGAGGTCGAGGGTGGCGGTGTCGACGCGGGCCGCGGCAGCAGCCATCCAGTCGCGGCGTCCCTCCGGCGGGCCACCGAACAGGGTGTGGTGCAGATTGGCGGCCTTGTCGTCGGGCCTGATCCGGTAGACGGTGCGCTGGGCCGGGTCGAGCACGGTGTTCCAGAAGTCGTCGGCGTTCATCTCACCGAGGCCCTTGTTGCGCTGCACTTCGACCTTGCGGCGGGATGCGGCACGCAGCTTGGCCACCGCTTCGTCCCGCTCGGCCTCGTCCTGGCAGTAGACGCGGGTGTCGGCGTCATAGACGACGAACAGCGGCGGCAGCGTCACATAGACCATGCCGGCGGCGACCAGCGGCCGGTAGAAGTCGAGGAACATCGAGATCAGGCTGGAGTTGATATTGGCGCCGTCGGGGTCGGCGTCGGAGGCGAACAGGATCCGGTCGTAGCGGGACTTCTCCGGGTCGCAGTGATCCCGCACCCCGCAGCCCAGGATGCGTTCGATCGCGTCGAACTCCTCCTTGGTGCGGGCCTTGGTCGCGGTCCAGCCGAAAGTGTTGGGCGGCTTGCCTTTCAGCGGGAACGCCGCCTGGAAGGTGGCGTCGCGAGCCGCCTTGACCGTGCCCAGCGCGGAGTCGCCCTCGCAGATGAACAGCTCGGCCCCACTGCCGCGACCGCTCTCCCGGCTGGGTAGCAGCTTGGGCGGCAGGGACAGGTTGGTGCCCAGGCCCTTGGCTTTTGACGCCGCCCGGGAACGTTCCTTGGCCCCCTCGGCGCTGCGGCGGGCCCGTGCGGATTCCAGGGCCAGCTTCACCCAGGTGCTGAGCGCCGGGGCGTTGGCCGGGTTGGCCGCCCACACAGTGACGGCGCGGTTCACCTCCGGGGTCATCGCCACGTTCAGCGACCGCGACGACACCGAGGTCTTCGCCTGGGAGTCCCACGACACGTCCGGTGCTCGGGTGTCGACAGCCAGCGCGGTGACGGCCGCGAAGTCCTGTGCCTCCGGCCCATCCTCGCCCTTAGCCAGGCCGAGATCGCGCATGCGGACGGCCTTCTCGGCCAGTGCTTCGGTCAGGCCGCGCACCGCCGCGGACAGATGCGAGCCGCCGTTGGCGGTGCGGACGGTGTTGCAGAACGCCGCCACCGTGGCCGGCTCGGCCGGGCCGGCAGCCACCGACCAGCGCATCGGGGTGGGTCCTCGTCCGGTGGTGTAGGAACCGGATCCCTCGATGATCAGGGCCAGTTCGGGTTTGGGGGTGCCGGCGGCAGCACACATCAGGTCCAGCAGCGCGTCGGTGCCCCACGGCCCGTCGAACGGCGCGGTCAGCATCTCGGGCACCTCGCCGAGCGGCCATCCTTCGTCGATCACCCGCAGATGCACGCCGGGGCACATGCGGGCGGCGGCCTGGGCGCGCAGCAGCACCTCGTTGATGTCGATGACGCAGTCCGGGGCCACGGTCGGGTCGAACAGAATGCGCACCGAGGTGCCGTGGGCGTCGGGCTTCCGGTTGTTCACGCCTCGCAGCTTCTGGGTGTCGTCGCGGACGAACTCGGCCGCCGGGTCGAAGTCCTTCCCAGCGAACGTGCCCGGGTAGCCCATCCCGAAGCTCTGCACGTAGGTCTTGCCCGCGCGGCGCACGGTGACGTCGGTGCGGGCGGAGATGAACACTGCGGCCGCGGCGCCGATTCCGTTGAGCCCGGCGCCGACGGTGTCGGCGTCGGTGTGTGCCGAGAATTTGCCGCCGGCCCTCGCGGTGCCCAGCGTCTTGACGATGCCGTTCTTCTTGGTGACCGGATCGGTGTCGACCGGCAGGCCGCGTCCGTCGTCGGAGACCGTCACCGAGCTGTCGGCGTGCAGCACGATCACCACCGTCGACCCGCCATGGCTGGGGTCGGCGACCTCCTCCACGGCGTTGTCGACGAGCTCGCGCAAAGCGGTGAGCAGGACGTCCTGTCCCAGGTTCACCGCGGGACGCAGGCGGGTGTGCTGGACGTCGTCGAGTTCGGTGATGTCGGCGGCGGTGTAGCTCACGGGTGGTTCGTCCCTCTCGGCGATTCGGCGGTGGGTTCGTGTTCGTGTGGTTTGAGGAAACACCGTCATAGCGGCGGTATCGGCTCTGCCGGGTTCGACACGCCGCTGCGGGTCAGAAGCGCGGCCGAGATTCATCATATCGAACAGGCGTTCGATGTTGTGGCACTCCCGCGAGTCGGCGTGGGAGCACTGGCGGCATGGAAGCGTAAGGCGCTTTTCGGTTATGTGACGTCTGACTCCATCCCGCATCTGCGGGAGTGAACCGGTCCGCCGATCCCGGCGCGTAGAAAGGCGCTCTGAACAGTGCCGGAGCGGGCTCTCATCATCAGGCTCGGCCGATACGGCCGGGTCGGGACAGAATCATCCGCATCGCCCATCGGTAAGCTGGCTACAGGTTTCTGGCGAGGCTGGACAGCCTTTGGCCGGAACCGACTCACGACGGGTCGGCGATCGTTAGTCGCCGACGATCACGGATGTCTCAGGGGTGGGGGGCTGCTCATGGACCCAGAGGGCTCTGGGCTGAGTCTGAAGTCTGCATCCGTGCGCTGGGGGCACATCGCGGTTGTGGTGGTGCTCGTCGTCACGACCCTGGATTGGGTCGGATGGTCGACCGGGCGGCCGGAATTGACCCGGCTGTACCCGACCTGGCCGCAGATGGCGCCGTGGTCGGCTCTGTGGCTGGCGGCACTGGGGGTTTCGATCCTGATGCAGTCGGGGAGTCCGTCGCCTGCTCGGGTACGGATTGCGCGGGTACTGGCCGCGGCGGTTGGAGTCGTCGCCGCCGTGGTCCTTGCGGAGTATGCGATGGGTCGTTCGTTCGGCCTGGATCGGGTGTGGTTCGAGCAGGCGCTTTCTTCGGCGGAATCGAGTTGGCCGGGTCGTCCAAAGGCTCAGACGGCAGTGTCGACCCTGTTGCTCTCAGTCGTCGTTGCTTTGACACAGGTCAATCGTCGGTGGACCGTGCGGGTTTGCGCCGTGCTCCTTGGGGCCGCGATGGCCGTGCCGGCGATCACCGTGCTCGCCTATCTATTCGACACCCTCGCCATGATCTCGATCGCGCGGTCGCTCGGCATGGCTGTGACCACGGCAGTGGGGTTGATGTCTCTCGGCGCGGCATCGGTGTTGGTCCGTCCTGATCGCGGGCTGGTGGCGTGGTGGCTGTCCCAGGCCAACAAGTGGTCGATTTTCCGAATGACCGTCATCGTCGCGGGCTTTCCGATGTCCGTCGGCGTGGCAAGGCATGTGTTCCTAGCCCTGGGTTCCGGAGTGGCTGCGGCACTGGCGCTTTCGACCACCGTCGGAACTGTTGCAGTCGCGGGGTCGATGTTCTACCTCAACCGACGGGAGCGGCAACTCCTTGCCGCCGTCGAGTCCGAGCGCGCTCTGCTGCGTGCAAACTCAGACGGGATGCTTGATTCCCAGGCATTGTTGGAAGCGGTCCGCGATCACGATGGGCGGGTGGTGGACTTCATCTGTCGCAGTGCCAACCGCGCGCTGTGTTCCTATCTGGGCCGAACCGAGCAAGATCTCCTCGGCCGCAGCGCTAGTGAAGACGCACAGAATTTCGAGGCCTCCGGCCTGATGAAGCTTTACGTCCAATGCGTGGCGAGCGGCGAGCCGATAATGCTCGACGACCTCCCGCGCTTCAGCCAAGCTCATGACGAAGTCCGCCACTACGATCTGCGCCTCAATCCTGTGGGCTCGGACCTTCTCAGCGTCACATGGAGCGACGTGACCGAGCGGTTCGAGGCCGCCGCTCGGATCAGGGAGGCCGAGGAACGCTATCGCCGCTTGATCGACAATGCGGCAATCGGCATGTGCGTGATCACTCCGGACGGCCGTTTCGAGTCGGTCAACGATGCGCTGTGCCAGTTATTCGGTTACGACGCAGAGACGTTCATGCAGAAGAACTGGCGTGAGTTGACCGTCCCGGACTACCTGGAAACAGACTTGAAGAACGTCGACGACCTGATGAAGGGTCGCGCGGACTCGTTTCGGTTGATCAAGCAGTACATTCATGCCGACGGCCACCTGATCTGGGGGGACCTGTCAACGAGTTGTGTTCGCGACGGCAATGGCAGGGTGGAGCGATTCATCTCCCAGGTCATCGACATCACCGCTGCCGTGGCAGCCAATGAGCGGAATTACGTTCTCGCTGAGCGCCTTGAGCGCGAGAGGGAACGCTTGGCGGCGGAATTGCGGAGCGCCGCGGACTACATGTCATCGATCATGCCGCGGGGATTGACCGGCGTGGTCGACATCGCCTCTCGTTACCTGCCGTCGCGGGAACTCGGTGGCGACTGTTTCGACTACACCTGGATCGACGACGACCACCTTCTGGTTTATCTGATTGATGTGTCCGGCCACGGGATCGAACCCGCGCTGCTGTCGGTGTCCGTGCACAACATGATTCGCTCGGGATCCCTTGGCCTGGAGACCGTTTTGGCCCCCGAGGCGGCGCTGACCGAACTCAATCGCCTCTTCCAGATGGACCGGCAAGGCGATCACTACTTCACGATGTGGTACGGGATCTACCAGGTATCCACTCGCACCCTCCGCTACGCCAACGCCGGCGCACCGGCCGCACTGGCGTTCACGTCCGCCGCCGGGGGCGGGGTAGACGTCACCGAATTGCCGTCGACGTCGCGGCCCGTGGGGATGTTTGAGGACACCGTGTTCACCGCGCGCGACTACGCGGTGCCGCCCGGTTGCCGGATCCTCATCTACAGCGACGGCGCCAGCGAGATCACCGTCAGCGGGGGTCGACAGCTGTCGTCGGCGGAGTTCGTCAACGTGTGTGCTCAGGTTGCCGGCACGTCGGATAAGTCGCTCGATGACCTCATCACCGAACTGCGGGCACTGACACCCACGGGCTTCTTCGAGGATGACTGCTCACTGATCCAGCTGAGTATCGACTGACCGGATCAGGGGCCACCGTTTGTCGGAAGTAGGTCCATCACGTCCTTGCGGTGCATGAGAGTGGGGCCATCAGCCGTTCCGCTTCCAGAACGGTGCCACGACATGGCCGCGCCGCACCGCCATGACCAGGAGGACGACTCCTGTTGCCGTGCACAGCACGAAGGCGACGCCCGAGGACTCAACGCCGAAGGTGCCGCCGGTCAGCAGCACCGGGCCGTCGATGACCGGCTTGATGAGGCCGGGCTCGGCATAGCCGCCTGAAACGGTGCCTGAAAAGATTCCGGACTGGGTGTAGTTCCAGGCGATGTGGAAGCCCATGCTCATCCACAGCCGCCGGGTCAGCATGTAGGCGGCGGCGAGCAGGACGCCGGCTTCGACGCTGATGAAGATGGCGCCCATCAGTGTTGCGGCCGGGTTCATCAGATGGACAAGGCCGAACACCAGCGATGACACGACCAGCGACGTCCAGCTGCCCAGCCACTCCTCGACGATGCGGAACAGCACGCCGCGGAACAACAGTTCCTCGAATACGCCCGAACTCAACGGCAATGCGACGGCCGGCAGCAGGTAGGAAACGGGGTTGAGTCCGTCGATCTTGTAGATGCCCATCACCATGAGGATCAGGATGCAGGCGGTGTAGAGCCCGGCGCCGATGAGAAGGCCGATGCCGAGTTCGCGGCCCATGCCGGGCAGCGCCAGTTCGGTGACCGGCCGGCGCTCGATCAGGCGGACAAGGCCGATGTAGACGGCAAAGGCCACCGCCGACCAGCCGATGACGACAGCAATCTGCAGCAGTGGATTGCCTGCCGTATCGCCGATGAACTTGTTGCTGTAGCCCAGCATGTAGAACATCACGGCGCCGAACATGGCGAGGCGCAGTGGCGGGAATTGTGCGACACGTAGCCACATCGGCTCTTGGGTCTTCACCGAAAGCAGATTACCGCCGCGCTTCTGTGGCCCCGAGGATGTTGTGGATGTTGCAGTCGACGTACGTACGCTCAGGTATCGCTCGGTATTCGCCACTCCTCGAGGAGCCGCCCATGTCAAACCCGTTTGAGGCCGTCACCTTCACCCATGGGCCGGCTATGAAGAACCGATTCATGTTGGCCCCGCTGACCAATCAGCAGAGCAATCCGGACGGGACGCTCTCCGATGACGAGGAGCGCTGGCTGACGATGCGCGCCGCGGGTGGGTTCGGCATGACGATGACGTGCGCAAGCCACGTCGACGCTCTCGGGCAGGGCTTCGCCGGACAGCTGGGGTGCTTCGGCGATGAGCATCTGCCCGGACTCACGCGTCTGGCGGCTGGGATCCATGCGCAGGGGAGTCTGGCCGTCGTCCAGTTGCATCACGCGGGACGCCGAGCGCCGGCTGAACTCATCGGAACGGCACCGGTCGCTCCCGCCGCCGACGCCAAGACAGGCGCGCGCGCGATGACGACAGTCGAGGTGCGTGAGGTCATCGAGTCGTTCGTCGCGGCGGCCGTCAGATGCGACAAGGCCGGATTCGACGGCGTCGAAATTCACGGCGCGCACGACTACCTGCTCTGCCAGTTCCTCAACGCCGGTTTCAACAATCGGACCGATGAGTACGGCGGCAGCCGCGAGGCGCGGTTCCGTATCGTCGCCGAGATCATCACGGGCATCCGCGAGCGGTGTCGCCCGGACTTCATCCTCGGAGTGCGGATCTCACCGGAGCGATTCGGCCTCGCCACGGCGGACATGATCGACGCCTTCGAGCGGCTGGCCGCAACGGAGACAGTCGATTTCATCGACCTCTCGCTCTGGGATGTCTTCAAGGACGCGGTCGACGAGGAGTTCGCGCCCCAGCCGCTGCTCAAGCTGTTCACCGCCCTTGACCGTGGATCGGTTCGACTGGCAGTGGCCGGTCACCTCTACTCGGGATCGGATGTGCAGCGCGCGCTCGATCTCGGCGCCGACATCGTGGCGATCGGCCGGGCGGCGATCACCAACCATGACTTTCCGCGGCTGGTGCAGGCGAATCCCACTAGTGCGATGCGTGAGCTCCCGGTGCCGCGGGAGGTCCTCGTCGCCGAGGGGCTCGGGCCGGCATTTCTCGGTTACATGGCGAACTGGGAGGGTTTCGTCGGCGACTGACTCACACGGCCCGCCGGACTAGACCACGTGTCGATAGTGGCCGTCGGTGACGTCGTGGTACCACGTCGTCGTCGCCGGTGCCGGCAGTCCGGCGGCCTGCAGTGCTGCCGACAGCGGGCGGTAGGCGGGCGTGCGCGGTATCCGCTCGACGATGTGGACGACGGCGGGACGCTGGTGTGACGGGATTTCGCCCAACGCGGCGGTCAGTTCGGCCGCTGTCAGTGCCGCGCCGTTGTCCAGCGTTACCGCCGCGACCGCGACGTCCTCGGTGTCGGTCTTCACGGGATAGACCACGGATTCGTCGATCGCCGCGATGTCGCCGAGGGCGTCGCATATCGGTTGGCGGAAGACAGGTCCGCGCATCGACTGGATCACGGTGTTCCTGTTGTCCACGAACCAGTAGTCGCCGCCGCCGTCGCGGCGGAACAAGTGGTCGGTGGTGACCCAGGTGTCGCCTTCAGCGAATACCGACCGCATTGACACGCTCGCCGCATCGAGTCCCGATCGCGGCTTGGCGAGCAGCACGCCCACCTCGCCGTCGGCGCATCGGCGCACGAACCCATGGTCGTCCTCGACGAATCTGTTCTGCGTGGCATCGTAGGCGCCGAGTTCAATCTTGCTGCTGCCCGGTAGCGGTCTCCCTTTGGATCCGATCTTGAAACCGGCGACGTTGGCCAGCATCGCGTCCCCCTCGGTGGAGGCATAGAACTCCAGCACCCGTGCCGGCGCGAAGCGGGAGGTGACCTTGTGCCACAGCCCGGTCGGCATTCCGGCTCCGATGAACAGCCGGATCGGATGACGTTCGTGAAGCTCGGGGGAGGCAACGTCCACCAACTCGCGCAACATGGCCCAGGTGTAGACGACCACCGTGACTCCGTAACGGTGGATTTCGTCGGCGAACCGGACCGGGTCGACGCCCCTGGCCAAGGCGATGCGTGAGCCGCCGGCGAGGGCCCCGCCGAGGCCGACCATCAGAGCCGACGGATGATGCAGTGGTGCAAGGCAATAGATCGTGTCACCCCGGTCGAGAGCGGCGGCTGCGGCCGTTGCGAAGGCCGACAGCGCCCACCGATGATTGGTGACCTTTTTGACGACGCGGCGCCCACCGGTGGTGCTGAAGAACACGAAGGCGACATCCAGTGCCAGCCCCGGGTTGGGCCGATACCAGTGCGGCAGGCCTGTGTCGGACACGTTCAGCCGGCCCAAAGCGACCACCCGGTCGCTCTCGGGGCACGGGATGTTCCCCGACATCAGCACTCGGGCGCCGGTGGCCGCGGCCGCCGCCAACCGGGCGGGTTCGGTGATGATGTCGGCAACCTCGCACATCTGGACTGCGGTGGCGAGGTCATCGTCCGGGGTAAGCAGCACCGCCACCGCGCCGAGTCTCGACAGTGCGGCAATCGCAATCACGGCGTCGGGGCAGGTGTCCATCAAGATGCCGACATGGGCGCCCTGACGAATACCGACGGCGATGAGGCGCCGCACCATATCGTCGACGAGTGCTGCAACCGCGGCATTGGTATGAACCCGATCTTCAAAAAGGAAGCATTCCTCGTCGGGTGCCCTCTTGGCCTGGTCGGCGATCAGTCCTCCCAACGACACCCGGGTATGGGGTTGCAGTCGCTCCAGGCGGCTAAGACGGGGCACCGACCGTACAGCCTCTGCGGCGAGGTCTCTGCCACCGCGTGCGGCTCCGACCGCGGCCTCGACGAACCCGAGGCCTATTCCGATGCTCAGTTCCGTCAGCGCGCCTACCGAGTGGCCGACTCGCGACGTCAGTCCAGGGGAGTCATCCACCCCTTCCCCGGAGGCGCCTTCCATCAGACGCACGCCGTCGGGTTTGGTTCCCTGCCCGTCCCGCCACAGCACCCAATTGCCGACTGTGGGCCAGGTGTGTGTGGCGGCACTCGACCCGACGACGAGGCCGAAATGACCGGTTTCGATCAGTATCTCGGACACTTCGGCGCGCGGGGCGGCGTGCTGGATTCCCCGCACCGACGCCGGTTGGCCGATGCCGTCGATCTCGCCGACGAACGCAAGGATTGGGCAGACGATCTCGGCGAGCGTGATCAATGTGCCGTCGATCACTGCGCCGCCGGACATCATGCGGTTATGAACCACGAACTGCCGAAGCAGCTCGGCGACGGCCGGACCGGACCATGCCACCCACCCGTCGGCTTGGAGGAAGCGGCGTTGTTGTTCCCGGGGGAGCAACGCCTCCCGGTCGTGGAGTTGCAGTAGAAAACTCCACCGTGCCTGGAGCGTCTTGATCGGGTCCAGGAGCTGGAAACCGGTGCGGGCCATCCATCCGGACACGGACAGATGGTTGAAGACGTGATCGGCGATGAACTGGGCGCCCGGACCGGCTAGTGCCGCGGGTATCCCGAAGGGCAAACCGCTGAGCGAATCGACGGCGCTGCCCAGGGTGATGACGCTGGCCAGGCCTTCGGAACGCCGGTAGGCCGCGGTTTCGTAGCAGAACATTCCGCCTTGCGAGTAACCCACCAGATGCACATCGCGACCGGTGCATTCGCGTACCGAGTCGACCACTCGGCTCAGTGCTATGACATGGTCGCTGAACGTGCGTGCGAGGCCACCGCGTTCGAGGTCCGGCGCACCGAAGTCGACAACCCACGGATCAACGCCGAGATCGTGCAGGATCCCGACCGCACCCTGTTCGCGGGTGACATCGAAAACGTTGGCAGACATCATCATCGGCGGTACGAGCACAACCGGCGGCCGTGATGGATCAGCAGGGGTGTCTGGAAAGTATCGGCGCAGCCGATACATGTCGCACCGTTCCACGGTCTGATACGCCGACGGACGGGATCCGGTCTCGAACCCACCGAACCGCAGTACCTCGGCGCCGTTCCGGATGGTCGCGCCCACCCGATTTGCGGGTCTCGCGATCAGATCGTTCCAGTTCACTGATACCACGAGTCCAACCGACGCTCCCCTGATGTGACACACCTGCTGTCGTCACTGACTTCAACACTACGCCTCGCGCATGGTTGTCCACTCTGTCGTTTCGCCTTGCCGATAAGTCACCGGAGCGCAATTGAATTGGCAGGCAGACGGATTCGTGGCCCGGCAATCTCGGCATTGGCGGACGGTTGATCAGCGGATCAGGGCTGCGAGCAACTCCGTCAGCGGCACGGTCGCAAACCCGATCGACGCATCGCTGATGCCGTAGGGGAGCACGAGGGTCTCGGCGTGGATCATCGCGCCGCAGGAGTAGACGACGTTGGGAACGTAGCCGTTCTGTTCGTCGGCGGCCGGACTGAGCAGCGGTTCACGCAGCCGGCCGATGACCTTTGTCGGATCTTCGAGGTCGAGCAGGATCGCTCCGATGCGGTAGGTGCGCATCGGTCCGACGCCGTGGGTGAGCACCAGCCACCCGGCGTCGGTTTCCATCGGCGCCCCACAGTTGCCCAGTTGCAGTACCTCCCAGGCTTGCAGCGGCTGCTGGCAGGGCACTGCGCTGGTCCAGACGAACGGACGATCTGAGAAGGCGATGGTGTTCGACTCGCGGTCCGATCTTGACAGCGCGGCGAAGCGCCCATTGATGCGGCGGGGAAACAACGCCAGACCCTTGTTCGCCGCGGCCTGCCCGACCATCGGGGTGGAGACGAAGGACTGGAAGTCCCGGGTTTCGAGCAGTTGCTGGCTGATATGCGTTCCGCTGTAGGCGGTGTAGGTGGCGTAGAACGTGACCGACCCGTCGTCGTCGGTGAAGCGGACGAAGCGGGCGTCCTCCATGCCGGCCATCTCGGCGTGCATTGAGGGGAACAGCACCCGTTCGGAAATGGTTGTCCGGCTGGGGAATTCGATGCGATAGGTCCGCTCGGCGATGGACTGTATCTCCGCGATCGTCTCCTGTGCGCGTCCGCGGGTGCTCAGGTGCGTCTGCAACGCGTCGAGCTGACGCTCGAGGTCGGCCCTGGTGAAGTGGTCGCCGAGCGCATCGAGGACATAGGACGCGGCCTCCCCGGAGTCGCCGAGCCGGGCCAGTTCGACGCGAAATACCTCGGCGTCGAGCAGTTCCGGAACGGTGTCTCCCACGACGGCGAACCGGGCGCAGTCATCGAGTCTGGGCTGGCCCGTCTCGGAGATGACGCCGGTCCGGAACCCGATCGACGAGCGGTGTCCCTCCCCGATGCCGCGCACGCTCATGATGAATCGCGCACCGCCCGGACTGATTCCGGTCTGGTCGGGATGCAGCACGATGCTGGGATTGCACAACGCCGCACCCTCGATGGCGTACTCGCTGGTGAATGCCGCACCCAGCAGCACCAGCCGGTCCTCGGAGATCTCGGCCTCGGGGTTGAGGCGATCGGCAAGTTCGGCGGCGTGCCGGCGAAAGATGCCGTCGAGGTCGCGATGGCGTTCGTTGAATCGGATGGTGACGTCCTCCAACGCCGCCACCACATCGCTCTCGCTCAGCGCCAGGATGCGGGCGAGAACGACTCCCGCCCTGGACTCCTGCCGCTCGAAGCCTTCCTGGCCGGGAACGAAGAGTTGGGTGATGACGCGCGCCGGGTCCGCGGCGATTCGCAGGGGAGTCCGCGTGATCAGCCCCCGCGACGTCGAGATCGACGTCATTGCAACACAGGAGAGAGGCGGCTCGCGTGCTGCAAGGTCGACAGCACGGCCAGAGTCGATTCCGCGCCTTGGTTCTGGTTCACGCTGTCCGCGTGCAGTCCGTCGAAGCCACCGCCGGTGTGCGGATCCCACATCCGCAGGCCCGCATCGTTGGCGCCCTCGAACCACGCCGCCGCGGCGCGCACGGTGTCCGGCCAGACGGGGCTGGCGTCGATCCCGGCGGCCCGCGCGCAGGCGTCGGCGAGGGTGGACACCTCGATCGGTTGCTGGTCGAATCCTGGTCGGGTGTCGCCAGGTCCGCTGCCCCCGGCAGGGGTGGGTGAGAGGTGGCCGTCGGCCGTCTCGTGGTTGACCAGCCAGGCCAGCAGGTCCAGGCCGCGTCGCTGCAGTTCGACGTCCTCGAGTGCGGACCCGGTCGCGATCATCGCCTCGGGAAGGACCGCGTTGGCGTAGGTCAGTCGCGGCTCCGGCCACGGCCAGGCGAGATCACCGTTCGGTCCGGGGATGCCGGCCGCGTAATCGGTTATCAGTGCCCGGGCCGCCCGGTCCTGCGGGTTCACCGTGAGAACTTCCGCGGCTCCGAGTGCCGCGAACGCCATCGCGCGCGGCCAAGGCGAGCGGACGGCGGCGGAACGTTCGAACTGGATGACCGACAAGCGCCGAACGAGGGAGACCTCACTGTGCGCTGCGGCGGTCCCCAGACCCCACAGACAGCGTCCCCAGGCGTCCTCAGTTGCCGGAGCGTCGGTCCACCGTCCGTTGCGGTCCATTCGATTCCGGCACGGCCCGGCGAAGGATTGCGCGTCGTTGAGGAATTGCACGGCGACCTTGGCCAGGCGGTTCGTCTCGCTGTGGGAGTCGGACTGGCGCGCTGCGACCACGAGAACACGGGCCATGTCGTCGGTGCAGTAGCCGTGCTCGGGCCGCGGTTCGGAGAAGCGGGCGTGCTCGAAAGTGCCGCGCTGATCAGTCATTCGCAGCAGGTGGTCGAAGTTCGGTTCCGGCGGGCGGGTGGTCATGTCAGCGCCGGCCGCTCACTGGCGAGCCGCTGCGCGAGTCGCAGATACTGCCTGGCGACCACCGGCCATGCCATCGTCGGGGCCAATCGCCGCGCTTCTGCGGCCATCGAGCCGGCCAGGTTCGGCTCGGTGAGGATGCGGCGCAGTGCGACGACGAGCGCCGCCGGGTCGTCATGGTCGACGACGATTCCGGCGCCGCTGGCGAGCAACTCGGCGGCGTGTGGGAATGCGGTGGCCACCACCGGACGGCCACTGGCGATGGCGTCAACCAGAACACCGGAGGTGACCTGATCGGTGGAGTCGTAGGGCAGCACCACTGCGGCTGCGGACTGGGCCAGCGCATTGAGTGAGGCAGGCGTCTGATAGGCGGCGTCAAAGCTCACCGCGTCCGCGACGCCGCTGTTTCTCGCCTGTTCGATTCTGGCCGTCCGGTACTTCTCGCCATCGGCGGCCAGAACCTTCGGGTGGGTCTGACCGGCGATGAGGTACCGGGGCGAACCGGGTAGTTCGTGCAGGGATGCCATCGCGTCGATGACCCGTTCGACACCCTTTCCCGGACCCAGCAGTCCCCAGGTCAGCAGTGTCGGCCGGCCCGGAGGCATCGGGGCCGCACGACGTGGGATGGCCGCGCCGTGTGGAATCGTCGTGATCTTTCGGGGATCGACGTGATAACCGAGGCACAGACGTGTGTTGGCGGCCTCAGACATCACGACCACCTCATCAGCCAGTGCGGCGATCTCCTCGAGCACCGCGCGCTGGTGCGGGGTCGGATGCTTGAGAACCGTATGAGCGACGACGACGGAAGGAACCCGTAGCGCGCCGAGGATCTCCACGATCTCGTCGCCGTCGACGCCGCCGTAGATGCCGTACTCGTGCTGGATGATCGCAATGTCGTTCTGGTTCAACAGTTCCGAACAGGCGGCCACCGACGCCGCGGAGCCGTTGACCAGTTCGCCGATGACCCTGGTGTCCGAGGTCTGTGATCCGTCGGCCACCCGAACCACGCCGACGTCGGCGCCGTTGGCGGACAAGCCGCCACACAAGGATGCGCTGAAGGTCGCTAGGCCGCAGACCGTCGGGGGGAATGTCCCGAGAATGCCGAACCTCGGCAGATTCACAGGCCTGCGTGCCAGATCATCGACGAACCCGTGGCCGTTCCGGAGGCTGAACGTCATGACGTTCGACTCAGCAGTAGACCGTCGACGGTCGAATCGTTGTTCACGGCGGCCGCGGTCATCATCGCGGTGTGAGCGTCGTGATCGGAAGTGCTTGGCGGCACGACGAGAAGCGTGATCCGACTGCGGTCGAGTCCGAGGATCTCGATGCTGTGTGGTGGCTGGTTTCGGTATCCGTCGAGGCGGACCGACCGGTCGCCGATGACGAGTCGGGCGGGTGAGGCGCTCCACTCGCCGACGTTATAGAGCACGCGGTCGATGGGTCCAAGCCTGACCGAGAGCACTGCCAGCAGGTCGGGGAGTTCGGTGGGCAGGGAATCGCTGTGAGGCCACCAGGCCCCGTCCACGTAGCCGGTCTGCGGCGCCTTCGCTTTCAGGCGTAGCCGCGGCGTGCGCTCCGGTGGACTCGCGTTCCGTTTGTCGTCAGATTGATCGTGGTGTCGCGTCATGAAGACGCTCCCGTCCTGGCCGCGAACCGGCCAGATGTTTCGACTCAGCGACGAAACAACTTCGAGCAGTCATCTGCGAAATGCCGCTGATCTCGTCAGTCTACGCTGGTAAACGCTATCTGGCCTGATCAAGCCTCCGGAATCTCGGCGGTCCACACCTTGAAGCTTGTCAAGGTGTTCTCGCCGAAGGTGTTACTCAGCGCCACATCGGCTGCGTCGCGACCCCGCGCGATCAACACCCTGCCGATGCGGGGAACGTTGTTGCGTGCGTCGAACGTGTGCCACTGCCCGCCCAGGAAAACCTCGAACCAGGCGGCGAAGTCCATCGGCCCATAGGGCGGTTCCATACCGATCTCGCCGAGATAGCCGGTGCAGTAACGGGCGGGGATGTTCATGCACCGACAGAATGCGACGGCGAGATGGTTGAAGTCGCGGCAGACGCCGGTTCGACTATTGAACGTCTCAAGCGCCGTCTGTGTCGCCCGGGCGAACTCGTAGCCGAAGGTCACATGGTTGTGGACGTAGTCGCAGATTGCCTGAACTCGTCCCCACCCTGTTGGCGCTTGCCCGAAGAGTTTCCAGGCAGTGTCCGAAAGCTGATCGGTCTCGCAGTATCTGCTACCGAGCAGGTACACCAGCGTGTCGATGGGCAATTCCTCAACCGGAATCTGTTGTGCGTCAGAAGCAATGACGTCGGGAAGCCCGGTGTCTTTGACAATGGCGTTCGCGGTGATTCGGGTGAGACCCTTGGGTGCCAAGATTCGCGTGCACCAGTTGCCGAAGCCGTCGCGATAGGCCTCCAACGGCACCGGTGGATCGAATATCAAGTCATCACGGCCCACGAGGTCCGACACCCGGGTGAAGTGGACATTGAGGTTGAAGATGATCGGGGTGGGCTTCGGGCAGTCGAAGATCATCTCGAAGCCGACGTTGATTCGCATCACTGTTCTCCGGTATCTGTCGGATGTCTGGGCGATTGGGCGGCGGCCGCGCGCAACGAGTCGATCAGAGCGCATCGCAGGGCTGTCCAGCGCGCGCCGGCGGCCGAGAGGATTCCCTGGTTGACCTCGAGTTCGATCCCGAGGTGGTGACTCTCGTCGAACCGGTGGCGTAAGGCTTCGGCGAGCCCGGTCGCCACGCTCAATGCGCGGGGGTCGAATCCGCGGTGGGAGTCCAAGAGGCCCCGATGTCCGCTGAAGAGCGGAGGGTACGGGGCGGGTTCGCGATTGCCGCCGTGTTCACACGTGATGGGCAAGGTGTCCACCTTCGCGTTGGTCCTTCACCAGCTCAACTCGGGCAGCTCGCGGAACACCTCACGCAAGCCTTCGCTCCAGTTGCGGCTGAGCGCGGTGAAGTACGGGTCGTCGACATCCAGACGCCGCCGGAGGCGCACCTCGAAGCTGTCCCTCTCGTAACGCAGCAGATCGATCGGCATGCCGACTGATAAATTGCTGCGCATCGTCGAATCAAAAGATACGAGAACACATTTGGCCGCATCGGCCAGCGGTGTCTGCCGGGTGAGGACGCGGTCGAGGATGGGCTTGCCGTACTTGGTCTCGCCGGTCTGGAAGAAGAGGGTGTCCGCCCCGGCTTCGATGAAGTTGCCCTCGGCATAGGTCCGGAACAGACGCATCGGCTCACCGCGGATTTGTCCCCCGACGATGAACGAGGCGTTGAACGCTTCCACATGACCGGCGTCGCGCTTCTCGGTCTCGCGCATCGCGTCGGTCACCAGCACCAGAACGTCGAACATCGTGCGGGCGCCGAGAATGTTGGTGGGGGCGTCACCGTCGGCGCAGCGTTGGTTCAGGATGCTGATGACAGCCTGGGTGCCGGCCAGGTTTCCCGAACTGAGCAGAACGATGACGCGGTCACCGCGACGTTCGAAGATCGTCATCTTGCAGAATTTTGCGACGCTGTCCATGCCGGCGTTGGTGCGCGAGTCAGAGGCGAAAATCATTCCCTCGTCGAGCAATACACCGATGCAGTACGTCATGTGATTCGAGCAACCGCTCTCAGCTATGGCAGGACGTACGGATGAGAAGCTGCCGACTCGAATTCCGCCTGGATGAGTTCGACACTACAGGGAGGAATGGAATGTTGCCTGTCGAGTGAGAGCGAGATTGGCTTTGAACGGCGCGGCGCAGTCGCGATCATGACGATCGACGACGCAACGATAGCCGCTTTCGTGGAGAAGAGGACTCCGCTCTTCAACCGACCGTGATCAACTCCCTCAGAACTCGAACGCCAGGAAGCGGAATCGGTGGCCGTCGGCCTCGAACTCGGCCAGTGACCGCGCGCCGAGTCTGGTGCTGGTGGTGTGCAGTGACCGGCTGTTGTCCGCAGCGACGAACAGCACGCCGATGTCGTACTGAATCCGGTAGGCCTCCCGACTGACGGCGTGAAGCGACGAGTACACCCCATGGCCGCGTACCTCTTCGGCGATGCAAACCGGGCCGTGGACGGCGTATCGCTGTTGGGCGATCGGCTTGCCGTTCATCTCCAGGGTCTCGGTGAGCGCAACCATCTCCCGCAGAACGGCGGGCAGGCCCGTCTCGGTGGGATCGGGTGGAGGGATGACGACCATGAAGCCGGCCACTGCATCATCCCCGGTGACCGCGACGTGCACCCCGCCCTCCTCGATCACGCGGGTCCACCACTGCGGCGGATGCAGGATGGAGATGAAGCCGTCCGCGCGCTGTTCCGGTTCGAGGTTGTCGATGTAGTAGCGGGACTCCAAGGCCGCCAGTCCTGGAACATCGTGTTGTTCCGCCAACCTGATCCGCACCTCCGGGGCCATTGCCAGATGATCTCAGGAGTGGAGCACCAGCGTCTCCGGTACCGTCGGTGCAGTGACGGGAGCGCTGAAGTGAGTGCAAACGCGGTCGGCTTCGAACGGCGTGATGCGATCGCGATCGTGACGATCGACGACGCACCGTACAACCGGATGACCTTCGCGTTCATGGACGCGTTGGAGGCACTGGTTGCCGAGATCGCCGCCGACGAGCGCATCCGTGCGGTGGTGATCACCGGTGCAGGCGATGAGAACTTCTCGGTCGGCATGAACCTCAAGGAACTCGTCGGCGCGCTCGGGGATACCGAGAAGGTCGATCAGATTCTCGATCAGCGGCTGCGGGTGCTGGCGGCGATCGAGAACATGGACAAGCCCTGGATCGCAACGCTTTTCGGCAACTGCCTCGGCGGGGGACTGGAACTGCCGCTGGCCTGTCACTTTCGGCTGGCGGCTCAGGACGGGGCGAAGATCGGTCTGCCGGAACTTCACCTGGGCAGCGTTCCAGCCTGGGGCGGCAGCGCGCGCCTGGTGCGCCGCATCGGTCGCGACCGGTCGGTCGACATGATCCTGCGGGCCAAGACGGTGTCCGGTCCGGAAGCGCTCGATCTCGGCTTGGTGACCGAGGTGTGGCCCAACGCCGAACTCAAGCAACGTGCGGTCGACCTGGCGGCCGAACTCGCGACCCAGCCCAGAATCGCCATGGCCACAATGCTGCGATGCCTGGTCTCCTCAGCAGAGAAGACACTCGAGGAATCGCTGGCTGCCGAGCGTGCGGCGTTTCACGCGACGCTCGGCAGCCCCGACATGATCGAAGGCCTCACCGCGTTCATGGAGAAGCGGATTCCGGTCTTCAATCGCGACCAGCAGCAGTGAGGTCTTTGACGAAGGGCACCAGGCAGACCTCGGCGCGGTAAGTCTCGCTGCGCGCCGACAACGGTGCCTCCAGGCGGGTATATCCGCGCGAAAGGTAGAGCGCTTCGGCCTCGGGCTGGCGGTGGCCGGTGGTCAGATAGACCTGGCGGTAACCACGTTCGATGATTTCGGCCTCCAGTGCGTCGAGCAGCAGGCTGGCGTAGCCCTTGCGGCGGTGCCGGCTGCCAGTCCAGATGCGTTTGAGCTCAGCGGTTTCCACGCTGTCGACCGAGCCGTAACGGCGGAAGGCGCCGCCGGTCACTGGAACCGAGTCGAGCAACCCCACCAGCATGCCGCCGTGCGGCGGGTCGAACTCGTGCGCCGGATAGTTGACCAGGCCGCGAAGAACCCGCTCCGGAGCGTCGCCGTAGCGCGACCCGTACTCCTCGGCGAGCTCGGCCAATAGCGGCCGGGCCAACTCGTCGTCCTGGCTGACGGACCTGAATTCGATCAAGCCGGAGTCTGGACGCCGAGATCGAGGACGACCGAGTTCCAGATGTAGAGATCGTCAGTGATCGTCAAGGACTCGGCGTAGTGGCTCTCGTTGGAGCGAACCGACGCTGCCGGGTTGACGCCGAAACTCGGCCTGCCGAAGATCAACTCGAAGAGCGCCACGATCGCGGATGTCGCTCCGACGACAAGAGTGGCGGGCACGCCGACAACGACGCCGATCATGTCGGCGACGACGTTATCGCCGAAGAGCGACCCGATGCCCTGTCCGATGGACATGCCGAGTGCGATCTGGAGGAACGGATCGGTGACGACCTCCTGGGCTGTGAAGCCCCTCCAGTCGCTGATCGGCATTCCGAGCACGATCTTGACCACCAGGTTATCGGCCAGGGTCTGGCCGGCATTCTTGCCGAATAGCGACTGCACCGTGCCGTCGGCGATCTGCCCGAATGTCCGGTCCAGGAACCGGTTGTTGATGCCGGACTTCTGCAGCAAGGAGACGGTCTCTTCGTCGGCGAAGAGACCGAGCGCCTGCCGGACATCGGGATAGGCCAGCAGGGTGTTCACCGCGGGCGGGATCACCGCGTTCACCGCGCCCACGACGGCGGTGGCGGAGCGCAATCCCTTCAGCGCGCTCTGCTGTGCCACCGTCGCGTCGGCTCCGTCGATTACGTCGTCGGCGTACTGGTTCACCGCACCCAGCAATGCGGCGTTGAAACCGGGGTAGCCCAGGAGTTGGGTCACCACCGACCCGATCTGCGTGGCCATTTCGCCGACCACGGCGGTGTTGGCCAGCAGTTCGGCCACCGCGGAGCCGTCTTGCTGCGCGATGAAGGCCTGGACCGCCGTATCCGCCGCCAGGGTGGTGATCAACGTCGTGACCGTCGCGCCCAGCGCCTGCTGAATGGCGGGGTTGCTCAGCAGGTTGAGGTCGACCAGGGTCAGCGAGTCGGCGACGGTGGTCTTCTCCGCCGAATCGATCGTGGGGTTGGTCTTGAGCGCTTCCTCGGCGTTCTGCCTCGCGACCGCCGGATCCTCACCGGCCACCAGTGCCGCCGCGTAATCGCCAACGATGCCGGCCAGAGCTTCGGGGACTCCGAACTGCCCCAGGAAATCAGGCAATGCCGAGGCGATGATCGTCACGACCCCGGAGCCGAATCCCGGAACGGTCAGCAACTGATCCACGGCCGCGCCGAGCGCCTGTCCGACCGGCACGGCGATCGGAGAGTTTTTCATCGACTCGGTCACGAACACCGTGACCAGTTGGCCTGCGTACGGGCCGAGGTTGGTGAGCAGAGTCGTCAGACCGGTGTCGGCGGCTTGGATCACGTTCGAGTTGCTCAACAGCGCGCCGACCGATTCGGTGACGACTCCGATCACCGCGTCTTGGACCGGGGCGCTGTTGGCCAGCCACGTGACCGCGTCATTGGCCGCTGTCTTGACGTTCTCGCCGGTGACCACTTCGATCGCGAACATGTCGGCGGCCTCGGAGAAGGCGGATACGACACCTGCCGAGCGGAAGAAGTTACCGAGTTCATCGTTGACCAGGCCCACCAACGCGACGCGGACATTCGGATTCCTCAGGAAGGTGTCCACCGTGGCCGCGACCTGGGTCCCCACCGCCTGACCCAGATCTCCGCCACCGACGGCCTTGGAGACGTCCTTGACGATCTGCTCGTTGAGCTTCGCCTGGACGGTCGGATCGGCGAGCAGGTCGGTGACCACCCCCGCTGCCGTCTTGTCCAGTGCCGAGAGCAACGTGGTATCGGTCAGCAGTGTCTCGACCGCATCGCCGACGGCCAAGCCTGCGGCCTGCTCGACATCGGAGTCGGCCCGCAACTCAGCCTGGACCACCGGCGCGACGGTCTTGATAGTGCCGGCGACCTCCGCGGCTGCCAATTCCCCTGCCGCGGTGGAGAATGCGGTCACCACGCCCGGGTAGCCGAAGAAGTCCGCGGTCGTCGTGTCGACCAAACCGACCAGGGCGAGGCTGACATCGGGATTTTGCATCAGGGACACCACGGCCGCGGCGACCTTGTTGCCCACGGCCTCGCCCAACGCTGTGCCGTTGAACGCCACCCAGACGTTCGTGTAGACCTTCTCGGAGACAGCCTCCTGGACGTCGGGGTCGGCGAGCAGATCGGCGACCAACCGCGAGGTTGTCCCGTCCACCGCCTCCCAGACGTTTTGATTGCTCAACAGTTCCGACACGGTGGTCGTGACGATCGTTTGCACAGCGGTGTCGACCGCGGTGTTGGTCCGCAGCTGCGTGACCGCGTCCTTCGCGGCGACGCTGACCTCGGCGCCGGTGAGCGCCTCCAGCGCGAAGGTGTCGGCCGCAGAGGCGAACGCGGCGACGACCCCGTCGGCCCGGAAGAAGTCGCCGAGTTCGGTGTCGACCAGGCCCTCCAACGCGTCCTTGACGGTGGGATTGCTCAGGATCTCGACGACCGCGGTGCCGACCTGGGCGCCCACCGCATCACCAAACGGGCCACCGCCGAGGAGAGTGGAGACCTGCTTTGTGACCTCTGCATCCAGTCCCGCCTGAACATCCGGGTCGCCGAGCAGGTTACTCATCAACGAGGACAGCTTGTCATTGAGCGCTGTTATCACGTTCTGGTTGGTCAGCAGCGCGGTGACAGCATCGCCGACGGCCAGGTTCACCCCGGTCTGAACGGCGGCGTTGGCCCGCAACTCGGCTTGTACCTGAGGCGCAACGGTGCTCAGGGTGTCGGCCACCGCCGCGGACGCCAATTCGCCTGCCGCAGTGGAGAACGCGGTGACCACACCGGGGGTACTGAAGAGGTCCTTGAACACGGTGTCGACCACGCCGACCAGGCCGGTGCTGACATCCGGGTTCTTCATCAGGTCCACCACTGCCGTCGAGACCTGAGTGGCCACGGCGACAGCGAAGGTTGTGCCGTTGAGCGCCTTCCAGATCTCGGTGTAGACCTTTTCGCTCACGCCCTCCTGGACGGCCGGATCGGCGAGCAGTCCACCGAGCAGATTCGCCGCGGCGGTGTCCAGCGTCGACCACAACGTGGAGTCGTCGAGCAAGTCGGCGACGGAGTTGGTGACGACGGCGCCCACGGCATCCTGAACCGCGGTGCTGGCCCGCAACGATGCCTCCGCAGCTTTCGCGGCGGCCTTGGCATCGCCGTCGGCGAGAACGTCCAGGGTGAAGGTGTTGGCGGCGACGACGAACGCGGCGACGACACCGTCGGAGCGGAAGAAGTCGCCGAGTTCGGTGTCGACCAAGCCCGCCAACGCATCACGGACAGACTGCTGGCCCAACAGTCCGGCGACGGCGGTGCCGACCTGGGCCCCCACCGCCTGGCCCAGTGGCCCGCCGCCGAGGAGATCGGAGACGTCCTTGGAGACCGTCGCGCTCAGGCCCGCTTCGACCGCCGGATCGGCCAGCAGTCCGGCCACCAGGGAAGACGCCGTATGGTCCAGTGCGGCAAGGAGATTGGGATCAGTCAGCAATGTTTCGACTGCATCGCCGACCGCGACACCGATCGCCTTTTGGACAGCAGGGTTGGCCTTGAATTGCGCCGTAGCGGCCTTCTCCGCGTCCTTGTCCTCAGCCAGGCCGGCGGCTGCCACCTCCCCGGCGGCCTGGGCGAATGCCGTGACCACACCGGGGTATTTGAAGAAGTCTCCGATCATGGTGTCAACCAGACCCACCAGTCCGGCTCTGACGTCCGTATTGCTCAACAGGCGCACGACGGCAGCACCTGCCTGGGCGCCGACCGCCTGGCCCAGTGCGGTGTCCTTGAAGAACTTGGCGACCTCCGTGGTGACTTGGTTGCCCACGGCTGTCTGGACCGCAGTGTCACCGAGCAGTGCGGTGACCAAGGACACCGCGGCGTTGTTGACCGCGGTCAGTACTTCGTCGTTTCCGAACAGAGCGGTAACCCCGGACGTGACCGATTGGCCCACGGCGGCGTCGATGGCGGGGGTCTTGCGGAGGGTGTCGATGATCGTTTTTTGGGCTTTGGATTTGGCATCGGAGGTGTTCGGGCCGTACGTCAGGTCCACCGAGACCAGTCCGCCGGCGGCAATCGCCAGTGCTGCGACGGCATCCGACGAGTTGAGGATGCTGCCGAACAGGGAGTTCACCCACGACGTCACCGCGGTCTGGACGGCCGGGACGGCCACCAGGTTCGCTGCGGCAATTCCGGCCTGGGCTCCGATTGCCGCGGCTAGGGCGTCACCGCCGAGTGCTTTGGTGACCGCTGTGTTGACCTGATTACCCACGACGTCCTGCACGCCGGGGTTGGCCAGCATTCCGGGGATCAGGGTGTTGATGAACTGACCTAGACCCGCGCTGACGGGCTGCAGGTTCGGGGCACTGAATAAGGAGTTCACGAAGCCGGTGACCGCGGTGCCAGCTGCCGGTGCGATCAGGGGCGCTAGCTCACCCTGGGGGAACGGAAGAACCGGGCTCGGTCCGGGGGGACTGGGGGGACTGAGGAATGCGACGTAGCCGTTGACGACCGCGTTGGCCAGGACGGTCGGAATGTTTTGGCCGGGGGCCTTGAGGAAGTTGCCGAAGGCAACACCGGCCTGGGTCGCAACGATCCCGCCGATCGAGGTGAAGAGCCCCGAGATGGCGTTGCCGATCGTCGTGCTCAGCGTCGGAATGTTGGGGTTGCCCTCGCCGAGGATCCCAGTGGCCACAGTTGCGCCGAGGTAGTCGGCCATGGTGGGGACCAGGAGCACGTTGATGGAAGTGGTGAATGCGCTTCCCAGGTATCCCTGGACGGTGCCGTTGCTGAAGAAGCTGACCAGCGCTTGCTGGCCCTTTGCCTGCTGTG
>NZ_JAFMJZ010000143.1 GCF_017853185.1 Mycolicibacterium sp.
CGACGCCCGCGACACCAAGCTCGGTGCCGAGGAGATCACCCGGGACATCCCGAACGTCTCCGAGGAGGTGCTCGCCGATCTCGACGAGCGCGGCATCGTGCGCATCGGTGCGGAGGTCCGCGACGGCGACATCCTGGTCGGCAAGGTCACCCCGAAGGGTGAGACCGAGCTGACCCCGGAGGAGCGTCTGCTGCGTGCCATCTTCGGTGAGAAGGCCCGTGAGGTCCGCGACACCTCGCTGAAGGTGCCGCACGGCGAGTCCGGCAAGGTCATCGGCATCCGGGTGTTCTCCCGCGAGGACGACGACGAGCTGCCCGCCGGCGTCAACGAACTGGTCCGCGTCTACGTGGCCCAGAAGCGCAAGATCTCCGACGGTGACAAGCTGGCCGGCCGCCATGGCAACAAGGGCGTCATCGGCAAGATCCTGCCGCAGGAGGACATGCCGTTCCTGCCGGACGGCACCCCGGTCGACATCATCCTGAACACCCACGGTGTTCCGCGACGGATGAACATCGGCCAGATCCTGGAGACCCACCTCGGGTGGGTCGCCAAGACCGGCTGGAAGGTGGACGGAAGTCCGGAGTGGGCCAAGAACCTGCCCGCGGATCTGCTGGAGGCGCCGGCCGACACCATCGTGTCGACCCCGGTGTTCGACGGCGCCCGCGAGGAGGAGCTGCAGGGTCTGCTCGGCTCCACGCTGGCCAACCGTGACGGCGAGGTCATGGTCAACGGGGACGGCAAGGCCAACCTGTTCGACGGCCGCAGCGGCGAACCGTTCCCGTACCCGGTGACGGTGGGCTACATGTACGTGCTCAAGCTGCACCACCTGGTGGACGACAAGATCCACGCCCGCTCGACCGGTCCGTACTCGATGATCACCCAGCAGCCGCTGGGCGGTAAGGCGCAGTTCGGCGGCCAGCGTTTCGGCGAGATGGAGTGCTGGGCCATGCAGGCCTATGGCGCTGCGTACACGCTGCAGGAGTTGTTGACCATCAAGTCCGACGACACCGTCGGCCGGGTCAAGGTCTACGAGGCCATCGTGAAGGGCGAGAACATCCCCGAGCCGGGTATCCCGGAATCGTTCAAGGTGTTGCTCAAGGAGCTGCAGTCGCTGTGCCTCAACGTCGAGGTGCTCTCCAGCGACGGCGCGGCGATCGAGATGCGTGACGGAGACGACGAGGACCTGGAGCGCGCTGCCGCGAACCTGGGAATCAACTTGTCGCGCAACGAATCCGCGTCGGTCGAAGACCTCGCTTAACTAGCCCTCATTACCGGTTTTCTATCCCGCAAGGGGAAAGGGAGTTTACGTGCTAGACGTCAACTTCTTCGATGAGCTCCGTATCGGCCTGGCCACCGCGGAGGACATCCGCAACTGGTCCTTCGGCGAGGTCAAGAAGCCGGAGACCATCAACTACCGCACGCTCAAGCCTGAGAAGGACGGCCTGTTCTGCGAGAAGATCTTCGGACCGACTCGTGACTGGGAGTGCTACTGCGGCAAGTACAAGCGGGTGCGCTTCAAGGGCATCATCTGCGAGCGCTGCGGTGTCGAGGTCACTCGCGCCAAGGTGCGTCGCGAGCGGATGGGCCACATCGAACTGGCCGCTCCGGTCACCCACATCTGGTACTTCAAGGGTGTCCCGTCGCGGTTGGGCTACCTGCTGGATCTGGCGCCCAAGGATCTCGAGAAGATCATCTACTTCGCGGCCTACGTGATCACCGCCGTGGACGACGAGATGCGCCACAACGAGCTCTCCACCCTCGAGGCCGAGATGGAGTCCGAGAAGCGCGCGGTCGCCAATCAGCGCGACCTCGATCTGGAGGCCCGCGCCCAGAAGCTCGAGGCCGACCTCAAGGAGCTCGAGGACGAGGGCGCCAAGTCCGACGTCAAGCGCAAGGTCAAGGACGGCGGCGAGCGCGAGATGCGTCAGCTGCGTGACCGTGCCCAGCGTGAGCTCGACCGGCTCGACGAGATCTGGACCACCTTCACCAAGCTGGCCGTCAAGCAGCTGATCATCGACGAGGGTATCTACCGCGAGCTCGTCGACCGCTACGGCGAGTACTTCACCGGCTCGATGGGCGCCGAGGCGATCCAGAAGCTGATCCAGAACTTCGACATCGACGCCGAGGCCGAGTCGCTGCGCGAGATCATCCGCAGCGGCAAGGGTCAGAAGAAGCTGCGCGCGCTCAAGCGACTCAAGGTCGTCGCGGCGTTCCAGCAGTCGGGCAACTCCCCGATGGGCATGGTTCTCGACGCGGTGCCGGTGATCCCGCCGGAGCTGCGTCCGATGGTGCAGCTCGACGGTGGCCGGTTCGCCACCTCCGACCTCAACGACCTGTACCGCCGCGTGATCAACCGCAACAACCGGTTGAAGCGACTGATCGACCTCGGTGCGCCCGAGATCATCGTCAACAACGAGAAGCGCATGCTTCAGGAGTCGGTGGACGCACTGTTCGACAACGGCCGGCGCGGCCGTCCGGTCACCGGACCGGGCAACCGTCCGCTGAAGTCGCTGAGCGATCTGCTCAAGGGCAAGCAGGGTCGGTTCCGTCAGAACCTGCTCGGCAAGCGCGTCGACTACTCGGGCCGTTCGGTCATCGTGGTCGGCCCGCAGCTCAAGCTGCACCAGTGCGGTCTGCCCAAGCTGATGGCCCTGGAGCTGTTCAAGCCCTTCGTGATGAAGCGACTGGTCGATCTCAACCACGCGCAGAACATCAAGAGCGCCAAGCGGATGGTGGAGCGTCAGCGTCCGCAGGTGTGGGACGTCCTCGAAGAGGTCATCTCCGAGCATCCCGTACTGCTGAACCGTGCACCAACCCTGCACCGTCTGGGGATCCAGGCCTTCGAGCCGATGCTGGTGGAGGGCAAGGCCATTCAGCTGCACCCGCTGGTGTGTGAGGCCTTCAACGCCGACTTCGACGGCGACCAGATGGCTGTGCACCTTCCGCTGAGCGCGGAGGCGCAGGCCGAGGCCCGCATCCTGATGCTGTCCTCGAACAACATCCTGTCGCCGGCCTCCGGCAAGCCGCTGGCCATGCCGCGTCTGGACATGGTCACCGGCCTGTACTACCTGACCACCCTGATCGAGGGTGCCGAGGGTCAGTACGTGCCGGCCGGCAAGGACGCCCCGGAGTTCGGCGTGTACAGCTCGCCGGCCGAGGCCATCATGGCGATGGACCGCGGTTCGCTGAGTGTGCGTGCGCAGATCAAGATCCGCCTGGATCAGCTGCGTCCGCCGCACGAGGTGGAGACCGAGCTGTTCGGCGAGAACGGCTGGCGTCCGGGCATGGCCTGGATCTGCGAGACCACGCTGGGCCGTGTGCTCTTCAACGAGCTTCTGCCGCAGGGATATCCGTTCGTCAACGAGCAGATGCACAAGAAGGTTCAGGCCCGGATCATCAACGATCTGGCCGAGCGCTACCCGATGATCGTGGTGGCCCAGACCGTCGACAAGCTCAAGGACACCGGCTTCCACTGGGCGACCCGTTCGGGCGTCACGGTCTCGATGGCGGACGTCATCGTGCCGCCGGAGAAGCAGGAGATCCTCGAGCGGTACGAGAAGGAAGCCGACGGGATCGAGAAGAAGTACCAGCGCGGCGCCCTGAACAAGCAGGAGCGCAACGACGCTCTGGTGGAGTTGTGGAAGGACGCCACCGAGGAGGTCGGCGAGGCACTGCGGGCGCACTACCCGCCCGGAAACCCGATCATCACGATCGTGGAGTCCGGCGCCACCGGTAACTTCACCCAGACCCGCACGCTGGCCGGCATGAAGGGCCTGGTGACCAACCCGAAGGGTGAGTTCATCCCGCGTCCGATCAAGTCCTCCTTCCGTGAGGGCCTGACCGTGCTGGAGTACTTCATCAACACCCACGGCGCCCGAAAGGGCCTGGCGGACACCGCGCTTCGCACCGCCGACTCGGGTTACCTGACCCGTCGTCTGGTGGACGTCTCGCAGGACGTCATCGTCCGTGAGCACGACTGCGGCACCGAGCGCGGCATCCTGGTCGATCTCGCGGAGCGTCAGGCCGACGGCACCCTGCTGCGCGATCCGTTCGTCGAGACCTCGGCGTACGCCCGCACGCTGGCCGCTGACGCGGTCGACGCCAAGGGCAACGTGATCGTCGAGCGCGGTCACGACCTGGGCGATCCGGCGATCGACGCACTGCTCGAGGCCGGCATCAGCCAGGTCAAGGTTCGCTCGGTGCTCACCTGCGGCAGCGCCTCGGGTGTGTGCGCGATGTGCTACGGCCGCTCGATGGCCACTGGCAAGCTGGTCGACATCGGTGAGGCTGTCGGCATCGTCGCCGCGCAGTCCATCGGCGAGCCCGGCACGCAGCTCACCATGCGCACCTTCCACCAGGGCGGTGTCACCGGCGGCGCCGACATCGTCGGCGGTCTGCCCCGTGTGCAGGAGCTGTTCGAGGCGCGCATCCCGCGCAACCGCGCTCCGATCGCCGACGTGGCGGGACGGGTCCGGCTGGAGGAGACCGACAAGTTCTACAAGATCACCATCGTTCCCGACGACGGGAGCGAGGAGGTCGTGTACGACAAGCTCTCCAAGCGTCAGCGTCTGCGTGTGTTCAAGCACGAGGACGGGACCGAGCGGCTGCTCGCCGACGGCGACCACGTCATTGTTGGGCAGCAGCTCATGGAGGGCTCTGCCGACCCGCACGAGGTGCTGCGTGTTCTCGGCCCGCGCGAGGTTCAGGTCCACCTGGTCAAGGAGGTCCAGGAGGTCTACCGGGCGCAGGGTGTGTCGATCCACGACAAGCACATCGAGGTCATCGTCCGGCAGATGCTGCGGCGCGTCACGATCATCGACTCGGGTGCGACGGAGTTCCTGCCCGGCTCGCTGACCGAGCGCGGCGAGTTCGAGTCGGCGAACCGTCGTGTCGTCGCCGAAGGCGCCGAGCCGGCGGCCGGCCGTCCAGTGCTGATGGGCATCACCAAGGCATCGCTGGCGACCGACTCGTGGCTGTCGGCGGCGTCGTTCCAGGAGACCACCCGGGTGCTGACCGACGCGGCGATCAACTGCCGCAGCGACAAGCTCCTTGGTCTGAAGGAGAACGTCATCATCGGCAAGCTGATCCCGGCCGGCACCGGCATCAACCGGTACCGCAACATCCAGGTGCAGCCCACTGAGGAGGCCCGGGCCGCGGCGTACACGATCCCGTCCTACGAGGATCAGTACTACAGCCCGGACTTCGGCCAGGCCAGTGGAGTCGCAGTGCCTCTGGACGATTACGGCTACTCCGACTACCGGTAGTCAACATGAGAAAAGCCCCGCTTCGGCGGGGCTTTTCTCATTCCGGCATCTTCATCGTGCGCGATCGTGCGCGCCTCCTCCAGTGTGAAGTTATTTTCACGCTCGGGCGCCGGCGTGAAGATGGCTTCACACTCGGCGACGCCGCCCGCCTAGACTGGCGATCGTGCTGATCGGTTCGCATGTGCGCTCGGACAATCCGTTGCAGGGCGCGCTCGACGACGAAGCCGACCTGGTGCAGTTCTTCCTCGGCGATCCGCAGAGTTGGAAGAAACCCCCGCCGCGCGCCGACGCCGATCTGTTGAAGCGTTCGCCCATCCCGATCTATGTGCACGCCCCGTACCTGATCAACGTGGCCTCGGCCAACAACCGCATCCGCATCCCGTCGCGCAAGATCCTGCAGGACACCTGCGACGCGGCCGCTGAGGTGAACGCCACCGCGGTGATCGTGCACGGCGGCCACGCCGACGATCAGGATGTCGAGGCCGGTTTCGATCGCTGGGTGAAGGCGCTGCAAGCACTCAACACCGAGGTGCCGGTCTATTTGGAGAACACCGCGGGCGGCAACCATGCGATGGCACGGCACTTCGACACCATCGGCCGGTTGTGGGACCGCATCGGGGATATGGGCATCGGATTCTGCCTGGACACCTGCCACGCCTGGGCGGCCGGCGAGGAGCTGATCGACGCCGTCGAGCGCATCCGGGCCATCACCGGGCGCATTGATCTGGTGCACTGCAACGACTCTCGCGATGCCGCCGGCTCCGGGGCCGACCGCCATGCGAATTTCGGCGCCGGAAAGATCGACCCGCAGTTGCTGCTGGCGGTGGTCAGGGCCGCTGACGCCCCAGTGGTCTGCGAAACGGCCGACGAGGGCCGGCGCGACGACATCGCCTTCCTGCGCGACAACCTCTGACTACGTCAGGTAGACCTTCCGCAACGTCTCGGTCACTGTCCATACCGTCTCGGCGCCCTCGGCCAGTCGCGCCACATCGCCGGGCCCCAGGCGCAGCGCCGGTGTGCCGTCGGCGAATTCGACAGTCGCCGACCCGGACAGCACGACGAACACCTCGTCGGCCTCGACGTCGCGCATCACACCGGGTGTCATCTCCCAGACCCCGACTTCGAGGCCGTTGAACTCACCGAGCCTGCCCGCTCCGGTGCGGGGTTGGCCGCCGGCCACCTGATCGGGGGCGACGGGCTCGTGCTCGACGAACAACGAGGCGGCGTGAACCAGGCTGTTGGGTTTCATGGCGATACGCACAACACTTCGTCGAGGGTCGCCGTGCTCAATCCGGCGGCCAGCGCACGCTCGGTCAGATCGGTCTGTGCGACATCGGCGGCAGGGTCGATTCCGCCGATGCGAGACAGACGCTCGGTGTCGATCATCACCGGCCCCCGCGGCACCGACTTGGTCAGCACGTACCGGCCGGTGCCGGCCCCACGGCTGGTGGTGTCCTCAGGCGCATTCCTACCGGTGAGGGCGGTGGCGTCCTCGTAGTTGACCCCCACTGCGAGCACATCGGATTCGGTTTCGAGCACTCCGGCCAGGCGGCTGAGCAGGCGCTCGGGGGCGAAGAAACGCCAGTCGCCGGGGACGTGCAGCCAGAAGCGGGTCTCGACGTTGTTGCTCAGGCGTCGAAGCCGGGCGGCGGGGGACTCTCGGAACGCCGCGTCCAAAGATTTCGCCATTGGATAGCGCAGCGCAAGGGTGGCCCGCTCGGCCTCCGCCAGTTCGGAGTCGTCAACCAGCAGCCGGCTGATGCGGCTGCGATCGGTGCATGAGTTCAGCAGCGAATTCAGCGTGGCCTCAGCGCTTTCCAGGCTGGACCCACATGACACCGTGACCGTGACATCGGCGTTCGGGCGAGGTTGCAGTGCGTGGATGAAGCCGGCCGGATACGCGGTCGCGATGTCCAGCTTCGCGGGCACAGAGAAGTCGCGGTTGATCGCGACCCGAGCCCTGTCCTCGGGGGCGAGTTTGTCGCCTGCCAGCAGTTGTCGGCAGATCGCGAAGGCTTCCGAGTGGAGTCCGAGTTGCGAGGCGCACACCGCCTGTTCGTCGAGGGCCGCCCAGGAGTGCGCTCCAGTCCATACGAACAGGATGTCCTCGGCCGGCACCGGAATGGACGCAGCCTGCCTGGCGAACATGTGGCCCAACTGGAAACGGTTGTGCTGGCGGTAGTAACAGGCGATGGCGTGCAGTGCCTCGGCCCGGGTGGGGCGCGACTCGTAGGCGCGCATGAACGCGTCCTGGACAGCGGGCCACGGTTCCTCGAGCCGCAGCATCGACTCGCCCACGCGCAATAGCGAGTAGTAGACCTCTTCCTCCCAGCCGCCCATCTCTGCGCGGCGCTGATACCAGCGGCGGGCATTGGCGAAGTCACCGAGATCGAAGTAGCTCTGGGCGAGATAGAACACCGACCGCGAATCCTCGGTGTCGCGCTCGACTTCGGCCAACAGCAGGTCGCGGTCGCGGGCGTATTTCTGCGGATCGAGGTTTCGTCCGCCGAGGCGTCGCGACTCCAGGTGATAGTCGCCCAGTAGCCGCTGAATCTGGAAGGGCTGGTCGCACTGAATGAACTCATGGACCACGCCGCCGTACCGCCACGGCAGGCCGTCGCGGAAGATCTGCTGACGCCAGTAGGTGAAGCCGTCAGCAGGGCCGTACCGCAATTCGCAGGAGTCGGCATTGAGCTGACTGAAGTCCGGTGTCCCGATCACCAGGTCGTCGGCATCGACGATCCAGATGTAGTCGGCCCGGCCGGCGGCGAGTTCCAGTGCTTCGGAACGGTTGTGCCCGAAGTTCTTCCACGGCCGCTCGAAGAGTTCGCCTGGGATCCCCAGTCGGGCCATATGGGCCCGGATGATGTCCTGGGTCCCGTCCTCGGAGCCGGTGTCGACGATGCACCATGCCGAGAT
>NZ_JAFMJZ010000144.1 GCF_017853185.1 Mycolicibacterium sp.
GAGCGTCGGGTTGCGGCCCGGATCGAGTTGCACGGTGTCAGTCAGCAGCACGGTGCCCTCGCCGTCGACCTGGATGCCGCCGCCCTCGTTGACCAGAGTCGAACCGATCACCGGGGTTCCGGCGGTCTCGGCCACGAACCGCCCGATCCCGGAGTCGAGGTCCCACTGCGCCCACTCCTGGGCGCCCCAGCCGTTGAACACCCAGTCCACGGCGGCCACCGACCCGTCGGCGGCGTGCACGAACGTCGGCCCGATGTCACGCATCCAGGCGTCGTTGAGTGGCGCCTCGATGATCTCGATGTCCCTGGACAGGTAACGGTCGGCCTCTGCGCGCGCGCCCGGGTCGACCACCATGGTGACCGGTTCGAACTCGGCGACGGCGTGGGCGACGGCGGCCCAGGTGGAGCGGGCCTCGTCGCGGGCCTGTTCGGTGTCGCCGAGGGTGTAGCCCTCGCAGGGGAAGGCCATCCAGATGCGTTCCTGCGGCGCCCATTCGGCGGGCATGCGGTAACCGGTCATGCCGGTGATCCTAGGACGGTCCCAGTGCTCCGACTCCTATAGCGGCGGAGTCCGCGGCGGCGGGACTCGCCGGTCGCCGGTGGCCTCGAACGCCGCGCCGTAGGACAGCAGGGCGGTGTCGTCGTAGGCCCGGCCGGCGAAGGTCAATCCGACCGGCATGCCGATATCGGCCATCAGGCCCATCGGGACGGTGACGGTGGGGATGCCGAGATGGCGCGGAACGAGGTTGCCATTGGCCACCCAGACGCCGTTGCGCCAGCCGAGGTCGGCCGAGGCCGGGTTGACGTCCATGTCGGCCGGGCCGACGTCAGCGACGGTCGGGAAGATCACCGCGTCCAGGCGGCGTTTGCGCAGCCACTCCTCGAAGTCGACCCTGCGGGTCCTCTCCAGTCCGCGCATCCCCTCCTCGATGTGCGGGATGTCGAGGAACGACGCGATCGGGTTCGTGCGGATGAAGTCCGGGTAGTCGTTGATGTCATCCTCGAAGCCCTGCACCTGATCGGGAAGTGCGCCAGGCGGATTCACCCAGATCCGGCTGCCGTCGACGTGGTCGAGGCTGGGGATGTTCGGGTCGCCGTTGGCGCGCAGGAAGTCGTCCCACGACCACGCCGAAAGGTCCCAGATCTCACGGTGCAGGAACTCCGGGCTGACGAATCCGCGGGTCCTGATCGACGGGGCGCTCTCGCGGTCACGTTCGTAGTTGGACACCACCGGGAAGTCCACCAGCACCACCTCGGCGCCGGCGGCGGTCAGCGCGGCCCCGGCGGCCTGGAACAGATCCAGAACGGACTGCCGGGTCTGGATGCGCCGTCCGGTCGATCCGCCGATGCCGAGGTTCTCCCCCACCCCGGCCTCGGCATCGGCGTTGACGTACATCCTCGGGATTCCGAACCGCTTGCCCGCCAGCACCTTCCGCGCTGACTCGACGCCGTCGGGCAACAGCGCGGGATAGGACTTGGGCCGCACCGCCGACGCCCGTGGGATGACGATCCACGGCTGTGCCCGCCACAGGTCGCCTCGGGTCTCGGGATCGTTGGCGACGACGACGTCGAGCACCTCGAACATGTCGGCCATCGTCCGGGTGTGCGGGACGACGACGTCCATGGTCGGCACCAGGGGCCAGTTGCCGCGCACCGAGATCACCCCGCGTGAGGGGGTGTAGGCGCACAGCGCGTTGTTGGTGGCCGGCGCCCGGCCACTGGACCAGGTCTCCTCACCCAGTCCGAACGCGGCGAAGCTGGCCGCGGTGGCGGTGCCGGATCCGTTGGACGAGCCGGAGCCGAACGCGGCGGTCAAATAGTCTGCGTTGTAGGGACTTTCGGCCCGGCCGTACACCCCGCGCTGCATGCCGCCGTTGGCCATCGCCGGCATGTTGGTCAGGCCGATGAGGATGGCCCCGCCGGAGCGAAGGCGTTCGATGGCGAAGGCGTCGCGCTGGGCGATCAGGTGCTCGAAGGCATACGAGCCGGCCGCCGCGGTCAGCCCCTTCGCCAGATAGCTGTCCTTCGCGGTGTACGGGATTCCGTCGAGCGGACCGAGCAGTTCGCCCCGGGAGCGCCGCGCGTCGGAGGCCTGCGCCTCGGCTAGCGCGTCCGGATTCGACACCACGATCGCGTTCAGCGTCGGACCGGCCTGGTCGTAGGCGGCGATCCGGCGCAGGTAGGCCTCGACCAACCCAACGCTGGTCACCCGGCCGTCGTCGAGGGCCCGCCGAAGTTCGGCGATAGGCGTTTCAGCGACCTGGAATTCACTCACTTACGGCCTCCGTCCTCTCCGCCGTCCAGGCCCAAGGCTACGGTGAGTTCAAGGATCGTCTGGGGATCATTGAGCCGTTCGCCGTACAACTCGCGGATCTGGCCCATCCGGTAGCGCACCGTCTGCGGGTGGACGTGCAGATCGGCCGCCACCGCATCGCGCTGGCCCTGATGCAGCAGCCAGGACCGCAGCGTCTCGGCCAACCGGTCGGCCGTGCTGTCCCGCACGGCCTCCAGCGGCGCCAGCGCCCGGCGGCGCAGGTCGGCGAAGGCCTCCCGATCCGCCCCGAGCACCAGATCGACGAGGTGCTCGTCGGTGTCCAGCACGGTGTCGGCACCGGCGAAGCGGCACGCCCGAACGGCACGGCGGTAGGACACCCGCGCCAACTGCCAAGGGCGGGAGGGTCCCACGACGGCGCGCCGTCCGGCCAGCGCCGACAGCAGCGCCGGGCGCCGGGCGCCGTCGACATCGGCCGCCAGCACGACGGCCCACCCCTCCTCGGGATCCAGACCCGGCAGATCGTCGGTGGCCGCCAGCGGCTCCGAGCTCAACACGCTTGTCAGTCCGCGCATCTGCGACGGCGGCAGCAGGACCGCGGTCAGCGTCGAGGGCACCGACCAGTCCGCCCGGTCCGCGGCGGCGTTCAGCGCATCCGGCGAGTCACCGTTGAGCAGGTGCCGGATGAGCAGATCGAGATAGCGCTGACGCACCCGGCCGGCGGTGGCCTGTTCGTCGGCATGCCCGGACACGCTGGAGGCCGACAGTTCGTCGATGTAGGCGAACACCGACTCGGCGAACAGGGCCACGGTCTTGGCGGGCAGCCCCGCATCGACGGCCGCGGCCGACAGTTCACGCCAGGACTCCCGGGCGCCGACCCGGTAGGCGGCCAGCAGTGCGTCGATGGACCGTCCGGCGCGGGCCTCGCCGCGGCCGAGTTCGTAGGCGCCGTTGGCTGCCGCCGCCAGTTCGGACTCGTCGGCGCGACGGGTCGCCAGGCGCAGGAACGCCCGCAGCGAGATCTGCACCGCGTTCTCGATGTTCTGGCCCATCTGACCCTGGAACGGATCGGTGTAGGCGGGGACTTCGGCGACGATCGCCGTCACGGCCTGTTCGGCCATCCGGGGCAGGACGGCCTCCATCGCGGCGACGACGTCGGGATCGAAGTCCAGCCCGCCGAACCTCCCCACCTGCGAGGGATCGTCCATTTTGTTCCTTACGGATAAAAAAAGTCGATTTCTTCACCTGATCTGGTCAAGACTTTATCCCCCGGGGCGGCCCAAGGTGGGTATATGCCGACAACACTGCGCAGCGGCCTGGCCAACCTCGCCGGGCGGTTCACCACCCCGTTGCTGCCTGCCGACTACCTCGACGTCATCAACCCGCTGCTGTCCGGGACGCAACTGCGCGGCCGGATCGTGGCGATCACGCCCGAGACCGCCGACGCCGCCACCCTGCTGATCAAGCCGGGCCGCGGTTGGCGCCCGCACATCCCCGGCCAGTACCTGCGGGTGGGCGTCGACATCGACGGCGTGCGGCACTGGCGCACCTATTCGCTGACCTCGCGCACCGACGACCGTTTCCTGTCCATCACCGTCAAGGCGGTCCCCGGCGGGATCGTGAGCAACCACCTGGTGCGCCACGCAGGCGTCGGCTCGACCATCCACCTCGACCAGGCCGCCGGCGACTTCACCCTCGGCAGCCCCGCACCGCAGAAGATCCTGTTCGTCACCGCCGGCAGTGGCATCACCCCGGTGATGGGCATGCTGCGCAACCTGGCGGCAGGCGCCGCAGACGTCGTCGTCGTGCACAGCGCCCCGACGGCCGACGACGTCATCTTCGGCGCCGAACTGCGGATGATGAACGAGCGCAACCAGATTCGGCTGGTGCAGATCCACACCCGGGCCGAGGGGCACCTCGATCCCACCCGACTGACCGAAGTCGTCGGCGATCTCACCGAACGGCACACCTGGGCCTGTGGGCCTTCCGGCATGCTCGAGACCATCGAAAACCACTGGGCTGCAGCAGGTCTCACCGATCTGTTGCACATCGAGCGGTTCCGGACCGAGATCGTCGCCACCGGTGACGGCGGCGCCGTGACGTTCTCCGGCACCGGCACCGTCGTCGAGGCCGAGGGCGACCAGAGCCTGCTCGACGCCGGCGAGTCCGCCGGGGTGCTGATGCCGTCGGGCTGCCGGATGGGCGTCTGCTTCGGCTGCGTGGCGCCGTTGCGCCGCGGCGCCGTCCGTGACCTTCGCAACGGCGCACTGACCACCGCGGGCGACGGCGTCGTCGTCCAGACCTGCATCTCAGCCGCCGCAGGCGACTGCGATATCGACCTTTAGGAGACAGATATGAACTCACCCAATCCCGCAAGCCATCTCAGCGCCCAGGACATCGAGGACATCGGCGCCGAACTCGACGCCATCCGCAACCAGGTGCTGGCCGACCGCGGTGAACGCGACGCCGCCTACATCCGCACCGTGATCACCAGTCAGCGCCGCCTCGAGATCAGCAGCCGCGCAATCCTGTTGTTCTCGCTGTTCCCGCCGGCCTGGCTGGTCGGAACCATCGGGCTGTCGGTCTCCAAGATCATCGAGAACATGGAGATCGGCCACAACGTCATGCACGGCCAGTGGGACTGGATGCGCGATCCCACAATCCATTCCACCAGCTGGGAGTGGGACAACGTCTCGCCCTCGGACGGCTGGAAGCATTCCCACAACGAACTGCACCACACCTACACCAACGTCCGCGGCAAGGACAACGACCTGGGCTACGGCATCATGCGGGTCGACGAGAACCAGCCCTGGAAGCCGATGTATCTGGTGCAGCCGCTGTCGAACGCGATCAACGCCTGCATCTTCCAGTACGGGATCGCCTTCTACGACCTCGAGATCGGCAAGTTCCTCAAGGGCCGCGTCGACAAGGACGACTTCCTCGATCGCGGCCGCAAGGTGCTCAGCAAGATCCGTCGCCACGCGACCCGCGATTACGTGTTGCATCCGCTGCTGTCCGGGCCGTCTGCGCTCACCACCCTGACGGCCAACCTGACGGCGAACCTGGTCCGCAATCTGTGGACCCACTCGGTGATCATGTGCGGGCACTTCCCCGAGGGCGTGCAGACCTTCGAGAAGACCTCCATCGACGGCGAGACCCGCGGCCAGTGGTATCTGCGTCAGATGCTCGGCTCGGCCAACATCTCCGGCAGCGCCGCAATGCATTTCATGACCGGCAACCTGTCGTACCAGATCGAGCACCACCTTTTCCCGGACCTGCCGAGCAACCGCTACCAGGAGATCGCGCCCCAGGTTCAGGCGATCTTCGAGCGGTACGGCCTGACCTACACCACCGGATCGCTGCCGAGGCAGGTCGCCTCGGCGTGGAAGAAGATCATCCGGCTTGCCCTGCCGAACAAGCCCGCGGTCAAAACCGAGGCGACCCGGCTGGTGCAGGCGGCCTGATTCACTCCGGTTGCAACCGCAGGGTCACCGGGCCGCCGTCGAGATCGACGCCGGCCAGGACCGAGGCGGGAACCCGGAAGATCCGGCCGGGCGAGGCCGGCCAGCGCACCCGGTCGCGGGCGATGAGCCGGCCGTCCTGGATGACCGCCACTTCCGGTCGCCGCACCAGTTCATCGGTCCACACCAGCAAGCGGTTGCGAGCCGGATTCGGGTCGCCGGGCCGGATGATGCCCGGCGCGATCCAACGCAGCGGCGGGTCGACCTCCAACCGGACACCCTGCGCCGCAGGCCTTTTGCCGCCCAGATAGGCGGCGACCTGTCCGGCGACGTGCCGTCCTTCCAGGGCGGCGACGTCGGCGGTGTCGACCGGGTGATTCAGGTTGCCGACAGCGAATACACCGGCCCGGCTGGTGCGCAGGGCGGTGTCGACGAGCGGCCCAAGCGTGGCCGGGTCGATGTCGAGTCCGGCGGCCCGGGCCAGTTCATGGTCCGGGATCCAGTCGCCGGTGAGCACGACGGTGTCGCACTCGACGATCTCGCGCTTGCCGGTGTCGAGGTGCTCGAGTTCGACGCCGGTGACGCGGGGCTTGCCGATGATGCGGCACAGCCTGGTCCGGGTGGCGATCCGCACGCCCAGCAGTGGGGTACGGGCGAAGAGGTTGAAGATTCCGTATGACTCCGCGGTGGCGTGCCGGGTGGTCATCAACACCGTGGCGCAACCGGCCTTCTTGAGGGTGAGCACCGCCGAGTAACTGACCAGTTCCGCGCCGATGACCACCGCGCGCGTGCCGACCTTGCCGCCCTTGAGGTGGACGATGTTCTGCAGATGGCCGGTGGTGTAGACCCCTTCCCCGCGGTCCCCGGGGATCAGCCGGGCCGACCGTGGCCGTTCCCGGGCGCCGGTGGCCAGGATGACGGCACGGGCCTCGAGTCGTTCGCGGCCCTGCGGTGAGGTGACCTCCAGGGTGGTGTCCCCGGCCCAGCCGGTGACCATGGTGTCGGTTCGGATATCCACTCCTGCGGCCACCGCGTCCGCGGTCAGCCGCCGGGCGTAGGCGGGCCCGCTGATGAAGGTCCTGAAGTCGCGGATGCCGTAGCCGGGATGGTCGCAGTGCCGGGGGGTGCCACCGGCCTCGGATTCCCGTTCCAGCACAACCACGTTCAGGGTCGTCTCCCGGGACAGTTTGGTGGCGGCGGCCAGGCCGGCCGGCCCGGCGCCGACGATCGCGACGTCGACGGCGCTCATCGCGGTCTCCTGTCGAAGAGCTCCTGCACCTCGGCCCCGCAGTAGAAGCCCTGGCATCGGCCGTTCATCACCCGGGTGCGCCGGCGCAGGCCGTCCAGTGCCGCGGGCGGGATGGTCGATCCGCAGGCGTCGCGAATCTCCCCTTCGGTGACCCGTTCGCAGAAGCACACGATGCGGCCGCCCTCTTCGTACGGCCGCGGGAACGCCTCGCCCAGGTTGGGCATCCGCGGCGGGTCGGGCAGATCGGAGCGGGCCGTCATGGCACACCCGGCCGACTCGAGTTGTCCCCGAACGTGTTCGGCGATGGCCATCCCCGCGGTCAGTCCGGTGGAGCGGATTCCGCCGACCAGCAGATAGCGCTGCGCCGGATCGGCCTCGATCAGGTAGTCGCCGTGGTCGATGGACGCCCGCAGGCCGGCGTAGGTGGCGGTGATCTCCTCGTCGAGCAGTTGCGGCATCAGGGTGCGGCCCTTGTCGAGCAGGAAGTCGAAGCCGGATTGCGTTGTGCCGGTGGCGGTCCGATCGTCCAGATCCTCGGCGGTGGGGCCCAGCATGACGTTGCCGTAGATTGTGGGGCTGACCAGAACTCCCTTGCCGACCGCGGTGGGAACCGGCAGCACGATCTTGTCCACCAGGCGCCGGGCCAGCTTGTCGTAGACGATCAGTTCGCCGCGACGCGGGGTGACGGTGAACCGGCTGTGACCGAACAGGCCGTCGACGAGGTCGGCGCCCAGTCCGGCGGCGTTGACCACCCATCGCGCCGTCACCGGGCCGGCGTCGGTGCGCAGCGTGGTGGCCTCGGGGCCGGTCTGCACCCCCTGCACCCGGCGTCCGGTCAGCAGGGTCGCGCCGCGGTTGACCGCGTCGGTGGCCAGCGCCAGGTTGACCGTCCAGGTGCAGATGATCGACTCGTCGGGCACCGTCATGCCGCCGAGCGCCCCCGGACCGAGGTGCGGCAGCATCGTGTAAACGGTTGCGGCGTCGATGAGTTCGCAGGCCTGGTAGCCGTTGGCTTCGGCCTTGTCCCTCAACGCCGGCAGCACCTCGAGTTGTTCGGCGTCCCAGGCCACCAGCACGGCTCCGGTGCGCTCGATCG
>NZ_JAFMJZ010000145.1 GCF_017853185.1 Mycolicibacterium sp.
GCAGTCCTGAACCGGTAAGGTTCGGCCCCGGCGCGCGCTGTAGTCCGCGGCGGCCGCGCCTGACACGTCTTTCCACGCGGTACCGAATTGATGGAGTTGAATTTCGCATGGCGCTGACCGCCGAGCAGAAGAAGGAAATCCTGGGCCAGTACGGCCTGCACGACACCGACACCGGTTCGCCGGAGGCCCAGGTCGCGATGCTGACCAAGCGCATCTCGGACCTGACCGAGCACCTCAAGACCCACAAGCATGACCACCACTCGCGTCGTGGCCTGCTGCTGCTGGTCGGCCGCCGTCGCCGTCTGCTCAAGTACGTCGCCCAGGTCGACGTCGCCCGCTACCGCTCGCTGATCGAGCGGCTCGGCCTGCGCCGCTGATCGCGGCCGGGGCCGACGGGGGTTTTCCTGGCCGGCTCCGTGTAAGATTGATCCCGTTACGAGCCGCGCCGCGGCCTGTGACCTGCGTCTCCCCAGCGAGAACTCGTCCCGATCGGGCGGTCATCGGTAGTGGCTGCCGGGAGGACTTCCACCCGGCAGCTTCGATCGACGGCCGAGCCAATCGTCAGCTGAGATTCTCGAACCACTGTGGGTAGCGCTAAACCAGTGAATCCAGAAAGGCTGTACGGACTACATGTCTGTCGCTGAAATCGACGAAGGTGTCTTCGAAGCCACCGCCACCATCGACAACGGGAGCTTCGGCACCCGCACCATCCGGTTCGAGACCGGCCGGCTGGCCCAGCAGGCCGCCGGCGCCGTGGTCGCCTACCTCGACGACGAGACCATGCTGCTGTCGGCGACCACCGCCAGCAAGGCTCCCAAGGAACATTTCGACTTCTTCCCCCTGACCATCGACGTCGAGGAGCGGATGTACGCCGCGGGCCGTATCCCCGGCTCGTTCTTCCGCCGTGAGGGACGGCCGTCCACCGACGCCATCCTGACCTGCCGCCTGATCGACCGTCCGCTGCGTCCGACGTTCGTCTCGGGCCTGCGCAACGAGATCCAGGTCGTCGTCACCGTGCTGAGCCTGGACCCCCAGGACCTGTACGACGTGCTGGCGATCAACGCCGCGTCGGCCTCCACCCAGATCGCCGGCCTGCCGTTCTCCGGCCCGGTCGGCGGCGTGCGCGTCGCCCTCATCGCAGGCCCTAATTCTGGGAGCCAGTGGGTTGCCTTCCCGACCGTCGAGCAGCTCGAGGATGCCGTCTTCGACATGGTCGTCGCCGGCCGCAAGGCGGGCGATGACGTCGCCATCATGATGGTCGAGGCCGAGGCGACCGACAAGGTCATCGAGCTGATCGCCGGTGGCGCGACCGCTCCCACCGAGGCCGTCGTGGCCGAGGGCCTGGAGGCCGCCAAGCCGTTCATCGCGGCGCTGTGCGACGCCCAGCGTGAGCTGGCCGAGAAGGCCGCCAAGCCGGTCGCCGACTACCCGTTGTTCCCGGAGTACCAGGACGACGTCTACAAGGCCGTCGCCGACGCGGCGACCGAGGACCTGTCCAAGGCGCTGACCATCGCGGGCAAGAACGAGCGCAACGACCGCACCGACGAGATCAAGGCCGAGGTCCTCGGCAAGCTCATCGAGGCGTTCGCGGGTCGCGAGAAGGAGATCGGCGCGGCCTACCGCTCGCTGACCAAGAAGCTGGTCCGCCAGCGCATCCTGACCGACCACTTCCGCATCGACGGTCGCGGCATCACCGACATCCGCGCCCTGAGCGCCGAGGTGGCCGTGATCCCGCGGGCGCACGGCAGCGCGCTGTTCCAGCGTGGCGAGACCCAGATCATGGGCGTCACCACCCTGGACATGGTCAAGATGGCCCAGCAGATCGACTCGCTGGGGCCGGAGAAGTCCAAGCGCTACATGCACCACTACAACTTCCCGCCGTACTCGACCGGTGAGACCGGCCGGGTGGGCTCGCCCAAGCGCCGCGAGATCGGCCACGGCGCGCTCGCCGAGCGGGCGCTGATGCCGGTGCTGCCGAGCGTCGAGGAGTTCCCCTACGCCATCCGTCAGGTGTCGGAAGCGTTGAGCTCCAACGGTTCCACCTCGATGGGTTCGGTGTGCGCCTCGACCCTGTCGCTGCTGAACGCCGGTGTGCCGCTGAAGGCACCGGTGGCCGGCATCGCGATGGGCCTGGTCTCCGACGAGGTCAACGGTGAGACCCGTTACGTCGCCCTGACCGACATCCTCGGCGCCGAGGACGCGTTCGGCGACATGGACTTCAAGGTCGCCGGCACCAAGGCGTTCGTCACCGCCCTGCAGTTGGACACCAAGCTCGACGGCATCCCCTCCCAGGTGCTGGCCGGTGCGCTGTCGCAGGCCAAGGATGCCCGTCTGGCGATCCTCGAGGTGATGGCCGAGGCCATCGACGAGCCCGACGAGATGAGCCCGTACGCCCCGCGCGTCACGGCCATCAAGATCCCGGTCGACAAGATCGGCGAGGTCATCGGGCCCAAGGGCAAGATGATCAACTCGATCACCGAGCAGACCGGCGCCTCGATCTCCATCGAGGACGACGGCACGGTGTTCGTCGGCGCCACCGACGGCCCGTCCGCGCAGGCGGCGATCGACATGATCAACGCGATCGCCAACCCGCAGCTGCCCAAGGTCGGGGAGCGGTTCCTCGGAACCGTCGTCAAGACCACCGACTTCGGTGCCTTCGTCTCGCTGCTGCCCGGCCGCGACGGCCTGGTGCACATCTCGAAGCTGGGCAAGGGCAAGCGGGTCGCCAAGGTCGAGGACGTCGTCAAGATCGGCGACAAGATCCGGGTGGAGATCGCCGATATCGACAACCGCGGCAAGATCTCGCTGGTGCCCGTCGACGAGGATGGTGCCGGGGAGGCCGCGCCGGCTGATGCCGCGACCGCCAGCAGCTAGTTCAGGCGAATTACGCCGCGGCCGGCGCTCCGATAAGGGAGCGCCGGTTGCGGTGCGCCGTACCGTCCTTCCGGGCGGGCTGCGGGTCATCACCGAGCACGTCCCGTCGGTGCGTTCGGCATCGGTCGGGGTCTGGGTCAACGTCGGTTCCCGCGACGAGGGCCCGACCGTCGCCGGTGCCGCGCACTTCCTGGAACACCTGCTGTTCAAGTCGACTCCCACCCGCACCTCGGTGGAGATCGCCCAGGCGGTGGACGCCGTCGGCGGGGAGTTGAACGCCTTCACCTCCCGCGAGCACACCTGCTACTACGCGCATGTGCTCGACGAGGATCTGGAGATGGCGGTCGACCTGGTGGCCGACGTCGTCCTCAACGGCGTCTGTGCGCCCCACGATGTGGAACTCGAACGCGATGTCGTGCTCGAGGAGATCGCGATGCGCGACGACGATCCGGAAGACACCCTCGGGGACCTGTTCCTCTCGGCGATGTTCGGCGACCATCCGGTCGGCCGGCCGGTGATCGGCAGCGTCGAATCTGTCTCAGGGATGACGCGAAATCAGTTGCGCTCCTTCCACGTCCGCCGATACACGCCGGAGCGGATGGTGCTGGCGGTGGCCGGAAACATCGACCACGACCACGTCGTGGCCCTGGCGCGCGAGTATTTCCGTGGGCGTCTGGTGAAGGGCCATCACCCGCAACCGCCCCGCAAGGGCGCCGGCCGTCCGGCCGGTCAGCCCGGGCTGATCCTGGTCAACCGCGATTCCGAGCAGACTCACCTGAGCCTCGGCGTGCGCATCCCCGGCCGGCACTGGCCGCACCGGTGGGCGCTGTCGGTGCTCAACATGGCTCTCGGCGGCGGCCTGAGTTCGCGACTGTTCCAGCAGATCCGGGAGACCCGGGGGCTGGCCTACTCGGTGTACTCGGCGATCGACGCCTTCTCCGACAGCGGGGCGTTCTCGGTCTACGCCGGATGCCTGCCGGAGCGTTTCGACGAGGTGGTCGGACTGACCCGCGACATCCTCGAGACCGTCGCTCGGGACGGCATCACCGCCGACGAGTGTCGCATCGCCAAGGGATCGTTGCGCGGCGGACTGGTTCTCGGACTTGAGGATTCGGCGTCGAGAATGAACCGGATCGGCCGCAGCGAACTGAACTACGGGGAGTACCGCAGCATCTCCGAGACCCTCCGTCACATCGAGGACGTCACCCTCGACGAGGTCAACGCGGTGGCCCGCAAGGCGCTGCGGGGGACCTTCGGCGCCGCGGTACTCGGGCCGTACCGGTCCAAGCGCGCACTGCCGCAGTCGCTTCGGGGACTTGTGGGCTGACCCGTGTTCAGCCTGGCCGATCTCGCGGTTCCCATCATCGGAGCCCCGATGGCCGGTGGTCCGAGCACGCCCGCCCTGGTGGCCGCGGTGGCCGAGGCCGGGGGAATGGGCGTCCTTCCCGCCGGATACCTCACCGCCGAGCGATTCGCCGCCTCGATCGCCGCGACGCGGTCGCTGACAGCGGGCCCGATCGGGGTGAATCTCTTTGTGCCGCAACCCTGTGTCGCCTCCGATGCTGAGATCGAGGCGTATCGCGAACTGCTGATGCCGCTGGCCCGGCGCTACGGCCTCGAGCCCGGACGGCCACAGCCCGACGACGACGGCTGGGCGGCCAAACTCGACGTGGTGGCCGAGGCCGCACCAGAGGTGGCCTCATTCACTTTCGGCTGCCCTGCTCCCGAGGAGATCGACCGGTTGCGCGGCCGCGGGGTGTTGACCGTCGTGACGGTGACCAGTCGTGACGAGGCCCGGATCGCGATCGCGGCGGGTGCCGGTGCGGTGGTCGCCCAGGGCCCCGAGGCGGGCGGGCACCGCAGCGTGTTCTCCGCCGACCGCAGGCCGCCGGAGGTTCCCTTGAACGAGTTGCTAAGGGAGACAGTCGGTCTGGGTGTTCCGGTGATCGCCGCCGGTGCCATCGGTGACCGTGAGGCGGTCCGCCGGGTGCTGGGCGCCGGAGCGGTGGCGGCTCAGGTCGGCACCGCACTGCTGCTGAGCGATGAGGCCGGAACCAACGCCGCGCACCGGAGCGCCCTGCGCGATCCGCGGTTCACCGACACGATCGTCACCAACTGCTTCTCCGGCCGTTACGCCCGGAGCCTGGCCAACGACTTCACCGCCCGCTACGACGCGGTGGCACCGCTGGGCTATCCGCAACTGCACCAGATCACCGGACCGATCCGGGCGGCGGCGGTGGCGGCCGGCGACGCCGAGTCGACCAGCCTGTGGGCCGGCACCGCGTGGCGCGACATCTCAGCCGGGCCGGCCGCGCAGATCGTGGCCGCATTGAGCGGCCGGAATCAGGCCAGCAGGCCGGCCGGGTCGGTGTAGTGCAGGTCGAGGTCCTTGGCGACCTCGGCGTTGAGCAGCTTGCCCTCGTGCGTGGACAGTCCCTTGGCCAGTGCCGGATCGCCGAAGCAGGCGCCCTGCCAGCCCTTGTCGGCCAGCTTGAGCACGTACGGCATGGTCGCGTTGGTCAGCGCGTAGGTGGAAGTGCGCGGGACCGCGCCGGGCATGTTGGCCACGCAGTAGAAGACCGAGTCATGGACCTTGAATGTCGGGTCGTCGTGCGTGGTGGGACGGGAGTCCTCGAAGCAGCCGCCCTGGTCGATCGCGATGTCGACGAGTACCGCGCCCGGCTTCATCTGCGCCACCGTGGCATTCGTGACCAGCTTGGGCGCCTTGGCGCCGGGGACGAGGACCGCACCGATGACCAGGTCGGCCTGCTTGACCGCGTTCTCCAGATCCAGCCGCGAGGAGTAGCGGGTCTCGATGGCGCCGCCGTACTCGGCGTCGATCTTGCGCAACGTGTTGATGTTCAGGTCGAACACGGTGACGTGGGCGCCCATGCCCCAGGCGACAGCCGCGGCGTTATCGCCGGCCATGCCGCCGCCGATGACCACCACCACTGCCGGGGCGACACCGGGGACGCCGCCCATCAGCACGCCGCGACCACCCTGGGTGCGCATCAGGTGATAGGCGCCTACGTGGGCGGAGAGCCGGCCGGCGACCTCGCTCATCGGGGCCAGCAGAGGCAGCGCGCCATCAGCGGTCTGCACGGTCTCGTAGGCGATCGACGTGGTGCCCGAGGCCAGCAGCGCGTCGGTGCAGGGCTTCGAGGCGGCCAGGTGCAGATAGGTGAACAGCACCTGTCCCTTGCGCATCTTGGCGTACTCGGGCTCGATCGGTTCCTTGACCTTGAGCAGCAGGTCGGCCTCGGCCCACACCTGGTCGGCGGTGTCGACGATCGTCGCCCCGGCGGCGGTGAAGTCGGGGTCGTGGATGGCCGATCCCTCGCCGGCGCCCTTCTGGATCAGCACCTCATGGCCACGGTGCACCAGTTCGGCGACTCCGGCCGGGGTGATGGCCACGCGGTACTCGTTGTTCTTGATCTCGGTGGGGACGCCGACGCGCACTGGGGCTCCTAGTTAGGCGGATTTCTTGCCACTGATTGTGAAGAAGTTTCGGATCAGAGGCAACGAGGCCGACAAAGATTCACTAAAGTGTGGCAATGGCCGAACGAAAGTCGATGAAAGCCGATCCAGTCCCGGTGAAACCGAAGGATATTCGGCCCGCGGACCTCGATGACGTCGACCGCCGGATTCTCGCCCTGCTCAACGCCGATGCCCGGATGCCCAACAGTGCACTCGCCGAGGCGGTCGGCATCGCTCCGTCGACCTGCCACGGCCGGGTCCGGCGACTGCAGGACATCGGCGTCATCCGTGGCTTTCACGCCGACATCGACCCCGCCGCGATCGGACTGCCGTTGCAGGCGATGATCTCGGTCAGCCTGCAGGCCGGGGCGCGCGGGAAGATCCGCACCTTCGTCCAACAGATCCGCCGACGGCCCCAGGTGATCGACGTGTACTTCCTGGCCGGCGCGGACGACTTCATCATCCACGTGGCGGCACGGGACACCGACGACTTGCGGTCGTTCGTGGTGGACAACCTCAACGCCGACGCCGACGTGGCCGGCACCCAGACCTCGCTGATCTTCGAGCACCTGCGCGGGGCCGCGCCCGTTTAGGGGAGCAGTCGTTCCGGGTGGTGGAAGTCGTTCGTGCCGCCGCTGAACGGCAGGTCGGGCGGTGGCAGCCATTCGGTCATGCCGTCCTTGCGCTTTCGGGTCTTCCATCCGCCGGTGGTGAGGAGTTTGTGGTGCTGCGCGCACCCGAACGTGAGCTCGGTGATATCGGTGCGGCCGCCGCGCGCCCAGTCGTTGTCGTGGTGCACCTCGACGAGATAGCCGGGCATGTCACACCCTGGCGCGGAACAGCCGCGCTGCAGGCCGTGCAACACGATTCGCTGATCGGGCGAAGCGATGCGCTTACTACGCCCGAGGTAAAGCGGTCTGGGGGAGTGTGAGTCGAACACGCACAGGTAATGCCAGGCGTGCGATGCCATCCGGATCAGATCCGACATCGGCAGCAGCGTCCCGCCGGCGGTCACGGCATGCCCGGCGCCGGAGCACAACTGCTCGACGGTGGTGGAGGCAATGACCGTCACCGGTAATCCATTGTGCTGACCCAGTTTCGGGTCGCCGAGTTGGCTGCGCAACAGCGCGGACAGTGCGTCGTGCTGGCGCTGGGCGTGACTGCGGGTGTCGCGAGCGGCGCTGTCCTCGGATGGCTCCCCGTTGACCACCGGAGTCTGGTCGGCCGGATCGCACATGCCCGGCGCTGCGAACTTGGAGAACAGGGCGTCGATCGTCGCCCGCAGTTCGGGATTGGCGAACAGCCGCCCGATGCTCATGCCATCGCTGCGCTGCCCGCACCAGACGAACCCACGCTTACGGGCACGGTCCTCGTCGGAGAACTTCCCGTCCGGGTTCAACGTGATCGCCAGCCGGGCGGCCAGTTTCTCCAACTGGTCGGGTCGCAGTTCGCCCGCCTTCTCCGCCAGGAACGCCTCGGCGGCCTCCACCTCTGGCGCCGGGATATCGGCAGGAAGGTCGCGGATGAAGCTCTGGATCACCCGCAGGTGCTCGATATCAAGTGCTCCGGCTTCCCATGCGGTTGCGGTGGCCGGCAGCACCGGAGGCACCGGCTGGCCGGTGATGGTGATCCGCGGGGCCAGTTGTTCGGCGTCGCGAATCCGGCGTCGGGCCTCCTTACGGCTGATGCGCAAGACATCGGACAGCGCGATCGGCACGGGCGGAC
>NZ_JAFMJZ010000024.1 GCF_017853185.1 Mycolicibacterium sp.
ACCAGCGCCGATGATACTACCCAAAAGGGTGGAAAAGTAGGACACCGCCGAACACCATTTAAGGAACGCCCCCCGAGAAATCGGGGGGCGTTCCGCTTTTTAATTCAAAGTCGAATTCAGGCGAATAAAGTCGGCTCCGCCGTCTCCTGCATTCTCTCTAATGCGATGAGCATTTTCTTGCGATCAATTCCGCCGCCATAACCGGTCATCGACCCGGCGGCGCCGATCACCCGGTGGCACGGGACGATGATGGCGATCGGATTTCTGCCATTCGCCAATCCCACCGCCCGGGACGCCCCCGGCGAACCGATCTGCTCGGCGATCTCACCGTAGGACCGGGTCTCGCCGTAGGGAATGGTCTGCAGCGCCGCCCACACCCGGCGCTGGAACTCGGTGCCGACCAGATCCAGCTCCACGTCGAATTCGGTCAGCGATCCGGCGAAGTACGCATTCAACTGCTCGATCACGTCGGAGAAGGCGTCAGGACCGGCGGGTGCCCAGCCGGAACGGTCCGGCTCGTGGGTCTGCTCGGTCATCCTGAGATGCATCAGAGTCGACCCCTCGCCGGCCAGCGTGAGCGGCCCGACCGGACTCTCAACGGTGCGATAGTGCAGTGGCATTCTTCGACCTTGGCACGGCTGAACAGGATATGCCAGCAGTACGATCCGACCATGGCCGAACTGGTTCAGCGCTATCTCGACGACATCGTCGCCGAGTACGCGGGCGTCCCCGACGGGGCGCTGGCCGACTACATCCCTGAGCTCACCGACGTTGATCCGGGCAGGTTCGGTCTGACCCTGTCCGCATCGGACGGCTACCTCTACGCCTCCGGGGACGCCCATGCGGAGTTCACCATCCAGTCGATCTCCAAGCCGTTCACCTACGCGCTCGCGCTGGAGTCGGTAGGGCAGGAGGCTGTCGACGCAAAGATCGGGGTCGAGCCCTCCGGTGATGCCTTCAACGAGATCAGCGTCGACGAGAAGACCAAGACACCGAAGAACGCGATGATCAACGCCGGCGCCATCGCGGCGGTCTCACTGGTCCCGGGGGCGAACCCCGACGAGCGCTTCGCCAGGATCCGGGACTTCTACTCCGCCTGCGCCGGGCGCCCGCTGGAACTCGACGAACAGGTGTACCGCTCGGAGAAGGCCACCGGCAACCGCAACCGGGCGATCGCCTACATGCTGACCAGCTTCGGCGTGCTCGACGACGACCCCGACGAAGTGCTCGACGTCTACTTCCGGCAGTGCTCGCTGCGGGTCGACAGCGTGGATCTGGCCCGGATGGCGGCCACCCTGGCCGGCGGCGGGGCGAACCCGCAGACCGGCCGGCGGGTGATGGACGCCAAGGTGGTCCAGCGCACGCTCAGCGTGATGGTGACCTGCGGCATGTACAACGGCGCCGGGGACTGGGTCAGTGCGGTCGGGATGCCCGCCAAGAGTGGCGTCGGCGGCGGGATCCTCGCCGTGCTGCCCGGCCAGCTCGGCATCGGGGTGTACTCACCGTTGCTCGACGGCCGGGGCAACAGTGTCCGTGGGGTGCTGGTGTGCCGCGCGCTCTCCGAGCGACTCGGATTGCACTTCCTCAACGTCAGCCGGGAATCCCGGGCCACCATGCGCGCCGTTTACCAAGCGGCCGACGGGGTGCGGGTCTACGAGATGCACGGCGATCTGATGTTCGCCGGCGCGGAGAAGGTGTTGCGCACCATCGACCGGGATTCCGACGAGGTCTCCGTCGCGATCCTCGACGTCACCCGCGTCGACACCATCAACGATCCGGCCCGGGCACTGCTCGCCAGCATGAGCACCACCCTGCGGGCGGCCGGCAAGCAGGGCTTCCTGGTCGACCCGGATTCGGCCGTCATCCTGCCCGACCGCGGTTACGACGACGTCGTGTTCTCCACCATCGAGGACGCGCTGGCCGCTGCTCAGGAATGGTTGCGCGTCAACGGTTCCGGAGTCACTGACCGCCGATGAGGGTGGCGACGGCGACACGCTCGTCGTAACCCCGTAGCCGCACCGGCCGGCGGGGGCGCCAGAACCGCTGCTCGCGTTCGGAGGCGGCGTCGACGGTTGCTTCCGAGGCCAGCACCCGCTTGGGTTCCGAACGTGCCAGCTCGCTGAGCCGGGCCGCCTCGTTGACCGGTTCGCCGATCACCGTGTACTCGAACCGCTCCTTGGCGCCGACGTTGCCGGCCACCACCTGTCCGGCCGCCACCCCGATCCGGGCCGGGCACTCCGGCACCTCGCGTTCCAGCCGGCGGCAGATCGTCCGGGCCGCGGCCAGTGCCTCGTCCTCGGGATTCTCCAGGGCCACCGGGGCGCCGAAGATCGCCAGCGTGGCGTCACCCTCGAACTTGTTGACCAGCCCGCGATGACGGTCGACCTCCTCGACGATCACCGTGAAGAACCGGTTGAGCAGGTCGACGACTTCCATCGGCGGGCGGCTGGTGACCAGTTTGGTGGAGCCGACCACGTCGATGAACATCACCGCGACGTGCCGTTCCTCGCCGCCGAGTTCCGGCAGCTGCATCTCTGCCTTGGCGGCGACCTCGCGCCCGACGTGCCGGCCGAACAGGTCACGGACCTGTTCGCGCTCGCGCAGGCCTGCCACCATCGAGTTGAACCCCCGTTGGAGTTCGCCGAGTTCGGTGCCGTCGAACACCACCACGCTGGCGTCCAGGTCACCCTCCTCGACGCGCTTGAGGGCGGCCCGCACCGATCGCACCGGGGTGGAGGTGAGCCAGGCCAGGATCCACATCAACAGGAAACCGACCAGCACACTCATGATGGAGCTGATCAGGATGGCGACTTCCAGTTGGGTCTTGGTCAGGTTTCCCAGGATCAGTGAGAACATCGCAGCGAGGCCGATCCCCATCATCGGCACCCCGGAACTCAGCAGCCACACCACCACGGTCCGGCCCATGATCCCGGGGGCGAGCCGGCGCGGGGGCTGCCCGGCGGCGAGCGCCTGCGCAGCCACCGGCCGCAACGCGAACTCGGCCGCCAGATAGCTCGTGGTGGCCACCACCAGTCCGCAGAAGATCAGGGTCAGCGACAGCCGTGGGATGAACAGCGGGTCGTAGAGTCCGTAGAGTACGGTCAACAGAACTGCCCCACCGCCCCATAACACCAAGTGCGACAACGCGATTCGCCACGGTGTGAGCAGCGTGTTACGCAAGTCGTCCTGGGTCGGCGGGCCGCCCTCGATCGCCCAGCGCAGATCTTTGACCGTCCGGCCGTGGATCCACCAGGTGCCGAGCACCACCGCGATACCGATGTAGGTGGGCGCCACCACGAAGGGAATCCAGCGCGGCACGTCGGTGAACACGTCGGGCTCCGGGAAGGCCACCGCGTTGAGCACGTAGGCCAGCGCGATGCCGACCAGGTTCACCGACAGGATGAACCCGACGAGGATGACCTGAATCCGGACGTGCCGGCGGCCAGGGCTCTCGGTGGCCTTGCCGAGCAACAGTGATCCGTAGGCCGGCGTCCGGGCCAGCCGACTGCTCTGCCGGGTCACCTTTTCCAGAACGCGGCCCAGCCGCTGCGCCACGCTCGGTCCTGAACTCATGGTGGCGTCAGCCTAGTTCGGGTTCGGCGCACCCTAAGCTGAACCGGTGCGACTCGTGATCGCCCAGTGCACCGTGGACTATCTCGGCCGGCTTACCGCCCACCTGCCCTCGGCCCGTCGGCTTCTGCTGATCAAGGCCGACGGGTCGGTCAGCGTGCACGCCGACGACCGGGCGTACAAGCCGCTGAACTGGATGAGCCCGCCCTGCTGGCTGACCGAGGAACCCGGCGTGTGGGTGGTGGAGAACAAGGCCGGCGAGCAGTTGCGCATCACCCTCGAGGAGGTCGAGCACGACTCCAGCCACGAGCTGGGCACTGACCCGGGCCTGGTCAAGGACGGCGTGGAGGCGCATCTGCAGAAGCTGCTGGCCGAACACATCGAACTGCTCGGCGAGGGCTACACGCTGGTCCGCCGGGAGTACATGACGGCCATCGGACCGGTGGACATCCTGTGCCGCGACGCCTACGGGCGTTCGGTGGCCGTGGAGATCAAGCGTCGCGGTGACATCGACGGCGTCGAGCAGCTGACCCGCTATCTGGAATTGATGAACCGCGATCCGCTGCTGGCTCCGGTCGCCGGGGTGTTCGCCGCCCAGCAGATCAAGCCACAGGCCCGCACGCTGGCCGAGGACCGCGGGATCCGCTGTCTGACATTGGACTACGACGTGATGCGCGGTATGGACAGCGACGAGTTCCGGCTGTTCTGATGCGACGGATCGAGACCGGCGCCGACGGCTACGAGTACGAGGTGGTGCCGATCCCGGGAGCCAGGTCGCCCAAGACCTACCGTTGTCCGGGATGCGATCACGAAATCCGTTCCGGCGCCGGGCATCTGGTGGTCTGGCGAAGCGAATACGCCGACGGCGAGGACCGAAGGCATTGGCACACGACGTGCTGGGCGAACCGTGAAACGCGGCGCCCGAGCCGCCGGCGGCCCTGAAAACCAGCCCTGACCGACTACAGGTCAGGCGTGCTCGACGAGCTCGATCAGGACACCGCCGGCGTCCTTGGGGTGGATGAAGTTGATCCGGGAGTGGGCGGTGCCGCGACGGGCCGCCTCATAGACCAGTCGGACGCCCTGCTCGCGGAGCTTGTCCGAGACCGCGTCGAGATCGCTGACCCGGTAGGCGATCTGCTGGATGCCCGGACCCTTCTTCTCGATGAACTTCGCGATCGTCGACTCGTCGTCCAGCGGAGCCATCAGCTGCAGCTGGGCGCAGGTCTCACCGCCGCCCGGGATGGCCAGCATGGCTTCGCGGATGCGCTGGTCGGTGTTGATCTCCTCGTGCACCAGGATCATCCCGAGGTGGTCGTGGTACCAGGCGATCGCCGCGTCCAGGTCGGGGACTGCGATACCCACATGATCGACCGCCGTCACCAACGAGTTCGCCAGGAGGGGCCGCATATCCAGGTGCTCAGTGGTCATAACGTAACGGTAACCTGAAGGCAGAAATCTTGTCGGGCCGGTTCGTCCGATCAGCCGCTGACCACCCCCTTTGGAGGCAGGAATGACCACGTCGGTAATCGTTGCTGGAGCCCGAACGCCGATCGGCCGCTTGATGGGTTCGCTCAAGGACTTCTCCGGCACCGACCTGGGTGCCATCGCGATCCGCGGTGCGCTGGAGAAGTCCGGCGTGCCGGCTTCGCTGGTGGAGTACGTGATCATGGGCCAGGTGCTGACCGCCGGCGCCGGTCAGATGCCGGCCCGCCAGTCCGCGGTGGGCGCCGGGATCGGCTGGGACGTTCCCGCGCTGACGATCAACAAGATGTGCCTGTCCGGGATCGACTCCATCGCACTGGCCGATCAGCTGATCCGCGCCGGTGAGTTCGACGTCGTCGTCGCCGGTGGCCAGGAGTCGATGACCCGGGCGCCGCACCTGCTGATGGACAGCCGAGCCGGCTACAAGTACGGCGATGTCACCGTGCGCGACCACATGGCCTACGACGGCCTGCACGACGTGTTCACCGACCAGCCGATGGGCGCTCTGACCGAGCAGCGCAACGACGCCGACAAGTTCACCCGCCTCGAGCAGGACGAGTTCGCCGCGTCGTCGCACCGCAAGGCCGCGGCCGCGTGGAAGGACGGCGTGTTCACCGACGAGGTGGTGCCGGTGAAAATTCCGCAGCGCAAGGGCGATGACCTGGAGTTCGCCGAGGACGAGGGCATTCGCGCCAACACCACCGCCGAGTCGCTGTCCGCTCTGAAGGCCGCCTTCCGCAAGGACGGCACGATCACCGCCGGTTCGGCCTCGCAGATCTCCGATGGCGGCTGCGCAGTGGTCGTGATGAACAAGGCCAAGGCGCAGGAACTCGGCCTGACGTGGCTGTGCGAGATCGGCGCCCACGGCAACGTCGCCGGCCCCGACTCGACGCTGCAGTCCCAGCCCGCCAACGCCATCAAGAAGGCGCTGAGCCGGGAGGGCATCGCCGCCGACCAGCTCGACGTCATCGAGATCAACGAGGCCTTCGCGGCTGTCGCACTGGCGTCGACCCGCGAACTCGGCGTGGACCCGGACAAGGTCAACCGCAGCGGCGGCGCCATCGCGATGGGCCACCCGATCGGGATGTCCGGAGCCCGGATCACCCTGCACGCCGCGCTGGAACTGGCCCGGCGCGGATCGGGCTATGCGGCGGCGGCGCTGTGCGGCGCGGGCGGCCAGGGCGATGCCCTGATCCTGCGCCGCTGACGGCTATCAGAAGTTTGCTGGAGAGTGCCGTAGCGCACGCCGCACGGCTCCTGTGATGTTCGTCATATCGGCGGGCGTGACACACTTGGATTCGTGACGCGACCCCGCCCAAGAAGCAATCCGGGCCCAAGAGTCAGCCCCGCGATGACTGGAGCGGTTGACCTGTCCGGCCTCAAGCAGCCCGCGCGGCAGCCCGGCGGCGGGTCCACCCCCGGCGCGGTCGCGGTCACCGAGGCCACCTTCGAAGCCGAGGTGCTGGTCCGCTCCACTCAGGTGCCGGTGATCGTGGTGCTGTGGTCGCCCCGCAGCGAGGCCTGCATGGCCATGGTCGACGCGCTGGCCGGGATGGCCGCGGCCGACGGCGGCAAGTGGGTGCTGGCCACCATCAACGTCGACGTCGAGTCCCGGGTGGCGCAGATGTTCGGCGTCGAGGCCGTGCCCGCGGTGATCGCGCTGGCCGCCGGCCGGCCGTTGGACAGCTTCCAGGGCGTGCAGCCCCCCGAGCAGTTGCGCGGATGGATCGACGCGTTGTTGGCCGCGACGGCCGGAAAGCTCAGCGGCCCAGGCGATTCCGCCGAACCAGAAGCCGTGGACCCGGCACTGCTGGCGGCCCAGGATCTGGTGGACGCGGGCGACTTCCCGGGTGCCGTCGCGGCTTTCCAGGCGATCCTGGACAAGGACCCGAACCACGTCGAGGCCAAGGGCGCGTTGCGTCAGATCACCTTCCTGGAGCGGGCCAGCATTCAGCCGGCGGACACCCTGGAGCGGGCCGAGGCCGATCCCGACGACATTGAGGCCGCGTTCGGCGCCGCTGACGTGCAGATCCTCAGCCAGGACATCTCGGGTGCGTTCGACCGGCTGATCGGCCTGATCAAACGGACCACCGGGGATGACCGCACCAAGGTGCGGACCCGGCTCATCGAGTTGTTCGAGTTGTTCGACCCGGCCGATCCGGACGTGATCGCCGGGCGCCGCAATCTGGCCAACGCCCTGTACTGACAGCCGAGCGTGACGCTAACTTCACGCTCGACGCCGACTGTGACGCTAACTTCACGCTCGGCGGCGTGGGGTCGGCGGGGCGGGGTGGGGGCGGCGGGTCAGCGGGGCGCGGCGGGGCCTGCGGCCTAAGCCGGTTCCAGCCAGACTGCCGAGGTCGGTGGCAGCACCAGTTGCGCTGAGGCCGGGCGGCCGTGCCAGGGCTGTTCGACGGCCTCGACGGCGCCGAGGTTCCCGAGCCCCGACCCGTTTTAGATGGTTGCGTCGCTGTTGAGCACTTCGCGCCACTGCCCGGCGAAGGGAAGCCCCAGCCGGTAGCTGCCGTGCTCATTGCCGGCGAAGTTGAACACGCAGGCCAGCACCGAACCATCGGATCCCCAGCGCAGGAAGCTCAGCACATTGCTGGCCGAGTCGTTGGCGTCGATCCAGGAGTAGCCCTCCGGCCGGGTGTCCTGGCTCCACAACGCCGGACGGCTGCGGTAGACGGCGTTGACGTCGGTCATGAAGCGCAGGATGCCGTTGGAGAAACCGTTCTCGTCGAGTTGGAACCAGTCCACCCCGCGGCCCTCGGACCACTCCGCGCGCTGACCGAACTCCTGGCCCATGAACAGCAGCTTCTTACCCGGATGCGCCCACTGGTAGGCCAGCAGGCTGCGCAGCCCGGCTGCCTTGACATGGTCGTTGCCGGGCATCCGGCCCCACAGCGTGCCCTTGCCGTGCACCACCTCGTCGTGGCTGATCGGCAACACGAAGTTCTCGCTGAACGCGTACAGCATCGAGAAGGTCATCTCGTGGTGGTGGTAGCTGCGGTAGATCGGATCGCGACTGATGTAGTCCAGGGTGTCGTGCATCCAGCCCATGTTCCACTTCATCGAGAAGCCAAGGCCGCCAAGGTTTGTCGGGCGGGTGACGCCCGGCCAGGAGGTGGACTCCTCGGCGATGGTGACGATGCCGGGCGTCAGTTTGTGGACGGTGGCGTTCATCTCCTGCAGGAACTGCACGGCCTCAAGGTTCTCCCGGCCGCCGTAGGCGTTGGGGCTCCAGCCGCCCGCGGGCCGGGAGTAGTCCAGGTACAGCATCGAGGCAACCGCGTCGACGCGCAGACCATCGACGTGGAACTCCTGCAGCCAGAACAGCGCGTTGGCCACCAGGAAGTTGCGGACCTCGGCTCGGCCGAAGTCGAAAACGTATGTGCCCCAGTCCAATTGCTCACCGCGGCGCGGGTCGGAGTGTTCGTAGAGGGCGGTCCCGTCGAAGCGGCCCAGTGCCCAGGAGTCCTTGGGGAAGTGCGCGGGGACCCAGTCCACGATCACCCCGATGCCGGCCCGGTGCAGGGCGTCGACCAGGAAGCGAAAGTCGTCAGGGGAGCCGAACCGCGAGGTCGGCGCGTAGTACGAGGTGACCTGATACCCCCACGAACCGCCGAACGGGTGCTCGGCCACCGGCAGCAACTCCACGTGGGTGAAGCCATGTGCGACAACGTAATCGGTCAGCTGCTCGGCGAGTTCGCCGTAGCTCAGGCCGGGCCGCCACGATCCCAGGTGCACCTCGTAGGTGCTCATCGGCTCGAAAACCGGATTGCCGGCCGCCCGCCGCGCCATCCACTCGTCGTCGTCCCAGGAGTAGCGCGATGAGAACACCCGGGAAGCGGTGTGCGGCGGCACCTCGGTGGCGAACGCCATCGGATCGGCCCGGTCGGTCACCGACCCGTCGACGCCGTGCACCCGGAACTTGTAGAAGCCATCGGCCGGGAAGCCGGGCCAGAACAGTTCCCAGACCCCGGAGGATCCGAGCACCCGCATCGGGGCGTCGGTGCCGTCCCAGCCGTTGAACTCACCGATCAGGCTGACGCCCTTGGCATTCGGCGCCCACACCGCGAACGACACCCCGTCGACCACGCCGTCGGCGGTGGTGAAGGACCGCGGGTGTGCGCCCAGGATCTCCCACAGCCGTTCGTGGCGGCCCTCGTTGAACAGGTGCAGGTCCACCTCGCCCAGGGTGGGCAGAAACCGGTAGCCGTCGGCGGTGACGTGCGTGGTGCCCGGATAGCCGACCTCCAGGCGGTAGTCGACGAGGTCGGCGAAGGGCAGCGCGACGGCGAACAAGCCGGAGCCGACATGCTCCATCGGATGGCGCTCTCCGCCGACAAGAGCAGTCACCGTCTCGGCGTGCGGGCGCAGGGCCCGGATGACGGTCTGATTCCCGTATTCGTGCGCGCCGAGGATCGAATGCGGGTCGTGATGCGTCCCGGCAACCAGGCGGGCCAGGTCATCGGGGTGGGGTGCCAGGTTCTCCTCGATCGTCATGCGACCGTCATTCCCGGCGCAGCAGTTCGGCCCGCTGGTCGGGCGGGATCGTCGGCATGTTGAGGATGTGCGCCACCGCCTTGGCGGGCTCGAGTCGCACGTAATTGGCCTGTCCCCATTGGTATTCCTCTCCGCTGACCTCGTCGCGGACCCAGAAGCGGTCGTAGGGATCCATGCCCAGTGCGCCCATGTCCAGCCATACCGTGCCCTGCTCGGCGCCGAACGGATTGAGCGTCACCACGACGAGCACGGTGTCGCCGGTGGTCGGGTCGAACTTGCTCATAGCCAGCAGCGACTCGTTGTCGACATGATGGAAGCGAATGGTGCGCATCTGGCACAACGCCGGATGCAGTCTGCGAATCTCGTTGAGCCGGGTCAGGAACGGCTCCAGCGAGCGGCCTTCGGCGAGCGCCCCGGCGAAGTCGCGAGGGCGCAGTTCGTACTTCTCCGAGTCGAGGTACTCCTCGCTGCCCGGCTTCACGGCCGCGTTCTCGAACAGTTCGTAGCCGGAGTACACCCCCCACGACGTGCCCATGGTGGCGGCCAGCACCGCCCGGATCGCGAACATTCCCGGACCGCCGTGCTGCAGGCTCTCGTGCAGGATGTCCGGGGTGTTGACGAAGAGGTTCGGCCTGGCGTAGTCGGCGTGCTCGACGATCTGGCGGCCGAACTCCTCGAGTTCCCATTTCGCGGTGCGCCAGGTGAAGTACGAATACGACTGCGTGAAGCCGAGTTTCGCCAGACCGTAGAGCCGTGCGGGTCGGGTGAAGGCCTCGGACAGGAACAGCACATCGGGGTCATTGGCTTTGACCGCAGCGATCAGCCGGGCCCAGAACTCGGCGGGCTTGGTGTGCGGATTGTCGACCCGGAAGATCTTGACGCCGTGGTCCACCCAGTGCAGGACCACCCGCAGCACCTCGTGGTACAGACCGTCCGGATCGTTGTCGAAGTTCAGCGGATAGATGTCCTGGTACTTCTTCGGCGGGTTCTCCGCGTAGGCGATGGTGCCGTCGGGCAGTTCGGTGAACCACTGCCGGTGCTCCTTGGCCCACGGGTGGTCGGGTGCGCACTGCAGTGCCAGATCCAGCGCCACCTCCATCCCGTTGTCCCGCGCGGCGGCGACGAAGGCGTCGAAGTCGGAGATGGTGCCGAGGTCCGGATTGACGGCGTCGTGCCCGCCCTGCGCGCTTCCGATCGCCCATGGTGAGCCGACGTCGCCCGGTTCGGCGGTGACGCTGTTGTTGCGGCCCTTGCGGTGCACGGTGCCGATCGGGTGGATCGGCGGCAGGTATACCACGTTGAACCCCATCCGGGCGATCCGGGGGAGTTCAGCGACGGCGGTCTTGAACGTGCCGTGCACCGGGACGCCCTTGGCGTCGCGTCCGCCGGTGGACCGGGGGAACATCTCGTACCAGGCGCTGCAGCGGGCCAGTGGCCGGTCAACCCAGACTCCATGCTGATGCCCGCGGGTGAGCAGGTCGCGCAGCGGGAACTGGTGCAGCAGTTCGGTGACCGGATGCGACAGTGCCAGCGCGGCCCGGGTCACCGGGTCGCCGGGCCGGCGCAACGCCGACGCCGCCTCCACCAGTGGTGCGCGCTGGGCGCGCGGCACTCCGGTGGCAGCCCGCTCCAGCAGGGCCGCCCCCACGATCAGGTCGTTGTCGAGTTCGTCCTCGCCCTGGCCGGCTTCCAGTTTGGCGCTCACCGCGTGCCGCCAGGAGGTGAGCGGGTCGCCCCAGCCGTCCACCCGGAAGGTCCACAACCCGACCTGGTCCGGCGTGAACTGGCCATGCAGGACATCGGGTTCGCGGCCCGGGCTCATCGGCAGCAGGATCGGCTTCACCCGCCCGGCGCCGGCCGGGGCGCGGCCGAGTTGCGGGTAGTCCGGACCGAGGTAGCGCACCACCAGGGTGGCGGCCACTGCGTCGTGGCCCTCCCGCCACACCGTCGCCGAGACCGGCACGACCTCGCCGACGACGGCCTTGGCCGGGAAGGTGCCCCCGGACACGACGGGTGCGACGTCGTCGATCTCGATCCGGCCCGGCACCAGTACCCACTTCCGCACTCGCTTGATCCGTCGGTTCACACCGTAGTGGTCAACCCCACACGGTGAGGGCTGAAGTGGGGCCGCGAGGTCCGGCGAACCTCAGTAAGGTCTGACCGGTGAAGGCCCTCCGCAGGTTCACCGTTCGTGCCCATCTCCCCGAGCGCCTCGGCGCGCTGGCCCGGTTGTCGACGAATCTGCGGTGGTCGTGGGACGCCCCCACCCAGGACCTGTTCGAGAGCATCGACCCCGGCCAGTGGGCGCGCAGTGGCCGCGATCCGGTCGGAGTGCTGGGCGCGGTCACCCCGGAGCGTCTCGACGAACTGGCCGAGGATTCGGAATTCCTGGCCCGGCTTGACGCGCTGGCCGCCGAACTCGACGACTACCTGACCAAGCCGCTCTGGTACCAGCAGTTGCAGGAGACCAACGATGAGCCGCTGCCCACCGGCATCGGCTACTTCTCGATGGAGTTCGGCGTCGCCGAGGTGCTGCCGATCTACTCCGGCGGTCTGGGCATCCTGGCCGGCGACCACCTCAAGGCCGCCTCCGATCTGGGCCTGCCGCTGATCGGCGTCGGCCTGAACTACCGCTCCGGCTACTTCAGGCAGTCGCTGACCTCGGACGGCTGGCAGCACGAGAACTACCCGTCGCTGGATCCGCAGGGTCTCCCGCTGCGGCTGCTCAGCGATTCCTCGGGCGCCCCGGTGGTGATCGAACTGCCGATGCCGGAGTCGCGCACGCTGCGCGCACGGGTCTGGGTGGCACAGGTCGGCCGAATTCCCTTGCTGCTGCTGGACTCCGACATCCCGGAGAACGACCACGATCTGCGCCACGTCACCGATCGGCTCTACGGCGGCGACCAGGAGCACCGGATCAAGCAGGAACTGCTGGCCGGGATCGGCGGGGTGCGGGCGATCCGCGCGTTCACCGCGATCGAGGGCCGCCCAGTCCCGGACGTCTTCCACATGAACGAAGGCCACGCCGGCTTCCTCGGCCTGGAACGCATCCGTGAATTCATGACCACCGACAACCTCGACTTCGACACCGCATTGACCATCGTCCGATCCAGCACGGTGTTCACCACCCACACTCCGGTGCCCGCCGGGATCGACCGGTTTCCGGTGGAGTTGGTGCAGCGCTACTTCGGTGACGACGGACCGGGCGGCCTGCTCCCCGGCGTCCCGCCCGGCCGGGTGCTGGCCTTCGGCGCCGAGGACGATCCGACCAAATTCAACATGGCGCACATGGGATTTCGGCTGGCCCAGCGGGCCAACGGGGTGTCGCAGTTGCACGGCCGGGTCAGCCGGGAGATGTTCGACGAGTTGTGGCAGGGCTTCGACGCCTCCGAGGTGCCGATCGGTTCGATCACCAACGGTGTGCACGGGCCGACCTGGGCGGCGCGCGAATGGATGGAACTGGGCCGGGAACTGGCCGGCTCCGCCGAGGCCCTGCGCGAGCCCTCGGTGTGGCAGCGACTGCAGGACGTCCACCCCGGACACATCTGGTGGATCCGGTCCCAGTTGCGCGCCAAGCTGGTCGAGGACGTCCGTCGCCGGTTGCACCGGTCCTGGCTGGAACGCGGCGCCATCGACGCCGAACTCGGCTGGACCGCAACGGCTTTCGACCCCGACGTCCTCACCGTCGGCTTCGCCCGGCGGGTTCCGACCTACAAGCGGCTGACCCTGATGCTGCGCGACCCGGAGCAACTCGAGGCGCTGCTGCTTGACGAGGAGCGGCCGATCCAGCTGATCGTGGCCGGCAAGTCGCACCCGGCCGACGACGCCGGCAAGGGCCTGATCCAGCAGATCGTCAAATTCGCCGACCGCGCCGAGGTCCGGCACCGGATCGCCTTCCTGCCCGACTACGACATCGCGATGGCGCGGTTGCTGTACTGGGGCTGCGACGTCTGGCTGAACAACCCGTTGCGCCCGCTGGAGGCCTGCGGAACGTCGGGGATGAAGAGCGCGCTTAACGGCGGGCTCAACCTGTCCATCCTGGACGGCTGGTGGGACGAGTGGTTCGACGGCGAGAACGGCTGGGCGATCCCGACCGCCGACGGGGTGCACGACGAGAACCGGCGTGACGATCTGGAGGCGAACGCCCTCTACGACCTGCTGCGCGAGTCGGTGGCCCCGAAGTTCTACGACCGCGACCACGACGGTGTGCCGAACCGGTGGGTGGAGATGGTCCGGCACACCCTGCAGTCACTGGGGCCCAAGGTGCTGGCCTCCCGGATGGTGCGCGACTACACCGAGCAGTACTACCTTCCCGCCGCGGCCGCGCTGCGCCGGACCGTCGCCGAAGACAACGGACTTCCCTACGGCCACGCCCGGGAACTGTCGGCGTATGTGCAGCGGGTCCGGGAGGCCTGGCCGGAGGTGGCGGTCACCGACGTCGACAGCACCGGCCTGCCGGACACTCCACTGCTCGGCTCGGAACTGACCCTGACCGCCTCGGTGGCACTGGCCGGCCTGCGCCCCGACGAGGTGGTGGTCCAGGCGGTGCTCGGCCGGGTGGACTCCACCGACGTGCTGCAGGATCCGGTGTACCTCGATATGGCCCACACAGGTCCCGGAGAAGGGGGGTCCGGCGAGGGCGGTACCGAGGTGTTCTCCGCCACCATGCCGCTGCCGCTGTCCGGATCGGTCGGCTACACCGTCCGGGTGCTGCCGCACCATGCTCTTTTGGCCGGTGATGCCGAACTCGGCCTGGTGAAATTGGCGTGAAACTGGGAGTCTTTTGACTCTTGCCACATACGCGCTGTTTGTTTTGTAGGTTGCGCGCATGACTTCGACGATGCGGGGGGCCGCGGTAATCATTACCGGGGCCGTCGTCGCCCTGATCGGCCTGGCCGGCCCGGTCTCGGCCGACCCGGCGGACCCGGCCGGTCCAGAGATCCAGCCGGTGGCGGCGGCCGCTGAAGCGGCGCCGGCGCCGGTGGTCGACGACGGCAAGGTGCCGTCCAGCCCCCCGGAGGTCACCAAGACTCCCGACGGCTGGACCCTGACCGTCGGTGGCAAGGACGAGACTCAGCGGGTGATCGCCCCGTTGACCACTGCCCTGTCGACCCGGGACTACGAGGTCGGCGGCATCTTCACCGGGTCGCTGAAGGGTCCTTCCGGAGCCCCGGCTCCGGCCAAGGGCGTTCTGGAGGTCGGCTACCAGATCGGCTGCGGTATCGACATGTCGACCGGCACCGGTGTGCTGCTCAACGGCAATGCCGGACTCGCGGGCGGCCTCACCACGATCGGGGCACGACTTTCACAGATCGATCCCGGGCTGCTGTATCTGCCCAGTGCCGGCGTCAGCGCCGGCGGTGGCGTGGGCGTGAGCCTCAAACCCGGCATCGTCAACACCATTCCGATCACCAAGAAGACCTACGGCGGTGCGGAGCCGTGGGTGTGGGTCAGCCACCAGCGGATCAAGATCGACGGTTGCGTGGGCCAGTCCTTCATCCGTTCGTTCGCCATTCTGAGCAAGTCGACCGACGAGGGTGACGCGATCGCCGCGTGGTACGGCGTCACCAAGATGGTTTAGGGGGGCCCGTGAAAAGGGACACCGCGAATTCGGCTTTCGCCCTGACGCTCGTCGCGCTGATCGCGTTGGCGGGCCCGGCGTCGGCCGACCCGGCCGACCCGGCCGGTCCGGATATCCAGCCGGTCGCCGCCAATGCTGCCGCGGATGCACTTCCGCCGGTCGACGACGGCAAGGTGGCATCCAACCCGCCGATCACCGACAAATCTCCCGACGGCTGGATCATGACCGTGGGCGGCAAGGACGAGATGCAGCGGGCGGTCGCGCCGCTGACCACCGCCATCTCGACGCGGGAGTATCAGGTCAGCGGCACCTTTACCGGATCGCTGAAAGGCCCCAGCGGAGGCCCCGCCAAGGGGATCCTGGAGGTGGGCTACCAGATCGGCTGCGGTATCGAGATGACCACCGGCAACGGCGTCCTGCTCAGCGGTAACGCCGGCGCCAGCGCCGGATTGGGCGTCGGCATTCTGAACTCGGCTCCGACGGCGCCGATCGACTTCATCTTCCCCAGCCTCGGCGCCAACATCGGTGGCGGCATCGCGGTGAGCCTCAAGCCCGGTCTGGTCAACATCATCCCGGTCACCAAGAAGACCTTCGGGGGCACGGCGCCGTGGGTGTCGATCAGCAACTACCGGATCAAGATCGACGGGTGCGTGGGCGAGTCCTTCATCCGCTCCTACGCGACGCTGGCCAAGTCCACCGACGAGGGTGACGGCATCCTGTCCTGGTACGGCGTCACGAAACAGATCTAGGGGAACCGCTTCAGGCAGCGGTCGACGTCGCCGAGCACCCCGACCCGGAACGCGTCGATGCGGGAGAATCCGGCGGGCACCGCTTCGCCGTTGACGTCTCCGGCGACCAGTCCGTTGGTCAGCAGGCCGGCGACCGCCTCGTCGATGTCACCGGCGGTCAGTGACACGGTCTCCCCGTCCGGCGTGGTGATCTGAGTCGACATCTTCCGGGTGGCCACCCCGGTCAGGCAGGCGGTGCGCAGGCCGGCCTCGGCGGTGTCGAGTGCCAGCCCGCCGTGCTCGTGCTGGACGGCCAGCATGTACCGGGACACCACGACCGAGTAGGCGGTGTTGTCGCCCTGGAGTGCCGTGCCGTCGATGCCTTCGGTGGTGGCGCCCATCCGTTGCAACTCCGGAAGATCGACGGTGATGGTGTTGCCGGCCGGACAGTAGGACGCCGGGGGACTGGGCCGGGCGTCCGGGCAACTCGAGGCCGATGCGGCGTCAAAGCTCAACTGCGGCGGGGACTTCGGGGCGAACAGGATGTTCATCGCCTCGATGATCTGTTTCACCGACGTCTCGGTGACCGGCAGTTCGCCGCTCTGGTTGGAGGGCAGTTCCACCGGCAGGTCGCCGCGGCGCTGCTTGATCTCCTGGATGTTGATCGCGGCACACGCCGCGGTGCCCTCGGTGAACCCGAACTGGAACGCCGAGATGCGCTCGAACGCCGACCCGTGCTCGTCGCCGGTGTCGTATTTGTCGGTGCTGCTCAGCAGCGGGTCGCGGAACGAGATCATCGCCGCCAGAAGGTTATTGAGGCCCTCGCCGGTGCTCAGGGTGAAGCGCGGGGACTTGCCCTCGGCCACCCAGCGCAGGTAGACCCCGGCCAGACAGTCGGCCTGCTGTTCGGCCACCATCGCCGGGACGCCGCGCGGGTTCATGGTCGCCATCTTCTGAATGGCGTGGCCGTATTCGTGCGCCAGCACCATCGTGATGGCCATGTCCCCGTTGGCCGCCCGCAGCGAGGGCATCAGGACCGCCCGGTCCCAGCCGATGGTGTCGTCCTGCTCGCAGAAGCCGGCGTTGACCAGTCCCTCGGTGGTCTCACCGCAGAACTCGCCGTCATAGGAGTCGGAGTCCCACGAGTACAGGGCCCGGACCGGGGTGAGCTCACCGTCGAAGTAGTCCGGGTAGGCGAACTTCCAGAACTCCTCGAGGTCGCTCACCGACTGCCCGGCGAGTGTGTCGACCTCGCCGCCGTCGGTGTCGGTCACCTCGCGCGACTCGGCCTTGGCGTCCGGACGCAGACCCGTCGGCCCGTCGGTCGCCGCCATGCCGCCGACCTTGAACGGGTCCTCGAACTCCGAGACCGGTTTGCCCACCACGGCGGTGGAACAGCCGGGCAGCAGCAACGCGACCGCAGCCAGGACGATGAGCAGACGCCGCATGCCGTTCACTGTAGTTCGCGCAGGCGCACCAGGGCCTGCCTGACCTGTTCGGGATCGGTGGTGGTCCAGAACGGCGGCAGCGACGCCCGCAGGTAACTCCCGTAGCGGGCGGTGGCCATCCGGGAGTCCAGCACCGCCACCACGCCGCGGTCGTCGGCGCGGCGCAGCAGGCGACCGGCGCCCTGGGCCAGCAGGAGGGCGGCGTGACTGGCGGCCACCGCCATGAACCCGTTGCCGCCGCGCGCGGCCACCGCCCGCTGCCGCGCGGTCAGCAGCGGATCGTCGGGCCGGGGGAACGGGATGCGGTCGATGATGACCAGCGAGCACGACTGGCCCGGCACGTCGACGCCCTGCCACAGCGACAGCGTGCCGAACAGTGAGGTCTGCGGATCGGCCGCGAATTTCTCGATCAGCGCCGCGGTGGCGTCGTCGCCCTGGCAGAGCACCGGGGTCTTCAGTCGCGGGCGCATCGCCTCGGCGGCGGCCTTGGCGGCCCGCATCGAGGAGAACAGCCCGAGGGTGCGCCCGCCGGCGGCCTCGATGAGTCCGGCGATCTCGTCGAGTTGATCCCCGGCGCCGGCCCCGTCGCGTCCCGGCGCGGGCAGGTGCGCGGCGATGTAGAGGATGCCGGCCTTGCCGTGGTCGAACGGCGAACCGGCGTCCAGGCCTTGCCATTTGGTGTCCTCGTTGAGCCCCCACGCGCCGGCCATCGCGTCGAACGATCCACCGATGGTCAGCGTCGCCGAGGTCAGCACGGTGGTGGCGGAGCCGAACAGGTGCGCCCGCAACAGGCCCGCCACCGACATCGGGGCCACCCGCAGCACCGGACGGCTTGCCCCGGTGCGTTGCTCCTCGTGGTCGAGCCACACCACGTCGGTCCGGTCGGGGATCGGCACGCCGAACGAGTCCAGCACCCGGGTGGCGGTGTCGGTGATGTCGGTCAGGGCGGCGATCGCCTCGGCGCGCGCGGCGGCGGCCTTCGGGTCCTTCGGCGCCGGGTCGATCGACGACATCGCACCGGCCGCGGCGTCACGCAGGGCGGTCAGGTAGGTGCCCAACTCCGCGTCGAGATAATCGATGCGGCCGGGTTCGGCGTCGTGGATGGCCGAGGAGAAGGTAGCGACCGCGGCGTCGAGGCGCTGGGTCAGTTCCGGGCTGACCAGGCGGCCGATCCGGCGCACCGCAACCCCCAGTGGCGCCGGTGTGAGTTCGGCGGTGGCCACCGAGGTGACCCGGTCGACGAGTTCATGGGCCTCGTCGACGACGAGCAGGTCGTGCTCGGGCAGCACGTTGGCCTCCGAGATCGCGTCGATGGCCAGCAGGGCGTGGTTGGTGACCACCACGTCGGCCTGTCCGGCCTCGGCACGGGCCTTCTCGGCGAAACAGTCGGCGCCGTACGGGCAGCGCGCCATGCCCAGGCACTCCCGCGCCGACACGCTGACCTGGGCCCAGGCCCGGTCGGGCACGCCGGGGCGCACATCGTCGCGGTCGCCGGTCTCGGTTTCCGACGCCCAGGCGGTCAGCCGTTGCACATCGCGGCCCAGCGGACTGGACGCGGTGAACAGCTCCTCCTGCGAGGCGTCCGGATCATCGGCCTCTGCGCCGCGGTGAATCTTGTTCAGGCACAGGTAATTTCGCCTGCCCTTGAGAAGCGCGAACTTGGGCTTGCGGGGCAGCGAGGCGGCCAGCGCATCGGCCAGCCGGGGCAGGTCGCGGTCGACGAGCTGACGCTGCAGCGCGATGGTGGCCGTCGACACCACCACCGGGGTCTCATCGGCAAGGGCGCGGCCGATGGCGGGCACCAGGTAGGCCAGCGACTTGCCGGTCCCGGTGCCGGCCTGCACGGCCAGGTGCTCGCCGGTGGCGAAGGCGTGCGCCACCGCCTCGGCCATCTGGACCTGCCCGGCGCGCTGCGTCCCGCCGAGCTCGTCGACCGCGCGTTGCAGCAGTACCGCGACGTCGGGGATCTCGCTCACGAAACCTGCCGGGTGGGGATCGCGGGTTCACCGTGCGAGAGGGCCAGCCCCTCCCAGGGCAGGCTGTGCAGTCCGGCGGCGACCCGATCGCGCGCGGCCGACAGGTCCGCCGGTGCCAGCACCTCACCGTCGCGCACCAGCGGCACCGTGAGGACCCGGGCGGAACCGGTCGTCTCCGGTGCCAACTTCTCTGGTATCGCGGCGGCCTGATGCACCACTTCCTCGACGACGGTGCCCGACGGCCGGGCCAGCCGGACCGCGGCCTTACGTCCACCGCGAGATTCCTTGCGGCTGCTGCGTTTCCGCACCGGCAGGCCGTCCACCTCGACCAGTTTGTAGACCATGCCGGCGGTCGGGGCGCCGGACCCGGTGACCACCGAGGTGCCCACCCCGTAGGTGTCCACCGGATCGGCCCGCAGGGATGCGATGGAGTACTCGTCGAGATCGCCGGACACCACGATCCGGGTTCCGGTGGCACCCAGGCCGTCGAGTTGAGTGCGCACCTGCCGGGCCAGCATGCCGAGGTCGCCGGAGTCGATGCGCACCGCGCCCAACTCCGGACCGGCCACCGCGATCGCGTTGGCCACCCCGTCGTGCACGTCGTAAGTGTCGACGAGCAGGGTGGTGTCGATGCCGAGGGCAGCGATCTGGGCGCGGAAGGCCGCCTGCTCGTCCGGACCGTCGGCGGTGGTGTGCAGCATGGTGAAGGCGTGCGCGGAGGTGCCCAGTGCGGGCACGCCAAAGCGCCGGGCGGCCTCCAGGTTGGAGGTGCCGGCGAAGCCGGCGAGGTAGCAGGCGCGGGCGGCGGCGACGGCGGCCTGCTCGTGGGTGCGCCGCGATCCCATCTCGATCAGTGGCCGGCCGTCGGCGGCGCTGACCATCCGGGCCGCCGCGGCGGCCACCGCACTGTCGTGGTTGAGGATCGAGAGCGCCAGCGTCTCGAGCAGGACGCACTCGCCGAAGGTCCCGGTCACCGACAGCACCGGCGACTCCGGAAAGTACAACTCGCCTTCGGCGTAGCCGTCGATGTCGCCGCGGAACCGGAAATCCTTCAGATAGTCCAGGGTGGCCGCGTCGAGGAACGGCGCCACCGAGGCCAGCGCCTGCTCGTCGAAGACGAAGCCGGCCAGTTCGGCCAGGAACCGCCCGGTCCCGGCGACCACGCCGTAGCGCCGGCCGTCGGGCAGCCGGCGGGCGAACACCTCGAAGGTGGCCCGCCGGTGCGCGGTGCCGTCGCGCAGTGCCGCCGCGAGCATGGTCAGCTCGTATTTGTCGGTCAGCAAAGCGGGTGTGGGCACGGGCCCAACCGTAGCGGTTTGCGCCGGTGGGGGTCGATTTTGACGGCGCTCGCTATCCTTGATGCCATGGGCTCGTCAGGAACGGCGCGGCCGGGGACCAGTGCGGTCCTGGAGGCCGATGAACTCGATAAGGCGGACACCCCCTGGGTGACCGTCGTCTGGGATGACCCGGTGAACCTGATGAACTACGTCACCTACATCTTCCAGAAGCTGTTCGGCTACAGCGAGACGCACGCCACCAAGCTGATGATGCAGGTCCACAACGACGGCAAGGCTGTGGTGTCCGCCGGAACCCGCGAGGCGATGGAAGTCGACGTCACCAAACTGCACGCTGCGGGCCTGTGGGCCACCATGCAGCAGGACCGCTGATCGAACGGTGCGTAAATGGAAGCGGATAGAGACCGCTGACGGCGTCCGCTTCGTCACCACCATGGACCCCCATGAACTGGTGTTGCTGCGGAACATGGCCGGTTCGATGCAGGAGATGCTCGACGACCGGCAGTCCTTCGCGCCGTCGGATCCGTTGGAGCAGATCACCGGAATCCGCACCGGCAACACCGCACCGCCGGCGGACGGCACCCTGCGCCGGCTGCTGCCCGACTTCGTCAGCGCCGAATCGGCAGGGTCGGATCCCGGCGGTACCAACGGTGCGCTGCGCAGCCTGCACGAGCCGCAGATCATCGACGCCAAAATCGCTGCCGCGCAACGGCTTCTGGATACCCTGCCCGGTGATGGCGGCAAGGTGGAACTCAGCGAGGACGATGCTAACGCCTGGATCACGGCGGTCAACGACATGCGGCTGACCCTGGGCGGCCTTCTCGACATCGGCCCGGACACCCCCGACGAGCTGCCGGAGGACCATCCGATGGCTCAGCACCTCGACGTCTACCACTGGCTGACCTTCCTGCAGGAGTGTCTGGTCCTGGGTCTGATGGGCAAGCCGATTCGATGACCGACGGCTCCGGTTTCGGCGCGATCACCGACGTCCCCGGAATCCTGGTCGGCCATCACCACCGCTGCGACCCGGACGCCACCGTCGGTGACAAGTCCGCGCCCGGTACCGGATGGGCTTGCGGCACAACCGTTGTCGTCGCCCCGCCGGGTACCGTCGGCGCCGTCGACGTCCGCGGTGGGGCGCCGGGCAGCCGCGAGACCGAACTGCTCGATCCGTCCAACAGCGTCCGGCATGTGGACGCGGTCGTGCTGACCGGCGGCAGTGCGTTCGGCCTGGCCGCCGCCGACGGCGTGATGCGCTGGCTGGAGGAACAGGGCCGCGGAGTGCAGATGACCGGCGGCACCGTCCCGATCGTCCCCGCCGCGGTGATCTTCGACCTCCCGGTGGGGGCGTGGTCGAACCGGCCCGATGCGGAGTTCGGCTATTGGGCCGCGGCCGCGGCCGGCATCGACGTCGCGATGGGCTGTGTGGGCGCCGGGGCCGGCGCCCGGGCCGGGGTGCTCATGGGCGGCGTCGGCACCGCCTCGACGGTGCTGGACTCCGGGGTGACGGTGGGGGCGATCGTCGTGGTGAACTCGGCCGGGGAGGTGCTCGACACCGCGACCGGCCTGCCGTGGATGGCCGACCTCGCCCGCGACTTCGGCCTCACTGAACCGACCGCGGAGCAGATCGCGTCGTACGCGGCGTTGCACGGCGAGAAGAGCCCGCTGAACACCACCATCGCGGTGGTCGCCACCGACGCGGTGCTGAGCCCCACCGGATGCCGACGGGTGGCCATCGCCGCCCAGGACGGGTTGGCCCGGGCGATCCGGCCGGTGCACACACCCCTGGACGGCGACACCGTCTTCGCCCTCGCGACCGGGGCGGTGGAGGTCGAACCCGACCCGGACACCCCGATAGCGATGCTGCCTGATACCGCACTGGTGACCGCGGTCGGCGCGGCCGCCGCCGACTGCCTGGCCCGGGCCGTCCTGGCCGGGGTGCTGGCCGCCGAACCGGTGGCCGGGATACCGACGTTGCAGCAGATGTTCCCGGGAAGGGGTCAGCTATGAGCGTGACCGAACAGCCGCCCACCAAGTGGCCGGCCTGGAAGACCGGCGGCGCGACCATCCTGTCCTTCGTCGTGCTGCTCTACCTGATCGAACTGGTTGATTGGCTGACTCACGGTTCGTTGGAGGACAACGGGATTCGGCCGCTGGAAGCCGACGGGCTCAAGGGCATCCTCTTCGCGCCACTGTTGCACGGCGGCTGGGATCACCTGTTGGCCAACACCATTCCGGCATTGGTGCTCGGATTCCTCGTCACGCTCGCGGGACTGGGGCGCTTCGTCTGGGCGACGGCGATCATCTGGGTCCTCGGCGGCCTGGGCACCTGGCTGATCGGCAACATCGGCAGCTGCCACCTCGAGACCAACCACATCGGCGCCTCCGGGCTGATCTTCGGCTGGCTGACCTTCCTGCTGGTGTTCGGCTGGCTGACCCGTCATGTCTGGCAGATCATCACCAGCCTGGCCGTGCTGTTCGTCTACGGCGGCGTGCTGCTGGGTGCGGTCCCGGTGCTGGACCGCTGCGGCGGGGTGTCCTGGCAGGGCCACCTCTGCGGCGCGATCGCCGGCGTGTTCGCCGCCTACTGGCTGTCCGGCCCGGAGCGCGAAGCCCGGCAGAAGCGCAAGACCGGAATCACGGCATGAGTGATCAGCTGGCGCCCATCGGCATCTTCGACTCCGGCGTCGGCGGCCTGACCGTGGCCCGCTCGATCATCGACCAGCTGCCCGACGAGGACATCATCTACGTCGGCGACACCGCCAACGGACCGTACGGCCCGCTGACCATGCCGCAGGTGCGCGCGCACGCGCTGGCCATCGCCGACGACCTCGTCGAACGCGGCGTCAAAGCTCTCGTCATCGCCTGCAACACCGCCTCGGCGGCCTGCCTGCGCGACGCCCGCGAGCGCTACGACGTGCCGGTGGTCGAGGTGATCCTGCCGGCCGTCCGGCGCGCGGTGGCCACCACCCGGACCGGCCGCATCGGCGTCATCGGCACCGAGGCCACCATCGCCTCGGGGGCGTATCAAGACGCGTTCACCGCCGCGCGCGACGTCGAGGTGACCGGGGTGGCCTGCCCACGGTTCGTCGACTTCGTCGAGCGCGGTGTCACCAGCGGACGTCAGGTGCTCGGACTGGCCGAGGGGTATCTCGAACCGCTGCAGCGCGCCGAGGTCGACACCCTGGTGCTCGGCTGCACGCACTACCCGCTGCTGTCCGGCGTCATCCAACTGGTGATGGGCGACGCGGTGACGCTGGTGTCCAGCGCCGAGGAGACCGCCAAGGATCTGGTCCGGGTGCTCACCGAACTGGATCTGCTGCGTCCGCACGAATCCCCGCCGGCGCGGCGGGTGTTCGAGGCCACCGGCGATCCGGAGGCCTTCACCGCACTGGCCGCCCGGTTCCTGGGCCCGGTGATCACCGGCGTCGGGTCAACCGCCACGACTTGACCTTCCAGCCCGGGTGAACATGGCAAGCTGAGTGCGTGCGATTGACGGTGCTGGGCTGCTCAGGCAGCGTCGTCGGGCCTGAGTCCCCGGCGTCGGGCTACCTGCTGACCGCGCCCGGCACCGCACCGTTGGTGATGGATTTCGGCGGCGGCGTGCTCGGCGCGCTGCAACGGTATGCCGACCCCAACGAGGTGCACGTGGCGCTCTCGCACCTGCACGCCGATCACTGTCTGGATCTTCCCGGCCTGTTCGTCTGGCGGCGCTATCACCCGTCGCCGGCCACCGAGCGCGGCATCATGTACGGCCCCGCGGACACCTGGACCCGGCTGGCCGCGGCCTCGTCACCGCTGGGCGGCGAACTCGACGACTTCGGCGACATCTTCGACGTCCGGGTGTGGTCGGACGGGGAGCCGGTCCGGCTGGGCACGCTGACCGTGCTGCCCCGGCTGGTCAACCACCCCACCGAGTCCTTCGCGCTGCGGGTCACCGACGCCGACGGCGCCACCCTGGTCTACAGCGGCGACACCGGTATGTGCGAGTCGATCGTGCAACTGGCCGACGGCGCCGACGCGTTCCTGTGCGAGGCCTCGTGGACCGACGCTCCGGACCGGCCGACGCATCTGCACCTGTCCGGCGCCGAAGCCGGCCGGATCGCCAAGCGGGCCGGCGTGGGTGTGCTGCTGCTGACCCACATCCCGCCGTGGACGTCGCGGGAGGACGTGATCGCCGAGGCCAAGGCCGAGTTCGACGGTCCGGTGCACGCGGTGGTGGCCGGCGAGGTGATCGACATCGGCGGCTGCTGACCCGCAGGCTAGGGTTTTACCCGTGGCAGAACGACAGGACGGCAGGCTCGACGACGAGCTTCGGCCGGTGCGAATCACCCGCGGCTTCACTTCCCATCCGGCAGGTTCGGTGCTGGTCGAATTCGGGGAGACCCGGGTGATGTGCACCGCCAGCGTCACCGAGGGGGTGCCGCGCTGGCGCAAGGGCTCCGGGCTGGGCTGGCTGACCGCCGAGTACGCGATGCTGCCCGCGGCCACCCATACCCGCTCGGACCGTGAGTCGGTCAAGGGCCGGGTCGGCGGGCGTACCCAGGAGATCAGCCGGCTGGTCGGGCGCTCGCTGCGGGCCTGCATCGACCTGGCGGCGCTGGGGGAGAACACCATCGCTCTTGACTGCGACGTGCTGCAGGCCGACGGCGGCACCCGCACCGCGGCGATCACCGGCGCCTACGTGGCGCTCTCGGACGCCGTCACCTATCTGGCCGCTGCGGGTGCGCTGAAGGATCCCAAGCCGCTCTCGTGCGCGATCGCCGCGATCAGCGTCGGCGTGGTCGACGGCCGGGTGCGCGTCGACCTGCCCTACGAGGAGGACTCGCGCGCCGAGGTCGACATGAACGTGGTGGCAACCGACACCGGAACGTTCGTCGAGATCCAGGGCACCGGCGAGGGTGCGACGTTCCCGCGCAGCACGCTGAACCTGATGCTCGACGCCGCGATGGGTGCCTGCGAGAAGCTGTTCGCGCTGCAACGTGAGGCGCTGGAGTTGCCGTATCCCGGCGTGCTGCCCGAGGGGCCGGCCGCGAAGAAGGCGTTCGGGTCCTGACACGACTGTTGGTGGCCAGCCGCAACCGCAAGAAGCTGGCCGAACTGCACCGGGTGCTCGAGGCGGCCGGCATCTCCGGTCTGGAACTGCTCTCCCTCGACGATGTGCCGCCCTACGACGAGGCGCCGGAGACCGGAGCGACCTTCGAGGAGAACGCGCTGGCGAAGGCCCGCGACGGGTTCGCCGCCACCGGCATCCCAACGCTCGCTGATGACTCCGGACTGGCGGTTGACGCTTTGAACGGGATGCCCGGCGTGCTCTCGGCGCGGTGGGCCGGCGGCCACGGCGACGACGCGGCCAACTACTCGCTATTGCTCGCCCAGTTGGGCGACGTCCCCGACGGGCGTCGCGCGGCGGCGTTCGTCTCGACCTGCGCTCTGGTGGTTGGGCCCTCGGACGAGACCGTCGTGCGGGGTGAATGGCCCGGGGTAATCGCGCGGAAACCCTTGGGGGATGGCGGTTTCGGTTATGACCCGGTGTTCGTTCCTGTCGGCGAATCGCGTAGCGCCGCGCAGCTGAGCCCGGCAGAGAAGGACGCCGCCTCGCACCGCGGGCGCGCGCTGGCACTGCTGGTGCCGGTGCTACGGGAACTCGCTAGAGGTTGAACCGCTCTTTGAGCTCGCGGGTCTGAACCTGCTCGACGATGATGCCGAGCAGTGGGATTGTGCCGGCCAGCAGAATGCCGATGGTCTTGGCGATCGGCCAGCGCACCTTCACCGCGAGGTTGGCGGTGAACAACAGGTAGACGAAGTACACCCAGCCGTGCACCACGCCGATCCAGCTCGGCGGGTGGTCCACCTTCACCACGTACTTGAGGATGATCTCGTAGCACAGTGCGATCAGCCAGATACCGGTCAGCCAGGCCATCACCCGGTACCCGGTCAGCGCCGACCGGATCTTCTCGATCGGGGTGATCGGCTGCGCCTCGGGCGTCTCGGTCATGGGGATGTCCTCTTGTCTTTCTCCGCCAGCTCGGCGAGATAGGCGTTGTACTCGGTCAGCACCGGATCCGTCGATGAGCCCGCCGGGGCGGGGCGTTCGGGCAGCAGGCCGGCCGGGATCTCGGTGACGTCGCCGTCGTTGCGGGGCGGCTGGGGGCCGGACTGCTCGAGGCGGATGAACTTGCGGTAGGCGAAGATGCAGAACCCGGCGAACAGCGGCCACTGCAGCGCGTAGCCCAGGTTCTGGAAGCTGCCCGAGTTCGACTCCCACCGGCTCCACTGCCACCAGCCCAGCGTCAGGCAGCCACCCGCGCCGATGAGCGCGAGGATCAGCAGGCCGAGGCGTCGGCGAAGGGGGACAGCCACATCACGAACCTACCGTGCAGGTCGGGGGCGATACGATCGACTCCGCGCGGGCGTGGCGAAATGGCAGACGCGATGGCTTTAGGTGCCATTGCTCGAAAGAGCGTGTGGGTTCGAGTCCCTCCGCCCGCACTACGAACCTGTACGTATTACCGGCGTTCGGCCTACTATCCGGTGCAAAGTCCCAGGAAAGGAATGCACCGTGGTGGATCTTTCGAAGGTTGTGCTGGCATCGTGCGCGACGGCTGCGGTTGCGCTTGGTTTGACCGCCTGCGGTGGTTCGACGTCGTCGACGGTGTCGTCAGCGTCGTCGGCGGCCTCCTCGGCTGCTTCCTCGGCCGCGTCGTCCGCGACCTCGGCCATCGCGGCGGCCGCGGCCGCAGGCACGCTGGCCAGTGTCTGCACCGAGATCGACGGGATCATGATGGGTAAGCCGGACGCCGATCCGGCGGGCACGGCGGCGCAACTGGAGGCCATCCAGGCCAAGGTGGACACTCCGGACGCCGATCTCATCGGGAACCTGGCAGCTGCCTACACCGCGGTCGCGGCCAACCCGACCGACACCGAGGCGCAGGGCAAAGTGTCGACATCGGCTTCGGCGCTCGGAGCCGGATGCGAGTCGGCCACGACTGCTCCGCACAGCTGATCCCTGTCTCCAAACAGAAGTGGCCCCCTCCGAGGAGGGGGCCACTTCTGTTGAGCGGGTCCTAGAGGACGCCGCCGGTGCCACCGGCTCCGCCGGTGCCACCAGCACCGCCCGGGGTTCCGGTGGCGTTCGTTCCGGCAGTGCCTGCCGTTCCCGCACCGCCGGTATTGCCGGTGCCACTGGTGCCGCCGCCGCCGCCGGTGCCGCCGACACCACCGGCGCCGCCGTTGCCCGTGCCGCCGTTTCCGCCGACCCCGCCGACGCCGCCGACGCCACCGTTGCCGCCGACGCTGGCTGCACCGCCATTGGCGCCACCGGCTGCGCCGTTGCCGCCCAGGCCGCCGACGCCGCCCGCACCACCGATACCGCCGTCGGCGTTGCCGACGAAGGCCTTGACGGACTGTTGCTGCACTCCGGTCCAACCGCCGGCGGGCTCCGAGTACTCGACGAGGTAGCCCTTGACGAGGCTGGGGTAGGTGATCGGGAGGTCGTTCCACAGCCCGAGGGTTCCTCGGAAGTTGGTTGACCCGTAGTGCTCGTTAGCGCCCGAGTTGTCGGGTTGATTCGGGGCCCAACCGGCGTAGTTGTACGGCCCGGTCGCATAGCCGCCCTGGGCGATGGTGCCGCCCTGCCAGAACTGAGTACCGGCTTCCGGGCCGCTCCGCCACGTCCAGACCCCTTCTGCTCCCGCGTCCGAGGCTCCGATCCAGATGTCGGATGCGTTGATGTTGTTCTTGATGAAGTTGTTCTCCTCCACGGTGGTGATGGTCACCAGGTAGCCGGTCGCACCGTTGAGCGTCTTGGTTGCTGCCTGCGCCAGGGCGGTATCCCACCGGATTCCCGCTGAGGACACGAACTGGTAGTAGTGGTTGTTGACCGCGTCGAAATAGGTGTTCGCCGCGTTCAGAGACGACGTGAGGTCGAAGTCGAACGCACCCTGTGACGCCCCGGTCGACAACTGCATCGTGGCCAGGGCGTTGTTGATATCAGCCTTGGTTCCGGTGAAGTTGATCGTCGTCATCGCGTTGCCGAAGGTGAAGCCGTAGCTCGGCGTCAGGCCCGTCGTCGTCGTGAACTTGAACGTCGTTCCCGACGGCGCATTCGGAATCGACAGCGACACCAGCAGCGTGTCCGTGTCGGAGAAGCTGCTGATCGACAAGCCGGTGACCGACTGATTCGCGGTGTTCGGAGTGAACACCTGGCTGCCCGCGGTTCCCGTACCGGTCCCACCGACACCGCCGCGGCCGCCGACCCCGCCGAGGCCCGCAGCGCCGGCGTTGGCCCCGAGGCCGACGGATCCGCCATTACCGCCGGTTCCCGCCGCAGCACCCGCGCCGCCGGCCCCGGCGTTGCCGCCCAGACCGCCGTTGCCGCCGACCGCGCCGTCGGGGTTCGTCGAGCTGCCGTTGCCGCCCGTTCCGCCTCCGCCGCCGGCTCCCGCGGACCCGCCGAGACCGCCGGCCCCGCCGTTGCCGTTGGTGCCTGAAGCGCCGCCGTTGCCGCCGAGGCCGCCTGCACCGCCGGCGCCGCCGTCGGCGCCGTTGCCGCCGTTACCACCGGCCTGGGCTTGGTCGGCACTGGTGGCGTCGGTTCCGGATCCGGCGTTGCCGCCGGCGCCGCCTGCCGCCCCGTTGCCGCCTGCGCCGCCGGCGCCGCCGTTACCGGTCGTCGCGTTGGCGCTGCCGCCGATGCCGCCGGCACCGCCGTTGCCGCCGATGGTTCCGTTGCCGCCGTAGGCCTCGATACCGGAGGTGCCGTTGGCGCCGGCGAAGCCTGCGCCGCCGTCGCCGCCCTTGCCGCCGGCGCCGCCGGTGCCCTTGTTGGTGGTGCCGCCGTTGCCGCCGGCGCCGCCGTTGCCGCCGGCCACGCCGGCTGAGGTCGAGGCGAAGCCTGCGCCGCCGTTGCCGCCGTTGCCGCCGTTGGCCGCGTCGAGCCCGCTGCTGCCGGTGGCGCCGTCAGTTCCGCCGTTGCCGCCGGTGCCCTTCAGTCCGCGGGCCCCGGGAGGCCCGCCGACGCCGGCGTTGCCGCCGTTGCCGCCAGCCGCGCCGTTCGGGTTGGTGGCGTCACCGGCTGCACCGTCGGCGCCGTCACCGCCCGCACCGGCTGCACCGCCATTACCGGCGTTGCCGCCGCTGCCGTTGGTGCCGCCGACGGACTTACCGCCGAAGCCGCCATTGCCGCCCCGGCCGCCGGTTCCGCCTGGACCGCCGTTGCCGCCGTTATTCGCGGCGGTGGGCCACTGGTAACCGACGCCGCCCCGCCCGGCGTTGCCGCCGTTGCCGCCGTTGCCGCCATTGCCGGCGATACCGGTAGTGGCCGAACCGCCCGC
>NZ_JAFMJZ010000146.1 GCF_017853185.1 Mycolicibacterium sp.
GGTGCTCTATCTGGTCAACGGGCGGTTCCGGATCGGCACCGTCGCCGAGGTGATGGACTTCGGCATCGCCCGGGCGATCGCCGACAGCGGCAACAGCGTCACCCAGACGGCCGCGGTGATCGGCACTGCGCAGTACCTGTCTCCGGAGCAGGCCCGCGGCGAACGGGTCGACGCGCGGTCGGATGTGTACTCGCTCGGCTGCGTGCTCTACGAAATCCTGACCGGCGAACCACCTTTCGTCGGCGATTCCCCTGTCGCGGTGGCCTACCAGCATGTCCGCGAGGACCCCATCCCACCGTCGGCGAAGCGGGCCGGGATCTCACCGGAACTTGACGCAGTGGTGCTCAAGGCCTTGGCCAAGAACCCCGACAACCGCTATCAGAGTGCGGCGGAGATGCGCGCCGATCTGGTCCGGGTGCACAGCGGCGAGAAGCCCGAGGCGCCCAAGGTGCTGACCCCGGCCGAACGCTCGATGATGATGGCCTCGCGGTCGGGTCCGCGGACCGATCCGGGCCGGATGATCGCCGGCGCGTACGACTATGCGCGCTCGGGGCGCAGCGGTTCGATCGGCCGGTGGCTGATCGCCGCGGCGATCCTGTCCATCCTGACCGTGGTGATCACGCTGGCGATCAACCTGGCCGGCGGCGGGTCGCGGGCGGTCCAGGTTCCCGACGTCCGGGGTCAGTTGTCCGCGGACGCGGTCGCGACCCTGCAGAACAAAGGCTTCAAGACCCGCACCCAGCAGAAGCCCGACAACACCGTGCCACCCGACCATGTGATCAACACCGAGCCGACCGCGACCTCGACGATCGCCGCCGGCGACGAGGTGACCGTCAACGTGTCCACCGGCCCCGAGCAGCGCGAGGTGCCCGACGTCGCGGGACTCAGCTACGCCGACGCGGTCAAGAAGCTCACCGCAGCGGGATTCGGCAAGTTCAAGCAGGGCGAGGGCCCGTCGACGCCGGAGCAGAAGGGCAAGGTCGTCAGCACCGTGCCGCCGGCCAATCAGACCTCGGCGCTGACCAACGAGATCACCATCCTGGTCGGCAGCGGACCCGCCGCCCGCGAGGTTCCCGACGTGACCGGCCAGACCGTCGACCAGGCCACCAAGAACCTCAACACCGTCGGCTTCCAGACGGTGCTCACCGCATCGGTGGACAGTCCGGAGCCGGCAGGTCAGGTGGTCGGTCTTGATCCGGGCGTCGGCTCCTCGTCCCCGGTGGACGCCCCGGTCACCCTCAAGGTCTCCAAGGGCAACCAGTTCGTGATGCCGAATCTGGTCGGCCAGTTCTGGACCGACGCCGAACCGAATCTGCGGGCGCTGGGCTGGACCGGTGTCCTGGTGAAGGGTCCGGATGTGCCCAACAGCGGTCAGCGCAACAACGCGGTGGTGACACAGAACCCGCCGGCCGGCGCCGGAGTGAACTTCAGCGGTTCGATCACCCTCGACTTCGCGTCGTAACGGGCTACGCCGCTCGCGTCGCTCAGGTCTGGGCGCCGCCGAGTGCGTGCCGGACGGTGTCGGCGACCTCCTGCTCGAGGCGGCGCACCAGCGCTTCATCCGGGGCGCCACCGCAGTAACCCAGCCAGTTGGCCAGCATCCGGTGACCCCCCTCGGTGAGGATGGATTCCGGATGGAACTGGACGCCGTGAATCGGCAGCGTCCGGTGCCGGACGGCCATGATGACCCCGCCCTCGGTGTGCGCGGTGACCTCCAGCTCAGCCGGGACCGTGTCCGGGAGGATGGTCAGCGAGTGATACCGGGTCGCGGTGAACGGATTCGGAAGACCCTGCAGCACACCGGCATTGGTGTGGAAGACCGTACTGGTCTTGCCGTGCAGCAGTTCCGGGGCGCGGTCGACGGTGCCGCCGAAAGCCACCCCGATGGCCTGGTGTCCCAGGCACACACCGAGGAGCGGGGTGCCGGCGTCCGCGCACGCACGGACCAGGCCGATGGAGGCCCCGGCCCGCTCGGGGGTGCCAGGTCCCGGGCTCAGCAGCACACCGTCGAAATCCTGGGCCACCTTCGCGATCGCCGAGTCGCCGGTCAGCCTGACGTCGTCGTTGCGCCAGACCTGCGCCTCGACCCCCAACTGGCCCAGGTACTGAACCAGGTTGAAGACGAAGCTGTCGTAGTTGTCGACGACCAAGACCTGCACGCTCCACAGGTTACCGGCGGGGACCGCTCAGTAGCCCAGCGGACCGGACGGCTGGGCGTAGCGCAGCCGCAGCGGACCGGACGATCCGACGACCTGCACCTGCGGCCGGGCCTCTTCGGTGTAGCCCAGCCCGAACCGGATCACGTACTGCCGATAGAGCCGCACCAGTGGCGCGGCCGCCAGCGCATCCTGCATGGTGGCGCTGTCCCCGATGGCGGCGATGGTGTACGGCGGGCTGTAGGTGCGGCCGTTGAGCAGCAGGGTGTTCCCGACGCATCGGGGCGCCGAGGTGGCGATGATTCGCTGATCCTGCATCTGGACCGCCTCGGCGCCGGCGCTCCACAGGGCGTTGAGCACCGCGTCGATGTCCTGCTGGTGGACCACCAGATCGTCGGGCGCGGCATCGCGCGGGAAGAGTCCGTTGGCGTCGCGCGCGGCGTCGGTCAGGGTGACCACCACCCCGGGTCCACGCACCGGATCCAGGCCGGCGGCCGTGGCCAGTGCGGTGACCCGGGCCTGCATGGCTGCCACCGCGGGCCCGGCCGAGGCGCCGTGGGTCGAACCGATCAGGTCGGCCAGGTCGTTTCGCTCGGCCGCCAACCGGTCCACCGCCACCTGGGTGTCACCGACCAGGTCGACCAGTCGGGGGGAGTCGCTGCCGCGGATCTCCCGGCCGGCCGACACCAGATGGGTGGTGGCCAACAGCAGGCCTGCGAGCAGGCACACCACCGGCACGGCGAACCGCCACCGCGAGCGGTGCGCGGTTGTCCGCTGATCAGGTCGCTGGGTTAATCTCATGGTCGGTCCGGCACCATCGTCGCACCGACATGGGGAAGGTAGCCATGCCAAAGTCCAAGGTTCGTAAGAAGAACGACTTCACCGTCAACTCGGTGAGCCGCACTCCGGTCAAGGTCAAGGCCGGCCCGTCCAGCGTGTGGTTCGTCGCGTTTTTCATCGGGCTGATGCTGATCGGCCTGGCCTGGTTGCTGGTGTTCCAGCTCGCGGCCTCCGGCTTCAACACCCCCGACGCGTTGCAGTGGATGAGTGACCTCGGCCCGTGGAACTACGCGATCGCCTTCGGCTTCATGATTGCCGGCCTGCTGCTGACCATGCGCTGGCGCTGAGACAATCACATCCGTGTGATTTATCCCCACTGTGGATAACGCCTGTGGATAACCGTGCCTGGGGCCCGCGCTCGGCCGCCGTTCTGGCCGTCGGAGCAGCGGGAATCCTGATGGCCGTGGCTGCGGCGACGGTCGCCGGGGATGCCCCCGGACGCCTGCTCGGCGGTATCGCCGCCATCGGCCTGTTGATCTTCGCCGCCGGGTCCTGGCGGGCCCGGCCCCGATTGGCGGTGAACGGCGACAGCCTGGTCTACCGGGGCTGGTTTCGGACCCGAACCCTGCGGCCGGCCGACATCGAGTCCATCCGGATCACCGAGTTCCGCCGGATCGGACGCAAGGTGCGCCTGCTGGAGATCGACACCGGGGAACAGCTGATCGTGCTCACCCGGTGGGATCTTGGCACCGACCCGCTGACCGTGCTGGACGGCTTGACCGCCGCAGGAATCGCCGGCAATAAATAACCCGCCGGCATCGCCGGCAAGCGGTAGACAGCCGGCATCGCCGGCTACAGGTGATCCGCGGGATCAGCTGATGGTGATCGATTCGATCACCACGTCCTCAGTGGGACGGTCACCACGCGCGGTCGCGGTGCTCGCGATCGCGTCGACGACCTTCTGCGAGTCGGCGTCGACGACCTCACCGAAGATCGTGTGCTTGCGGTTCAGGTGCGGGGTCGGTCCCACGGTGATGAAGAACTGCGAGCCGTTGGTGGCAGGCCCGGCGTTGGCCATGGCCAGCAGGTAGGGCTTGTCGAACTGCAGCTCGGGGTGGAACTCGTCGGCGAACTGGTAGCCCGGGCCGCCGCGGCCGGTGCCGGTCGGGTCGCCGCCCTGGATCATGAAGCCGTCGATGACCCGGTGGAAGATCGAACCGTCGTAGAACGGGCCGGAGCTTCCGCCGGTGGCGTTCTGGGTCGAGTAGTCCTTGGTGCCCTGAGCCAGGCCGACGAAGTTGGCGACGGTCTTGGGGGCATGGTTGCCGAACAGCGCGATCTTGATGTCACCGCGGTTGGTGTGCATGGTGGCGGTCGCGGTTGCAATGTTGCTCGTGGTCACCGCCACAGTCTGCCATTCGCGATACTGCCCACCGATTGCAGGGTGGCCGAAAGTGCTGTGGAGCCTAGGAGATTCGAACTCCTGACATCTGCCTTGCAAAGGCAGCGCTCTACCAACTGAGCTAAGGCCCCTCGCTGACCTGGTCAGCCGAGCGTGTGCCACACCTCGCCTCGACGGCGAATCCGGATAACGGCTGCGACGAGCAACGCCAGCAGTGCCGGTACCGCAAGTCTCGACCAGGACATCGTGGGCCTAGGAGGACTCGAACCTCCGACCTCTTCGTTATCAGCGAAGCGCTCTAACCACCTGAGCTATAGGCCCTTATTTCGCACGCGAGGTTACCGCACCGGCACCCACGTGCCCAAACCGCGCCGGGTGCGAGGCCGGCCGGTCCAGAGCGGCCGCCTAGTCCAGATCGGCCAACGTGACCTCGACGCCGCCGACGATATCGGTGCTGAGGTTGTAGATGTAGGCGCCGACGGTGGCCATCGCGGTCAGCAGGACGATGTTGACCAGTCCGATCAGGGCGGCGCCGCCGAAGATCGACCCGGCCGACACCAGATCGCTTCCACCGCCGCTGCCGCTGGTGAGCAGATCGCCGACGTTGCTGTTGAGCTTGCTCCAGACCCCCATGGCGCCGAGCACCAGATAGAGGAACGCCACCGCGATCATCCACACGAAGAACAGCGCGACATTCAGCAGTGCGGAGACCTTCAGCGCGCTCCACGGGTCGATGTGCCGGATCTGCATACTGGCGCGCACCCCGGCCCGGGCGTGGCCGCCCGCGACCTGGACCCGCGGGGCGGCAGACGCCGGCGCCCGCACCGCGGCCAGAACCGACTCGACGAGCGGCTTGCGCGCGGGCTTTGACTCCCCGAGGTCCGGAATCTCACTCTGGTAGGCCTCGATGACCTCCGTGCGCTCGACCCGGGACTCCTGACGCGGGGCCTCAGAACGCGGGGACTCGGGCCGGTCCGTGCGAAACAGCTCGGGATCCGGCCGCTGCGGGATGCCGCCCATCGAGGACAGGTCGGGCGCCGCGACACCGGTGACGTACCGGCTGGCCCGCCCTGCCGGTCCGGTTCCCGCCCCGGCAGGGGCGAATCCCGACGGAGCCGGCGGAACCGGAGCGGCCGGAGGCGCGGTAGCGGGCTCGGCGCGGCGGGCGGCGCTCTGCCACGGGGGCAGCTCGGTCGTTCCGTCGGCGTCCACCGGGCGTCCGCCCGGCTCGTTCGGTGAACCCACCGTCACTCCTTAACCCGTGCCGCGCGCCTTACGTCGCGTCGGCTTCGTCTCCGGCCTCGTCCTCGCCCTGCTCCTCGGCATTGCGGGCAATGGCTATCAGTGTGTCGCCCTCGCCCAGGTTCATCAAGCGAACGCCCTTGGTCTGGCGTCCAGCCTTACGAACCTGCCGCGCTGCGGTACGGATCACTCCGCCCCCGGAGGTGATCGCGTACAACTCGGTTTCATCGTCGACCACCACGGCCCCGACCAGACTGCCACGCTTGGGGTCGTACTGGATGGTCAGGATGCCCTTGCCGCCGCGGCCCTGCGGGCTGTACTCCTCGATCGCGGTGCGCTTGGAGTAACCATGCGAGGTCGCCACCAGCAGGTAGGTGCCCTCCCGGACCACGTTGAGGCTCAGCAGCTGATCGTCGGCGTTGAAGCGCATGCCCTGGACACCCGAGGTGGCCCGGCCCATCGGCCGCAACGCCTCGTCGGTCGCGGAGAACCGGATCGACTGGCCCTTGGCACTGACCAGCAGCAGATCCTCCTCGGCCGAGCACAGCACCGCACCGACGAGTTCGTCGCCGTCGCGCAGGTTGACCGCCACGATGCCGCCGGAGCGGTTGGAGTCGAAGTCGGTCAGCTTGGACTTCTTCACCAGGCCGTTGCGGGTGGCCAGCACCAGGTAGGGCGCATCCTCGTAGCTCTTGATCACGATGACCTGGGCGATGCGCTCCTCGGGCTGGAAGGCCAGCAGGTTCGCGACGTGCTGACCACGCGCGGCGCGCAGCGCCTCGGGCAGCTCGTAGGCCTTCGTCCGGTACACCCGGCCCTGCGTGGTGAAGAACAGGATCCAGTCGTGGGTGGAGCAGACGAAGAAGTGCCGGACGATGTCGTCCTGCTTGAGCGTCGCACCCTGAACGCCCTTACCGCCGCGCTTCTGGCTGCGGTACAGGTCGGTCTTGGTCCGCTTGGCGTAGCCGGTCTCGGTGATCGTGACGACCACCTCCTCGCGGGCGATGAGGTCCTCGTCGGACACCTCGCCCTCGGCCCCGATGATCCGGGTCCGCCGGTCGTCACCGTGCTTGTCGGCGATCTCGGCGAGCTCGTCGCGCACGATGCCGCGCTGACGCTCCGGCTTGGCCAGGATGTCCTCGAGGTCGGCGATCTCGGCTTCGATCTCGGCCAGCTGGTCGATGATCTTCTGCCGTTCCAGGGCAGCAAGCCGACGCAGCTGCATATCGAGGATGGCCTGGGCCTGGATGTCATCGACCTCGAGCAGGTCGATCAGACCCTGGCGGGCGATGTCGACGGTCTGCGACCGCCGAATCAACGCGATCACCTCGTCGAGGGCGTCGAGAGCCTTGACCAGACCGCGCAGGATGTGGGCCCGCTCGTTGGCCTTGCGCAACCGGTAGGTGGTCCGCCGGATGATCACGTCGAGCTGATGCTCGACGTAGTACCGGATCATCTGGTCCAGGCGCAGCGTCCGCGGCACCCCGTCGACGATCGACAGCATGTTGGCGCCGAAGCTGGTCTGCAGCTGGGTGTGCTTGTAGAGGTTGTTCAGCACCACCTTGGCCACGGCGTCGCGCTTGATCTCCACGACGATGCGCAAGCCCACCCGGTCACTGGACTGGTCCTCGATGTTCGAGATACCGGTCAGCTTGCCCTCGCGAACCTGCTCGGCGATCGAGGTGATGAAGTTGTCGTGGTTGACCTGATAGGGCAGCTCGGTGATGACGATCGAGGTGCGACCGCGGGAGTCCTCCTCGATCTCCACCACTCCGCGCATCCGGACCGAACCACGGCCGGTGGTGTAGGCGTCGATGATGCCCGAGGTGCCGACGATCAAGCCCGACGTCGGGAAGTCCGGACCCTTCACCCGCTCCATGCAGGCCGCGAGGGTGGATTCCTCATCGGCCTCGTAGTTCTCCAGGCACCAGTAGACCGCCTCGGCGAGTTCGCGGAGGTTGTGCGGCGGGATGTTGGTGGCCATGCCGACGGCGATACCGCCGGAGCCGTTGGCCAGCAGGTTGGGGAACCGGCTCGGCAGAACCGTCGGCTCCTGCACCCGACCGTCGTAGTTCGGGACGAAATTGACTGTCTCCTCGTCGATTTCGCGCAGCATGTCCATGGCCAGCGGGGTGAGCCGGGCCTCGGTGTAACGCATGGCGGCCGGCGGGTCGTTGCCCGGCGAGCCGAAGTTGCCCTGGCCGTCGACCAGGGGGTAGCGCAGTGACCACGGCTGGGCCATCCGGACCAGGGTGTCGTAGATCGAGGCGTCGCCGTGCGGGTGGTAGTTGCCCATGGTCTCGGCCACCGAGCGCGCCGACTTGGCGTGGCTGCGGTCCGGGCGGTAACCCGCGTCATACATCGCGTACAGCACGCGGCGGTGCACCGGCTTGAGGCCGTCGCGGACCTCCGG
>NZ_JAFMJZ010000147.1 GCF_017853185.1 Mycolicibacterium sp.
GGATTCGCTTCGCTACTCCTCGGTGAAGTTGCGCGTCACCGACGGATCGACCGGGATGCCCGGACCCGTGGTGGTGGCGACAGTGACCTTCTTCAGGTAACGGCCCTTCGAGGACGACGGCTTGGCCCGCAGCACCTCGTCGAGCGCGGCGCCGTAGTTCTCGGCGAGCTGCTTCTCGTCGAAGGAGGCCTTACCGATGATGAAGTGCAGGTTGGACTGCTTGTCGACGCGGAAGTTGATCTTGCCGCCCTTGATGTCCTGCACGGCCTTGGCCACGTCCGGGGTCACGGTGCCGGTCTTGGGGTTCGGCATCAGACCACGCGGGCCCAGCACGCGGGCGATGCGGCCCACCTTGGCCATCTGGTCGGGGGTGGCGATCGCGGCGTCGAAGTCCAGGAAGCCGCCCTGGATCTTCTCGATCAGGTCGTCGCTGCCGACCACGTCGGCGCCGGCGGCGAGGGCCTGCTCGGCCTTCTCGCCGACCGCGAACACCGCGACGCGGGCGGTCTTACCGGTGCCGTGCGGCAGGCTCACGGTGCCGCGGACCATCTGGTCGGCCTTGCGGGGGTCGACGCCGAGGCGGATCGCTACCTCAACGGTCGCGTTCTGCTTCTTCGAGGACGTCTCCTTGGCCAGCTTGGCGGCCTCCAGCGGCGTGTACAGCCGGGTCTTGTCGACCTTCTCTGAGGCTTCCTTGTAGGCCTTGCTGTTCTTGCTCATCATCTCTCCTTGTTGGGTTGGAGTCCGTGGTCAGTCAGGCCGAAGCGGGCCCTTCCACGACTACTTCTGCGTTGAGTGAGGAGTCATGCAGCCGTCTACTCGGACAACGTCTGCGTGGTTCCTCACTCGGGGGATTACTCGACCGTTCTGTCTGGTCGATCCGCCTTCGCTACTCGACCGTGATGCCCATCGACCGGGCGGTGCCGGCGATGATCTTGGCGGCCTGCTCGACGTCGTTGGCGTTGAGGTCGGCCTTCTTGAACTCGGCGATCTCGCGCACCTGGTCCCAGGTCACCTTGGCGACCTTGGTCTTGTGCGGTTCGGCGGAGCCCTTCTGCACGCCGGCGGCCTTGAGCAGCATCCGGGAGGCAGGCGGGGTCTTCAGCTCGAAGGTGAAGCTGCGGTCCTCGTAGACGGTGATCTCCACGGGGATGACGTTGCCGCGCTGGTTCTCCGTCGCGGCGTTGTACGCCTTGCAGAACTCCATGATGTTGACGCCGTGCTGGCCGAGCGCAGGGCCGACCGGCGGTGCGGGGTTGGCCGCGCCGGCCTGGATCTGCAGCTTGATCTTGCCGGCGACCTTTTTCTTGGGAGCCATGGCTGTGGTGTTTCCTTTCCTGCGGGCTTTCGCCCGATACGTCCTAAATCTTTGGTGATTAGATCTTGGCGACCTGGTTGAACGTCAGTTCGACGGGTGTCTCGCGGCCGAAGATGTTGACGAGCACCTTGAGCTTCTGCTGCTCGGCGTTGACCTCGCTGATCGAGGCGGGCAGGGTCGCGAACGGGCCGTCCATGACGGTCACCGACTCGCCGACCTCGAAGTCCACCAGGATCTCCGGACGCTCCAGGGTGGCCTGGTCGGACTTGCCGCCCTGCTGCGCCGTCTTGACGACCGGCTTGACGTTGCGGGGCAGCAGGAACTTCACCACGTCGTTGAGCGACAGCGCAGTGGGACGCGAGGTGGCGCCGACGAACCCGGTGACACCGGGGGTGTTGCGCACCGTCGACCACGAGTCGTCGGTGAGATCCATGCGCACCAGGATGTAACCCGGCAGCACCTTGCGATTGACCTGCTTGCGCTGGCCGTTCTTGATCTCGGTGACCTCTTCGGTGGGCACCTCGACCTGGAAGATGTAATCGCCGACGTCGAGGTTCTGCACGCGGGTCTCGAGGTTGGCCTTCACCTTGTTCTCGTAGCCGGCGTAGGAGTGGATGACGTACCAGTCGCCCGGCTTGCTGCGCAGTTCCTTCTTGAGCGCCTCAGCGGGGTCGAGTTCCTCTTCAGGCTCAGCCGCGGCCTGCTCGGCCTCAGCCTCGGGAGCGGCCACCGTCTCCTCGACGGTCTCGTCGAGCACGTCGACGGCGGCGTCACCCACGGGCACTTCGCCTTCGGGGGTAGTCACGGTAGTCAGTTCCTCTCTCAACAACTCAAAAGATCTCTAGCCGAACACCAGCAACACGAGCTTGGCCCAGCCCAGGTCAACCAGACCGATCAGCGTCACCATGAAAACCAGGAACGCGAGCACGACGGAGGTGTAGCTGACCATCTGCTTGCGGTTGGGCCAGATGACCTTGCGAAGCTCGGCGATGACCTGCTTGAGGTAGTTCAGGACGAAGAGGAACGGGTTGCGGGACGTCTCCCCGTCGGTCTTGGCCTTCTTGGCTTTCTTTCCGGCGGCGTCGACAGTCTCGAACTGCTCGGTGAGGGCTTCCACTTCGGCGTCCACCTCGGCCAGCGCCGTGCCACCGGTGCGCTTCGACCGTTTGCCGGTCGGACGCAGCGGCTGCGTCATCGCGCCGGTTTCGGCGGCGTCCTCGGCTGCGGCGTCTGCACTATCGAGCTCGTCGCTCACCGCATGCTCCTTACGTGTCCATCGGGCGTGTGCCCGCGAGTCTATTCAATTGAGCAGGGGCGACAGGACTTGAACCTGCAACCTGCGGTTTTGGAGACCGCTGCTCTGCCAGTTGAGCTACGCCCCTCGGTTTCGGTCCGGCTCCCCACATAATTCGCGCGCTACCCGACCGGCCGAACCGACGGACAGCGCGCTTTTACATGGGGAAACCCGACGATCGAGTGTAGCGCGAGACCCGCCGGAGTTGCTAATCGTGCACTAGTCGTGGACAACGGGCTTGCGCAGCACCTGACCGGTCTCCGGATCCCAGCCGGCCGAGATCGAGTTGTCACCCTCATGGCCCATCAGGGTGGTGAAGGCCTCCATGATGACCTCACCGTTCTTCTCGTCGGTCAGCACGTTGCGAGTGGTCACGATGTCGGCGCCGAACCGTTCGACGACCGAGTCGATGTGCATGGTGGCACGCAACACGTCGCCCTCGACGATCGGCCTCAGGAACTTGAACTGCTGGTCCACCTGGACGATCTGCATGGTCTCGAAACCCACGTCGACGTGCTGAAAGAAGTGCCGCTGGGTCATCACGGCAATGATCGAAACGAACGTCAGCGGCGCGACCAGTCCGTCGTAGCCGAGTTCGGCGGCCGCCGCCGGGTCGGCGCTGGCCGGATCGTGGGCCTTGACCGACTTCGCGAACTGACGGATCTGCTCGCGACCCACGACGAACGGCTCCGGGTACTCCCAGACCATCCCGCGGATGTCGGTTTTGAGGGCCATTACGCCAGCTTCGCGATCGCCACGGCGCGGCCGAAGATCTTCTTGCCCTCGTGGGTGGCGGTCAGCGCGATGGTGGCGGTCTTGTTCGCCTCGTCAACCGACTTGATCCGGCCGGTGAAGACGATGTTGGCCCCGACTCCGTCGTTCGGCACCGGGACGATGGCGGTGAAGCGCACGTTGTACTCGGTCACCGCTCCCGGGTCGCCGACCCATTCGCTGACGTAGCCGCCGCCGAGACCCATGGTCAGCATGCCGTGGGCGATGGCGGTGTCCAGACCGACCTGCTTGGCGATTTCGTCGTCCCAGTGAATCGGGTTGAGGTCGCCGGAGACGCCGGCGTAGTTCACCAGGTCAGCCCGGGTCAGGTTGATCAGCCTTTCCGGAAGTTCGTCGCCGACTTTGACCGAACTGAACTCACGCAGTGCCATCGTTGAAGCCACTCTCTCCGCTATCGTCACTCCGCCCGGCGAGCGTCGTGTAGTTCTCCTGGACTATGTCACCGTCCTGATTGGTGATGATGACCTTATTGACGATGATGTCCGTGCCGTGCGCCTGCCTGAGTTCGTGCACGTACACGTCGGCGAACAGCTTGTCGCCGACGGTGACCGGCTTCAGGAATTTCAGCACCTGATCGACGTGAACGATCTGCTTATCGTTGATCCCGATGTCGTTGGCGTCGAAGAACGCCCGCTGCGCGACGTAGCCGAAGACCGAGATGAAGGTCAGCGGCGACACCAGACCCTTGTAGCCGAGTTCCGCGGCCGCCTCGTCCTTGAAGTACGCGGTGTCAGTGTTCTGCACCGCGTTGGCGTACTCGCGAATCTTCTCGCGCTCAACCAGGTAATAGTCGGGGTGACGGTAATGCGTCCCGACGATCTTTTGGGAGAGAGCCACGAAGAACCGTTAGCGGGACTCTTTGTGCGGCTGATGCTTGCCGCAGTTCGGGCAGAACTTCTTCAGCTCAAGCCGATCAGGGTCATTGCGACGGTTCTTCTTGGTGATGTAGTTGCGGTGCTTGCACACCTCGCATGCCAAGGTGATCTTGGGCCGTACATCGGTACTGGAGGCCACGTCGACTTCTCACTTTCACGTTTTGTTCTGCGTAGCGGTGGGGGGGCTCGATCCCCCGACCTCACGATTATGAGTCGTGCGCTCTAACCAGCTGAGCTACACCGCCTTGCCGGTTACGCCGCTCGACTAATCCGGGCTGGCGTCCACCGAGCCCCCTAACGGAATCGAACCGTTGACCTTTTCCTTACCATGGAAACGCTCTGCCGACTGAGCTAAGGGGGCCTGACCCGCAGCGCAGTTAAGCGCCGTGGGCCGTGTAGAGGGTACAACTTGCGACAGGGCCGAGCCAAACCGCCTGTCGTTCTACCTCCTGGCGGCCACCGCCCGGGCCGGTTCGACCGCCTGACGGGACTGGCCGGCAGCGGCTTTCGGGGCCCTGGGGCCCGCCGCGGCAGCCCGCGCACCCCGGGACTTCGGCGCCGTGACCGCGCCGGCGGCCACTGTCCGAGCGGCCACTGGATGAGCGGCCGCGGCACCCCTTGCCGCACGCGGCCCGACAGCCGCCGACGGCAGCGGCGGAAGCGGTGGCAGGCCGATCCACACCGCCTGGGCCGAGACCCAGTTGTAGGCGATGTCGTAGAGGGCGGTGCCGTAGGCGGCGGTGGTCGCGAAGAAGTTCAGCGGGTCCTGCACCACACCGGCCAGGTAGTTGACCGTCGAGGCGACGATCGGCTGGATGCCCTGGAAGTAATTGATGTTGATCTGCGCGGCGATCGGAGCCCCGATGATCGGCAGGAAGTTGACGATGTAGGACACTCCCCCGACCGCGTACTGCACATACGGGGTGACGGAGTTGTAGATGTCCTGACCGATGCCGGCGAGCGCAACGGTATCGACGCGCACCGTCGGCAGCACCGGCGCTACCGGTGCGGGCTTGACGATCAGTGCGGGACCGAGCGCCACGGCGCCGGCCGCGGTGAGCGCCAGGCCATGGACCAGCAATGGACGGACGGAAACGCTCACGATGCCTCCTCGCTGTGCCCGGCTATGGGCTGCGTGGGGATGCTACTTGGCAGCGGCGGAGCGAGCCGACCTGGCCGACTTGTGGGCGCCGGCGGCCTTGGGGGTCGCCGCCGAACGGGCGGTGGCCGCGGCGCGCGGGGCCCGGGGGGCGCGCGACGTGACCGAAGCGGCAGCCCGGCCGGTCGCGGCCGCCGCGCTACGGGCGCCGGTGGCGGCCAGTGGCGGCGGGGCGGGGACCGGCGGGAACGGCGGCAGGCCGAAGAACGAGGCCTGCTGCGAGGCCCAGTTGTAGCCGGTGTAACCCAGCCAGCTGCCGTAGGTCGCGAGGTAGCCGACGAAGTTGAACGGGTTGGAGATGATGTCGGAGATCACGTAGACGGTGTTCGCGATCACCGGCTGGATCAGGCCGAAGTAGTTGATGCCGATCTGGTCGGCGATCGGCGGGCCGATGAACGGGACCAGGCCCACCCAGTACTGGGCGGAGCTCACGGAGTACTGCACGAACGTCGTGATCGAGTCGTAGATGTCGCGGCCGATGCCGGCCAGTTGGATCTCCTCGATGTGGACCGAGGGAAGCGAGACGGAGGGTTGTGCGGCCGTAAGCGCCGCAGGCGCGACCAGTGCCGGGCTCAGGGCGACTGCACCGGCCGTGGCCAGGGCCAGCCCGGGAACGAGCAGCGAACGAGTTGACATGCTCATTTTGCCTCCTGGCCTACGCACTTCCGTGACCGCGTCATCATGGCAGCACACTTCTGGGCACGCAAGGACCGCGCGGCCCGGCGGCCGTTAATGTTGAGCCATGGCCTCGGACGACCGTCTCTACTTCCGCCAGTTGCTCTCCGGACGTGACTTCGCCGTCGGGGATCCGATCGCCGCGCAGATGCGCAACTTCGCCTACCTCATCGGCGACCGGGAGACCGGTCACGCGGTGTTGGTCGATCCGGCCTACGCCGCCGGCGATCTGCTCGACACTCTTGAGTCCGACGGGATGAAGCTGTCCGGCGTGCTGGTCACCCACCACCACCCCGACCACATCGGCGGCTCGATGATGGGCTTCGAACTCAAGGGCCTGGCCGAGTTACTTGAACGGGTTAGCGTGCCGGTGCACGTCAATACCCATGAAGCTCAATGGGTTTCGCGTGTCACCGGGATCCCGATGAGCGATCTGACCACCCATGTGCACGGCGACAAGGTCGCGATCGGCGACATCGACATCGAACTGCTGCACACCCCCGGCCACACTCCGGGCAGCCAGTGCTTCCTGCTCGACGGCCGACTGGTGGCCGGCGACACGCTGTTCCTCGAGGGCTGTGGGCGCACCGACTTCCCGGGCGGTGACGTCGACGAGATGTTCCGCAGCCTGCAGCAGCTGGCGGCGCTGCGCGGTGACCCGACGGTGTTTCCCGGGCACTGGTACTCGTCTGACCCCAGCGCCAGCCTGTCGGAGGTCAAGCGCAGCAACTATGTCTACCGAGTGTCGAACCTGGAGCAGTGGCGCTCGCTGATGGGCGGCTGAACCCGTCTCAGCGACGGCGGCGGCGCAGCAGACTGAAGCCGAAGATGACGAACACCGATGCACTCGACGGCGTCACGATGGTGTAGCCGAGGTCGCGCATGATGCCGACCTCGACCGGGGTGATCACCCGCACGCCGAGGCCGTAGCCGTCCGAGGGGTCCATCAGATAGCCCGTCGTTCCGGCGGGCTTCACCGGTGTCGCGTTGAGGTGCGTCACCGAACTGCCCGACACCCAGGTTCCCGGGGTGTACAGCGGCACCGGTCCGCCGTACACCGCGACGGCGTTGGCGCCGTCGAAATACAGGCCGCTGCCGCCGCCGGTGAGGTTCGCGTTGTAGGCGGTGTTCCAGGTGTAGTCGGGGTTGATCACGGCGGCCCCGGTGGACGTCGACAGGAAGCTGTCGTAGGTCGTCCAGTTCGTGTCGATGCTGCCCGGGGAGCCGATGCCGCTCAGGAAGCCGAGCGAATGCATGATCTCGTGCATCGCCACCGACTGGAAGTCGTACTGGTTGCCCGGAACCGTGTCGCCGAGCGCCCACGGGTAGGCGAAGTTCCAGGTGAGCTGACTGTCCGAGGCCCCACCGTTGGCGTCGACCCCGGTGAGGATCTCGGTCTGAACCAAGGTTCCGTAGTACCCGGGGCTGGAGCTGGTGAAGTTGGTGAAACTGGACGCCAGGAAGTTCGAGCCCGGATTGTTCTGGCCGACCAGCGTGGTGGTCACGGTGACCGGGGCAGCGACGACGATGTAGGACGACAGCCGGGTCGCCGCAGTGTTCAGAGCGGCCATGTTGGCGGCGGTCCAGTACTGCGATCCGCTGCCATTGGCCCAGTCGAACGTCACCGCTGCCGGCGAGATGGTCACGGCCACAGGCACATTGACGGTGCCGCCGTAACCGTCTGCCACGGTGACGGTGAAGGTGTCGGTGAGGTCCGCAGCAGTCGCACCGTCGGCTGCGGCGTTGTGGCGGGCGTTGGCGGTCGGGGTGTAGCTGAAGGTGCCG
>NZ_JAFMJZ010000148.1 GCF_017853185.1 Mycolicibacterium sp.
CGACATACTCCTATGCTGCCGGTTCCCGGTCCCTGGACTCAACACCTGCGTGGGAATCGGCTTCAGTGGCGTCGGCTTCAGTGGGGTCGGCTTCGGTGGCCTCAGACTCTGCGGCGTGAGACTCTGCGGCGTGGGGGTCAGTCCCATCGCTGACGACCACCCAACGATGCAGCTCGCGCTGTGCCATGGGCCGCCGGACGAATTCGTCGAAGACCCTGAGCAGCAGCAGCATGACCGCCAGACCGGCCAGATACGCGACGATCACGGTGACGGTGTTGTCCGCGACGGCCTGCGCCTCGGTGGCGCCACTGGTCCAGATCGCCCAGCTGGAGATCAGGGTCGCGACGATCCAGGCGATCCACCACGCGAAGACCGGTCCGCGCAGTCGCGGATAGGAGTGCTCGGCGTGCGTCAGCTCCAGGACGAAGACCGGTGCCCAGACGAGATTGACGACGGGCACCAGGCACCCCGCCCACAGGGCCCATTCCGGACGGGGGTCCGGCTGTCCGTGGCGCCTGAACACCTCGGCCCGGCGGGTGATGAGCCACGCCGTCGCAGCGACTCCGGCGGCGATGACGGCGACTATTGCGGCCAGGCTGACCAGCACCCCCATCAGCAGGGAACCGTTGGCCACCAGCGGCGAGAGCAGAGTGGTGCGGTTGATCAGCAGAAGCACGTAACGCAGCACGTGCGCCAGTGCCGCCACGGCCAGCACCGCGGCCGCCACCAGCATGGTGACGCGAACCGCGGTCGGCGATGCGCTGCGTCCGGCCGGACTATCGGAACCGGCAGGAGCGACGGTGCCGATCCGGTCGACCAGCCCCCATCTGGGAATCGTCTGGTAGCGCGGGGTCGGCCCCAACGGCCGGCGACGGCGACGGGGGGCCGGCGGCGGCCCCGGCCGCACCGCGATCCAGCGGAATCCCGCAGCACGCTTCTGCCCGGGCCGGCCGACTGGCGGCCGACCGGCCGGTCCGGAACTGTTCGGGCCGTTCGGGCCGGGTCCGGGGGCCGGCGGGCCCACCGGCGCGGTGGTCGGCGCCAGCAGCGCACCGTTGCAGCGCGGACACCAACCACGCTGCTGGTCCCGCACGTTCCATCGTGTCCCGCAGCGGGAACACACCTGAATCATCGGACCAGCCTAACCAGCACTGCTGACGAGAACTTGACGGTCCGATTTGGCACCGGGTGCCGCCCCGATCCGGGAAGCCCGCTCAGCAATGAATCGACTATCCACAATTTCCACAGGGTTATGCACAGGGGTTGCGCCCCTGGGTGCCAAACAGTGCGGATTGATCACCTATGAACGCCCGCGGGACTGTGGATAACTCCGTTAGTGGTTGGAATTCCGACCTTCTGCCTGTCGCCCGTGAGCGAAATCGGTTGGTGGGCTAACCGAAATGTGACCGCCGTCGACGCGCCGGACGACACGCCGATTACTCCCCGGTAACCCGCGGCGGGACGGCGCCTCGAGGACCGGCCGCCGTGTCCTGTTGCGCGCCGCGCGCACGTGCCGCATGCTGCGAACTGACCCGCAGTCGTGTCGCACCGGAGTTCCGAGTGTCGCGGAGGCCAGATGGAGAGCAGTTCAGGGCGAGCAGTCGAGGTGGCCCCGTTTCAGTCCGGCGGCTACCTGAAGGGCTTCGTGGTGTCCGGACGCTGGCCGAATTCCACCAAGGAATGGGCTCAGCTACTCATGGTGGCCGTCCGAGTGGCTTCGGTGCCGGGGTTGCTGTCCACCACCACGATCTTCGGGGTCCGTGAGGAACTCCCGGAACGGCCGCATCCCGGCACGGTCGGTCTGGTGCTCGCCGAGGGCACCGTCGTGGGCGACTCGGCGGTTCCGCCCGGGCACTTCGCCGACAAACAGCCACCGGCCCTGATGATGCTGCATCCGCCGTCGGAGACGACGCCCTCGCTGCCCGAGTGTTCCGGCGCCGCGTCCGGGTGCCTGCTGCTCCCCGGTCTCCCCCATCTGGGTCTCGAGCATCGGGCGGCATGGGTGGAGGCTGAAGCCGACGGCACGGTGACCGGGATCGTGAGCCGCGTCGGGGTCGACCCGATCAGCCACCCGGATACCGCGATCCTGGCAATGCTGCTCGCCGCCTGACCGCGCCGTCGACTTCCTCCGACGACGAACAACCTTGGCATCACCTGGGAATCTCAGGTTTCTCTCAGCAAACGGAGGGTGTTGGGATCCGCTCCGATTCGATAGTTGCCAGGCGCACTCCGCGGACGCTCGCCGGCCGGCCCACGACCGGACGGCGGCGAGGCGAAGTCGAGCGGACGTTTTGCCTGATTGAAATTGCAAACGCACAGGCTCGCCGCCTGCCGGCCACCCGGAGCCGAAAGCCGCAAACCGCCGCGTCAACCCGAACCCGGCATGAAGTTCGGCGTGTTCGGATAGTTTGCACTTGGTTGTTTGGACAAGTAGCGTTACAGTCATCAGCAAATAAGATGAGGGTTACGGGGCTCTTGTAGGTATCTGGAGGGTTAACACGATGAGCACAACGTTCGCCGCGCGATTGAACCGGCTGTTCGAGACGGTTTACCCGCCCGGCCGTGGTCCTCACACCTCCGCTGAAGTGATCGGCGCACTCAAGACCGAGGGCATCACCATGTCGGCCCCCTACCTCTCGCAGCTGCGCTCGGGCAACCGCACCAACCCGTCCTCGGCGACGATGACTGCCCTTGCCAACTTCTTCCGGATCAAGCCGGAGTACTTCACCGACGACGAGTACTACGAGAAGATGGACCGCGAACTCACCTGGCTGGCCCACATGCGCGACGAGGGCGTCCGGCGGATCGCCGCCCGGACCATCGGCCTGTCGCCCGAGGCGCAGCAGAGCGTCGTGGAGAAGGTCGACGAGCTGCGCCGGGCAGAGAGCCTCGTCGATTAGCCGGCGCGTGCCGCGCCGCCCGACGATCGCAGTTCCCGGTACTGCCGGGCGATCTCCAGGATCCACTCCCGGTCGGAGTAGTTGTCCGGCTGGCTGAGCCATCCCCGGCCGGGGAACCGGCTGCCGTCCCCATCGCGGTCCGTCCCCACCCAGCGCGCAACCGCGCGGGCCTGCTCGACCGGACTCACATCGTCAGGCGGATCCGGCTCGGCCGTGGACCCGCTCGATTGCGGGGCTACCGTCGCCTCCAGGTAGAGCGAGTCCGAAATCAGCGACAACCGCTCCGCCACCCGGAATACCAGCGGGCCGCGCGGCCGGACGCCGATCCCGATGTCGGGGTGCCGGCGCTCCATCTCACGCCGCAGCGGCTCGATGAGTCGCAGTTCGCGCCGGGCGCCGATCCAGTCCTCGATGGTCGGCAGCAGAGAACCGGCCGCCACGACGGCCATCGCGCAGACCAGCAGCGCCGCCGCGGTGCCGACGCTGAGCAGATCCGGGCTGCCGACCGCGCGGATGAGGAAGAACGCGATGGCCGCCAGCAGTAGCGCCAGACCGATCGTGAAGACGAACAGGGCGCGGCCGCGACGGGTCGGGTTGGACAACCGCATTCCGACCCACGACACCAGGGTCAGCACCAACAACACGTAGAGCAACGGCACCAACCAGGGAAGCGCGGTGTGTGCGCCCAGATTGCTGGCGAGGTACTCCCGGGGCGACATCTCGGGTTGGCGTGGCTCGACCAGAAACAGTCCCAGCGTGATCACCGCGATGGCGAACGCGACGGTGTACTGGATCAGCGCCAGCCGTCGGGTGGCCTTGGCCGAGCGCCGGGACGCGACCGAGGTGATCATCACGCAACTACCGGCCGCGGAACCGACGAGCGCCATCTCACTGAGCGCGATGGAGATATTGGGCCAGCGCAGCGCCGAGTCCACCAGCAGTGTCAGCGGCGGCCAGTTCAGGGCGGCGACCACGGCGAGACTGCCGAGCGCGACGATCATCGCGCTGCTGACCACCGACTGATGGTTCACCAGTGCCCAGCCGACCCGCAGTCCGGTGGCCAGCCCTAGGAGACCGGCGATCACCCAGATGATCAACCAAACGCCTCTCCGAGCCGCACCTGGATGATCGAGGCCCGGTCGCTGCGCAGCCGGCCGAGCCGGTGCAGCAGCAGCGCCGCGAAGTCCTCGGCCTCCTGCTCGACGTCCTCACCGCCCGGTCCCATACAGCCGGTGCGCTGGTTGAGCATGTAACTGATCAGGTCATCGCTGGCGAGTTCGGCAGCCTCCCGGGCCACTTCAGTCACCGGAATTCCGTCGTGACCCAGCACCAGGTGGCCGAGTTCGTGGGCAAGCGTGCGTTCGGTGGTCGGCAGACCCCGTTGGATCAGGAACTCGTCACGGTCCGTGTACTGACGCCACTGGCCTGAAACCCCGACCGGGAGATCGGCGGCGGTGACCTCGATGGGCCGTCCGCGGTCCGCGCCGACAGCGGCCACCAACCGGACCAGCGACACCTCGCCGCGGGAAGGTGCCAACTCCAGCACGTCGTTCACGGCTTTGGTCACCTTGGGAGCAGCGGACATCTCACGCCCTCCCGGTCAGGTCATGGCCGGTCATTGCAGGAACCGTGCCGTTCCGGCGGCCCTCAGCACATAGCCGGCTTTGGCCTGACGGTAGCCGACGAAGCCGCCGAGCGCGGTCAGTGCGGCGATTCCGGCCAAGCCGGGCAGGGCCAGCGCTGCGATCTGGCCCAGGTTTGCCGCCGGAACGCCGGGAAGTCCGGTTCGTGGCGGATTCGGCACGGCGGCAACGATTTCCGGCTGCCGGGCATCCGGCGGCGGTGCGGCGGGAACTTCCGGCAGGGCCACCGGCATCGCGGGTACGGATTGGGCTCCGCTGAAGGCCGCGGCCCCGGACTGCCCGGCGGCGGCGGGCGGTGCAGCGGCCGGATCCTGAGCGGCCGGCGCCTCGGCGACCGCGCCGGCGAGTGCGGTACTCGCGTGCGGGGCACTCGCAACGCCCAGAACGGTGACCGGCGCCTGCGCCGCAGGCCCCGGGTAGAAGATGAATGCGTTGCGGTTGCGGGTGAAGGGCAGGGGCGGCGCGATCGGCCAGTCCGGCCAGACGATGTGGCACCACCAGTGGTGTGGTGGATGCCATTCCTCGTCCCCGGCCGGCGCAGGGGCCGGCAGCGTGCGAACGCCGCGCCTCGACGGGGTGCCGGAACCGGCGTCCGCGTTCGGTGCGGCCGGCGGGCCGCCACGGCCGGACCCGTCATGGTTGCTCGGGCCCGGTCCCCGGCCATCGACGCCGGAATCGGCGGCGGCCGGGGCAAGCGCCCCCGTCCCGAAGCCGGCGCACAGCAGACCCGCGGCGATCGCCCTCCTGATCACCGCGGCGCGTCGCTGCGACCGGCTCACGATTCTTCCTCGCCCAGGCGGCGCCGCCTGGCGCCGGAGTTTGCGGGTATCGGTCAATTGTGGCATATCCGCAGGTCGGGAATTCATCCCTTGGCTACGCGCAGGCCCGGGGTCGATAGGGTGCCGTTAGGGTTTGATCCAACGGCACAACATCGACCTGAAAGGCGGCAGCGATGGGCCTGTTCCGCAAGCGGAAGAGCCGTGCGACCCGGCGCGCCGAGGCCCGCGCCCTCAAGGCCCGCGCCAAGCTGGACGCCAAACTCGCCGCCAAGAACGAGGCCAAACGCATCAGGTCCGCCGAGCGTTCCGAGTCCAAGGCGATCCGGGCCCAGGTCAAGACCCAGCGGAACGTGGACCGCACCGCGGTCAAGGTGGCACAGACCGAATTGCGAACCGCCCGCGAGGGCAAGTTGCTGTCCCCGGGCCGGGTGCGCCGGACGCTGGCGGTGTCACGGCTGCTCGCCCCCGTCCTGGTCCCGGTGATCTACCGGGCCGCGACGTCGGCCCGCGGGGCGCTCGACGAACTGCGCGCCGACCGCCTCGGGGTTCCGTTGACCGACATCGGCCAGTTCTCCGGCTCGGGCGGCCGGCTGTCGGCCCGGATCTCCGCCGCCGATCATTCGCTGCGCCAGATCGCGGCGGCCAAACCCAAGGATGCCGAGACCAAACAGTTCGTCGGCGCCATGACCGAGCGGCTCACCGCACTCTCGGCCGCGGTCACCGCGGCCGAGGCGATGCCCGGACCCCGCCGGCGGGCCGCGCATACCTCCATCGGCCAGCAGTTGGACGGCATTGAGGCCGACCTGATGGCCAGGCTCGGCGTGTGACGCCGCATCCATGACCGCCGTCCTCAGGGTCGTCGCCGCCGCGTTGGTGGCGGCCTTCGCCACCGGGTTCACTCTGCTGACCGGGATCGGCGCCGCGCCGGCGTCCGCTCACACCGTGCTGGTCTCCTCCGACCCGCCGGCCGACGCGACGCTGGCCACCGGACCCGCCAGGGTCAGCGCGACGTTCAACGAGGATCTGCAGCCCACCTTCGCCGCGATGACCGTGGTCGGGCCGGACGGAAATCTGTGGACCTCCGGGGATCCCGAGTTGCACGGGGCGGTTGCCGCCGTCGCGGTGCGTCCGCTCGGTCCGGCCGGCAGGTACACCGTGAACTACCGGGTGACCTCCTCCGACGGGCACGTCGTCGCCGGCTCATGGTCATTCACCCTGACGGTGGCCGGGGCCGGGACGCCCGGGCCTGCCGCCGGCGGCGCCCCTGCCGAGCACCGGATCCCGTTGTGGCCGTTTGCCGTTGGTGCGGCGGCCCTGGTCGCCGCGGCGGCCGCGTGGGCGCTGCGCAGCCGGTCCTGACCGCCGTGCGACGAGGCTCCCCTGGCATGATTGACCCAGCACAGCGAAGGAGCGCCCCTGATGGCAGACCAGCACGACCAGCCTGACGAGCAGGCCGCCAAGAAGCCCGCCCCGAGGCCGGTCACCGCGAAGAGACCCGCCCCGAAGAAGGCCCCGGCAAAAAAGGCGCCCGCGAAGAAGGCGCCCGCCCAGAAAGGCCAGGCCCAGAAGGCACCCGCCAAGGCCGCACCGCCGCAGGCCGCCCTCGAGGCGCCCGCCGAGGTCCCCGCGCTCGAACCGGCACCGCCGCACGCCGCACTGACGGCCGGCCCCAATCCGGCCCGCGAGGCCGCGGCCAGTGCCAAGGAGACGGTCCGGCAGGCCGGCGCCGCCCCGTCGGCACCGGCGGGCGGCGATTTCGGCCTGCGGTTGCCGCTCACCATCGGCCTGGCGGCGGTGAGCTTCATCGCGCTGCTGCTGCGCCGGCTGCGCCGGGGCTGAGCCGATGACCTTCCGCCCCACCGCCGATCTCGTCGATGAGATCGGCGAGGACGTCCGCAGCTGCGATACCCAGTTCCGCCAGTTCGGTGGCCGCTCGGAATTCACCGGCCGGATCAGCACCGTGCGCTGCTTCCAGGACAACGCCCTGCTCAAATCGGTGCTCTCGGAGAGCGGCGACGGGCGGGTCCTGGTCATCGACGGCAGCGGGTCGTTGCACACCGCCCTGGTGGGCGACGTCATCGCCGAGTTGGGCCGCTCCAACGGGTGGTCCGGTCTGATCATCCACGGAGCCGTGCGCGATGCCTCGACCCTGCGCACCCTCGACATCGGCATCAAGGCACTGGGCACGAATCCGCGCAAGAGTGCCAAGACCGGCGCCGGCGAACGCGACGTGGTGATCAGCGTCGGCGGCGTCGACTTCGTCCCCGGTGATGTGGCCTTCAGCGACGATGACGGCATCGTCGTGGTCGCCGCCGGCTGACCCCGCGGGCAGCGAAAACCGGTTCGGTAACCACCGGCCGGACCGCGGTGGACCGGTAAGCCCGATGCGCCTAGTCTTTGCGGGGTGTTCGACCGGTTCGTGGAAAAGCTGAACTTGGCCGCGACCCCGGACCGTGTGTGGCCGGCACTGGCCCGGATGGCGCTGTTCTGCGTCCTCGCCGGTGTGCTGGTCGCGGCCCTGCTGTTCCCGATCGTCGGCGGCCTGGGCG
>NZ_JAFMJZ010000149.1 GCF_017853185.1 Mycolicibacterium sp.
CGGCCACCCGATCAGGCAGCCCCAATTTCCACCACCCCAGGGGACCTACCCTGAGGCTGACGGGGAACCCTCCAATTTCGAACCTGGGAAGAAGGGAAACCGAAAAACCGGATCGTTGCCGGTCAGTCTTTAACGCCAGAACTGAAACTGCGACACGCCTCTCTCGACTGTTGGCCGCTGGCCCCCCGCCCGCCACCCCTCGGAATGAGCATTCCGGCAGCGCAAGAACATTCCCGCCCCGGCGGTGATCACCCCGTCCGCTGCGGGTGGTGTACGCGCGTCTCGGCACGCCGGGGTCGAGATGGTGACCACCTGGTCCTAGTTGCGGGGGGTCGGCGGCACGGCGGCGGCGGGCGGCGATCCCCGAGCTGCGACCACTGAGCCACCCCGCTGGAGTCCTTGTCCTGCTGTTCAAGCTCTTACCTCCTAACGGACTGGCGGCCCGTCACGAGGGCCCCGGCAACCTTCGAGCTTCCCCCGGCGGCAGGAGGCCGGGCGGATTCCAGAAACCCGCGGGTTACGTTTCGTTGTTACGTTTCGTTAAGTATTGTTTTGTTACATTGTGACAGGCAACGAAATGTGCCACCCTTGAACCCATGAGTGAAGCCGCCCTGGCAGTGAGTGAGATCGACAAGCTGTGCACCTACCCCGGATGCACTCGCCCGCGGCGCCCGGACCCGGCCACCGGCCGGCCCTCCCGGTACTGCGAACGCGCGGACGAAGGCGGCGGCCCTATTCACAACCGCGGCACGGCGTGGAAAGCGCGTAGGGCGCACACCGGCGACGCGCCGCCTCGGGAAGATGGCCTCACCGCGCCGGTGTCGATGGCCCGCGCCACGCTGGAACAGCGTCTGTCCGAGTTGCCGGGACGATTCGAGGATCTGCGCCAGTACCTCGATGGTGTGGTGCTCGATCTGCGCGCCGCCGGGGATGTCGAGGCTGCCGGGTCGGAGGTCGAGGACGCCCATCGTGAAGCGCTCACGAAAGTCACCGAGGCCGAACGTCGGGCGGCGGCCGCCGAGCGCACCGCCCGTAGCGCCGAGGCGGCGGCCAAAGCTGCGCAGGAGGAACGGGAGGAAGCCGATGCCCTCACGGAGGAGGCCACGGCCGAGGCTGCCCGGATCAAGGCCGATGCGCAGGCCGAGATCGCTCACGCACACGAGCGACTCGCCGTCGCCGAGGCCGGTTTCGCCGCAAAACTGGCTGAGCGCGACGCCGAGGTGGAGCAGGCTCGCCGCGATGTTGCCGCTGCCCGGGTCGAGGCGGCGGCGGCGGTTGCGGCCCAGAATGCGGCGACCGCGGAGGCGGCGCGGGAGCGCGACACCGCAGCGGGGCTGCGGCAGGAGCTCGACAACACCCGCCGCGATCTTCAGTCTGCCCGCAGCGAGTTCCAGGCGCAGATCGACGCCGCACGCCACGACCTTCAGGAGGCCGCCGCCGAGGCGGCCACGATCCGCGTCGCCCTCGCCGAGGCGAGAGCCCAGGCGGCTGCCGCCGAGCGTGCGTCCGACAGCGCCCGCGAGTCGCTGGAATCGCTGCGCGGCGATCTTGAGCGCCAACGCGCCGAGGCCCAGTCAGAGCGCGAAGTGCTGCGCACCGCCCACGCTGAACAACTCGCGCAGCTCCAGCGAAACGCTGACGATCGCGTGTCGGTGCTCACCGAAGCGCTTCACGCTGCACGCGAGATGGCGCGACTCGCTCTGCCCACCACCAACACCGATGAGCAATGATTTCTGAACGGGCCGTACCGCCCGAGCAGGTAGAACCATAGGAGGACACCGCGATGCCCTCTGATGACGACACTCCCACTGAATCGTGGCCGGTACTCACCAGATTCTTTTCGTGGGGCGACGAGGAACCCGCGCCGTACCTGCCTCGACCGGTCGAGCCGGCCTCACCGGTGTCCCAGCAGCTTGTCGACGTCGTCCGAAGACCCGCTCCAGCGAGCCGGCCCCTACCGTGGCGTCAGATGGCCCTCGCCGCCGGTGCCGCAGCCATCGTGACGGTCATCAGCCTGGTCGCGTGGGCTTTCCTCGGCGGCGAGTCGCCAACCGATCCCGTCCAGGCCAGCACCACTCCCTCGTCAGCCGCCGTCCCCACCACAGTTTCCACGGCGCAGAGTCAGTCACCTGAGTTCGACAACCGTCTGATGGCCCTACTGCCTCGGGGCTACCCGCCAGGCACCTGTCGCCCTGCACCGCCCCCACCGGGGGCTCTGTCCATGCTCGAATGCGGCGCCAACGCGGACGCTCCCGGAACGACCGCGCGCTACACCCTGTTCGGTGACGCTCAACCGCTCGCCGCGGCGATGGACCAGTTGATTCAGGGCATGGCCGTGCAGATATGCCCCGGCAACTACGCCTCGCCCGGGCCGTGGCGCAAGACCGCGACCCCCGAGGTCGCCGCCGGAACCTTGGTCTGTGGCACACGCCGGAATAACCCCGCCGTGGGGTGGACCCTGGATTCTGCGTTGCTGCTCGCGACGATCCAGGCAGAGCCTGGGCGGACCGCCCTGGACCAGCTGTACACCTGGTGGTCCACCCACAGCTGAGACCGACGGGCCCTCGAATCAGCCGGCGGGGGTACCTGCGCTGCTCGCGCCTGGTGTCGCCGACGGAATGATCGTCGCCGGGACGGGGGGTGTGGACGGGGTCGCTGGAGCGCTTGGGCTCGTCGGCGCCGGTGCTCCTGCCGCCGCCGGTGCGGCCGGTGAAGCTGCCGCCGGGGCTGCCGGGGTCCCCTCGCTCGCCGCCGGGGTGCCCTGGCTGGTCGCGGCGGGTGGGGCGGTGGGCGCCGCTGTCGTCGGTGCCGCTGTCGTCGGTGCGGCCGGTGCAGCTGTCGTCGGTCCTGCCGGGGTTCCTGCGCTCGCGGCCGGGGTGCCTGCGGGCGTGCCCTGGCTGGTGGCGGCGGGCGTGCCCTGACTGGTCGCCGCCGGTGCTCCTGCCCCCGCCGGTGCGGCCGGTGAAGCCGCCGCAGGAGACTGGGCTGGCGTCGCGGGCACGGCTGGTCTGACGGGTTGCGCAGGAGTCGCGGGTCGGCCACTCGGCGAGTCGGCCACCGGTTCCGGCGCGTTGACCCACACCAGCTGGTCGACCTGGCCGTCGTTGAACACCACTCGGTCCGGGGAAACGCCGCTGGGGATGTCGAAATAGATTTTCCCGCTGGCCTTTTCGCCGGCCGAGAGGGTGGAGGGGTTGATGCCTTGGGGAGAGGCCACCCCGAATAGCACCCGGTAGTTGGCGCTGCCTGCGCGGGCGTTGAAGTTCGGGATGATAGGGATGACCGTGCCTTCAACGGCGGCGTTGGTCGCGGTCGCCTCCCAGAGGGTCCCTATGACGTCGCCGGGGATGACGTCCGCGCTTGTCCTCAACCCGCTGACCGTCCAGGTCTGCACGACATCGCCATTGACCAGCGTGCCCGCTTGGCCGATCCGCAAGTCGGCCGCCGAATCGTCGGCCGCCGCCACCGGCGCACAGGCTAAAGCGCCCACGGCAGCGAGTGCGGCCAGTGCAATCTTCATGGTTCTCCCCCTTGATCCGGCGGCAAACCGACCGAAGTCAGTCTGAGCTGGTAACGACGCTAGCAGTTTCGATCCGTTCCACATCCCCGCTGAGATCGGTGTCGGCCCCCTCGTCATCATCGACCACCGCGTAGCCCAGGTAGCCCGTTCTCGCAGTGTCGAGCACGCCCGTTTCGCCCATCCTCGGATCGAGGACCGCCGCCACATGAACGGTCAGACCGGCGACGCCCGGTTGCAGGACGCGATTGCTCGCGGTGGGTGTCAGCACGACAGCCTGTAGCCGCAGCGTGCTGCGGTCCTCAGAGAGCAGATCCGGATGAATGTGGTCTCGTTGCACGCCCTCGCCGAGCCGGCATTCCATTGGCGGCTCGACCCGGCAATACCAGTAACGGCCTGCAACGTCCTCGGCTCGCAGCCGGCCCATCACCGTCACTCGTATCGGTAGATGAGCGGCCAGGTCGGTGACCGGAAATCCGCGCAGGCTGTGCAGGAGGAGCCGCGACACCTTTCGAAACGTAGCATTGTGCCCTTCCTGACCTCGCTCGTTACGCCCTGCGCCCAGCGTCGGGAACCCCGATGCGGCAATCTCGCCGAACCCCAGCCGTGGCGGGAACGCCCGATATCCGCTTTGGCGATTGGTAATGCGCCCACGTGCGACCTCCTTGAGCACAGCGCCCTTTGTCCCACGCCAGCTGCGGGACGTTGTAGGGGGGGCCGTTTTGGCGGGGGAATCAAGAATCAGCTGGTGCGCTTGCATGTAGGTCTTGGTGTGCCGGGTCCGTTACCAGCGCGGTGGCGCGGCACGGGATCGCGCTCCGCTTGTAGCTTTGCTGACCATCTCGGCGCGGTCGCACTCAATAGACGAAATGCCTTGATACGAGGGGTATTTCGGATTCAGAGTCGGGAAAAGAAGTCACCTCAATACGTTGCTTAGCAGCGGCTATTCCGATAGACTGTTACCTATAGATAACTTCCATCGAAAGGTGACCCATGAAGACTCGACGCACCGAGACCCACCTGACCCCCGCAGCTCTGGTCAGCCACACGATGATTCGCATCCAGGGCGAGCAGGAAGGCGATATCGCCGTCTTTCACGCCTGCTCCCCCAATGCCAGGCTGCGACTGCAATGGGGCGGAATCCTGATGACGATGCTGTCGGCGCAGGCCTGCCAAGGCGTGCTCGAAGGCTTCAGCGCTGCCCGCTCGGCGATGACCCTCATCCCCCGCCTCATTCCGACACCGCCGCCAGCAGCAGCCGACCCTTTCGCACTGCCCACCGTGGCCATCGACTGGACCCGTCGTCCGGCCTACGCGGTGGTTCCCCGTCAGGAGCTTTCCCGCGACCGTTCTCGGCAGGTGAAGTGGCTTGACCTGCACATGGGGCCGGTGACGTTCCAGATCCTCGACCAGGCCGGGTGTGCGGGTGCTGTCGAACTCCTTCACACCGCCCACCGCGCCGCCGTCCAGGTCTTCCGCGACGGTCCCGACCACGCGCAGGACCCCACCGCAGACGACTACACGCCGCCGCCGAACACCTAGCGGTCATCCACAGCTCAACCGAACGCCGGGCCTGTTATCCACAACCGCGGATCGCAGGCCCGGCTTCTTGGTGTTCAGGCCGGACAATCGCAGATAAGTCCGTCCGAACATCCGAGGAGGCCCCCGTGAGCGTTCCCTGGTCGTTGACCACCACCGCACCGATCCGCATCGACACCACGATGGGCACCGCCGACAGCCATGATGCGGCAGTGACCGCCGTGCTGGTCGCCGCTCACGACGCCATCACCGCTGCCGAGTTCTCGGCCGCACCGCACTGTCGCTATGAACTGCGAGCCGGCGGCGACCTGGTCGCCGTCATCCAGACCGGCGCCGATGAAGACGGTAGGCCCGACCATGCCTCGACCCGTGCGCTGATCCAGCGCATCGAGTGGCAGCGCTACCTCAGTTCGTCGCAGTGAGCGACTGGTTTTCCAGTAGCAGTGCGGGTTCCACGCCGAGGCCGCGAGCCAGGTGCACCAGAACCACCACAGTCGGGCACTTGTGCCCAGCCTCGACGAGGTTGAGGTATGGACGGCTGATCCCCGCGATTTCAGCAAGCCTGGTTTGGGACAGCCCGGCGGCCGTGCGGTGTTCACGGATAGCCGCACCGAGGGCGGCAACGATCACCGAACCGTCGTCCGTGGACGCAGTTTCCATTCCCGGGCCTCCGTAATGTGCGTTACCTATAGGTTACACCTGCTCATCGCGGCTTGAAGCAGCGCAGCACCGCCGGCGGCACAGAATGGAACGCTTCGACGTTGCGCCATCTGGCCGAGCCGATCGCCCGGTACGTGCGGTGATGAGGACGCCAGTGCCGGAGGGCTGACGTTCGGGCCGGCGAGGTCGGAGCGTCAGAAGCGGGATCGCCGCGAGTCGATCCCCGGCAAGCGCCAGCGGCTCGCGATTCACCGCTGAGGGCCGCAATTGGGTTTTACGACTCCCCCAGAGGATCCGGGTTGTTGCGCGCCATCGGAAATGAACCCTTTCCGATCAGCCACAAGTGTTGCCTATAGATTACAGTTGCTGTAAACTATAGTTAACAGGCCGCAAACCCGGGGAAGGAACCTCAATGACCAGCACCACTCCTGCTGAACTGCTTCACCTGCATCCCACCGACGTTGAGATCGAAGAAAATGTACGTCTGGACCCGCGGCTGAACCGGGACTTCCTCGCTTCTATCGAGGAGCACGGAGTGTTGGTCCCCGTACTGGCCGTGCGGACGGAGGGGCGGGGCAAACCCTTAGTGCGCGAAGGACAGCGACGTATCCAAGCGGCACGGCAGGTCGGTCTGTCAGCAGTACCGGTGTATGTGCGCACTGTCGATGTAACCGACACCACCGCAGCACGGGCCCAGCGCGTCATCGAGCAGATGGTGACCAACGACCACCGCGCTCCGCTGACCGAGGCGGAACGCGCACGGGGGATTAACCAGCTTCTGCTGGAAGGGGTCTCACCGACCAAGGTTGCCAGAGGGCTCTCCACAAGCAAAGACGCGGTGTCCGCAGCGAAGGTCGCCATCGACTCGGAGAAGGCGATGACCGCGTTGGGCTCCGGCCAACTGAGCTTGGTGGAGGCCAGCAGGTTCGTCGAATTCGATGGCGACGATGCCGCCCAGAGCGAGTTGATCAAGGTGGCCGGGACCGACCAATTCGACCACCGCGTCGCTCAACTGCGGTCCGAGCGTGAAGACCAGCGCCGATACGAGCAGACGGCGGCAGCGTTCGCAGCACAGGGCTACGCGGTGCTCGACCGCCGCCCCGCCTGGTCCGACAAGACCTACATCCCGACCAATTACCTGCGGAACACTGAGGGCAAAACCCTCACCGATGAGGCAATCGCCGCGATGGATCCCCAGCATTGGGCCGTCGTGCTCGAAAGCGCGGAAGCGTTCGTTGATACCGAAACCGGCGAACCCGTAGATGAGAACGACATCGACTTCGACACCGCCGATGATCCGAGCGCCGAGCCGGCCGAAGGTCTCCGGCACGTCCGGACCGTCACCGAGACCACAGTGTGGAGCCCTGATTACTACTGCCGCAACCCCCGTGGGGCCGGCGTCGTGATGCCGGACTGGGCGGCACGCCAGTACGGGTTTGACGCTGACCGCCTCGCCGACGCCAGCGACCCCGATGGCGCTGCCGACCGGGAGCGGGCTCGCTTGGAGGAGGCCGAACAGGAGCGCGCTGAACGCCGCAAGCTCATCGCTTTGAACAAGCTGGGCGACGCGGCGGCGGTCGTGCGCCGCGAGTGGCTGCGCGACAACTTGCTTGCCCGCAAGACCACTCCCAAGGGTGCAGGCCTGTACCTCGCTGATGTGATTGTCAACCGGCCTGATCTGTTCAGCGACTACCACGGCCAGAAGCTCGCGCCGGAACTGCTCGGCCTGGCCGACAGTGAGACCACGCAAATGGCCGTCGCCAAGCTCCTCCCCGCCACCGGCGACGGCCGCGCTCAGGTGATCCTGCTCGCAATGGTGCTCGCTGCCACCGAAGCCCGGACCGCGAAGGACGCCTGGCGCGGACCCCAGGACATCACCAAAACCTACTTGCGCTTTTTGGAGGCCAACGGCTATGCCCTGAGCGACATCGAGCAGGTGATCGTCGGAATGCGCGAT
>NZ_JAFMJZ010000150.1 GCF_017853185.1 Mycolicibacterium sp.
AGACGAACAGCGCGAGCGCCAGCACGAAGTTGATGTCCGAGGCCGGCGGCTTGAGCAGCTCTCCGGTCCCGCCGTTGGCAGTGCCGTACTGGACCGGCAGCACCGAGATCCAGTTCGCGATCAGAATGAACACGAAGAGGGTGACCGACAGCGGCAGCACGAACGGGGCGATCTTCATGCCGATGGCCTGCTCGACCTGGCCGCGCATCTGGGTGGTGATGGACTCCCAGAACAGCTGCACGCCGCTGGGGACACCGGTGGAGGTCACCTTGGCGCGCAGGAAGAACGCCAGTGCCAGGGTGATCACCGCGGCCAGCGCGGTGGCGTAGATCGTGTCGGTGTTCACCGTCATGCCAAGCCAGGTGGCCGTGGTGTGGTGGCCGACCTCGATCGCACCTTCGGCGAGGATCTGTTCGGTCATGGTGCTCAATCCTTGGGTATCTCGGCGGGAATTGAGGCGGTTTCTGCATAGTCGTCCGCTTCACCGGTCCGGATCTTCTTCCAGACCGGGAGAGCGGTGGACAGCACGAGGACCACTTGGAACAACGCCAGTCCGAAGAGGACGCCGAGACCAAGCGGCCGAAACGCGAAAGCGATGGCCAGGCCGATCGCGGTGATGACGAGCAGGCGGGTGGCCGAATTCAGCGCCATCTTCTTCTTGAGCGGGTGGTCACTGGCGGTGATCGAGGCCACCGACCGCTGCACCAGCAGGGCGTTGATCAGACCGAGGATCAGTCCGACGGCGAAGAAGACGCCGAACATCACGTATCCCGCCCAGGCGGACAGGCCGACGACAAGTGCCGCGAGGACCGCGCAGATCACCAGAAGACGGGCAGGTTGGAAGGCGACGGACGGCAACACCAACGGCGCTTCAGGCGCTGGCGTCGTCACAACAACTACCCACATTCTTCGTCATCGGAAGGAGCCGCCGAATGGCGTTCGCCAGCACGGTACCACATGGTAGACGGCCCTAATTCGGCTACTACTTACCGTCGTACAGGCTGTCCCGCAGCAACGTCAGATCGCGATCGTCCTGGTCATCGGTGTTGTTCTCAGGGGGCCCGGAATCGCCCCGCACCAACGGGATCACGGTGACCACTCCGGCGACCACGAAGGCGGCCAGCATGACCGCGCCGGTGTAGCGCGGGTCGACGAAAATGGTGCTCGCCGTCCCCAGCGCCACCACCCCCACCCATAGGTAGATCAGCAGGACGGCACGGCGGTGCGAGTGGCCGATCTGCAGCAGCCGGTGGTGCAGGTGCATCTTGTCCGGACTGAACGGGCTGCGTCCCGCCCGGGTCCGCCGCACGATGGCCAGCAACATGTCCAGGGCCGGGACGAACATCACCGCCACCACCAGAAGGAAGGGTGAGAGCAACGCGAAGACGTCGCGCGCGCCGTAGGCGCTCTGCGAGATGGGGCCCGCGGCGGTGGTCGACGCGGCGGCCAGCATCAGCCCGACGAGCATCGACCCGGAGTCGCCCATGAAGATCCGGGCCGGATAGAAGTTGTGCGGCAGGAACCCCAGGCAGGCGCCGGCGAGCACCACCGAGATCACCGCCGGCGGGTAGAACAGCACGTCACCGCCGTGGTCGCGGAGCAGTCCGACGGAGAAGATGCAGATCGCCATCGCGGTGATCAGGCCGAGGCCGGCGGCCAGTCCGTCGAGACCGTCGACGAAGTTCATCGCGTTGACGATGGCCACCGTCAGTGCCAGGGTCACCAGGATCGAGGAGGCCTGGTCCAGCACGATGGTGCCGACCCCGCCGAACGGGATGTAGAGGACACTCCAGGCCACGCCCATGGTCACCAGGACGCTGGCCGCGGTGATCTGACCGGCGAATTTGGTGAGCGCGTCCAGACCCCAGCGGTCGTCGATCAGGCCGATGCCCATGATCAGCCCGCCGGCGATCACCACCGCGGGCATTCCCGAGGAGTAGACGAACCCGCGGGTCAGGGCCGGCAGCTGGGAGGCCAGGAAGACCGCGCTGACCACGCCGAGATACATCGCCAGTCCGCCCATTCGCGGGGTGGGCTTGGAGTGCACGTCGCGTTCGCGGGGGTAGGCCACCGCACCGAGCCGGCGGGCCAGCACCCGCACTCCCCCGGTGGCGAAGTAGGTGACGATCGCCGCGGTCAGACCGACGAGTGCCAACTCCCGCAGGGGAACACCGGCACCCCTGTCTGATAGCGCAAGCAGGCTGACCATCGGTGAAAACGCTACTCCGGCTCAGCCGGCCAGCGAGGCGACATCGACGTCGAGAACGCGGGCGACGGCCTCGGCGGTGATCGGTCCCTCCCGCAGCAGACGCGGGGTCGCCGCGGTGAGGTCGACGATGGTGGAGGCGGCCTGCTGCTCGGACGGCCCGCCGTCGAGGTAGACGTCGACGAGATCGCCGAGCTGGCGCTGGGCGTCGGCGGCGGCGGTGGCCGGCGGCTGGCCGGAGATGTTGGCGCTGGAGACCGCCATCGGCCCGGTCTCGCGGAGCAACTCGATGGCCACCGGGTGCAGCGGCATCCGCAGCATCACGGTGCCGCGGGCGTCGCCGAGATCCCATTGCAACGACGGCGCCTGCTTGACCACCAGGCTCAGCGCGCCCGGCCAGAACGCCCGGATCAGTTCGCGGGCCGCGGTGGGCACCGAGTAGACCAGCCCCTCGATGGTGTGCCAGGAGCCGACCAGCACGCCGACCGGCATGTCACGGCCGCGGCCCTTGGCGCTGAGCAGGGCGGCGACGGCGTCGCTGTCGAAGGCGTCGGCGCCCAGTCCGTAGACGGTGTCGGTGGGCAGCACCACCAGCCGCCCGCTCTTGACGGTGCGCACCGCCTCGGTGATGGCGTGCGAACGGTTCGCCGGGTCACGGCAGTCCAGTACCTGGGTCACGCAGACCTCCTGCGTGCCGTTACGAAGCGAGGTCGGCCTGCGAGGTCGGCATGCGGGAGTACCCCGTCGAAATTTCCTGAGGCGCAGATGATCTCGACCGTGGCGGCCGACGTGGTGTCATCGTGCTCGACAGCCAGCAGTCCGCCGGGCTTCAGCCAGCGTGCGGCGTGCGCGACCAGGGGGACGATGACGGCCATGCCGTCGGCGCCGCCGAACACCGCGTGCGACGGATCGTGCTCGGCCACTTCGGGTTCCACCTCGGAACCGGTGGGGACATACGGCGGATTCGACACCACGAGGTCCACGGTACCGGCCAGGTCTGCCAGCAGGGCGTCGTCGGCGATGTCGCCGTGCACCATGCGCGCCGTCGTCGGCGCGGCGTTACGCCGGGCGAACTCCAGGGCCGCGGGGTCGATGTCCACGCCGGTCACGCTCGCCCCGGGCCGCAGGGTGGCCAGGGCGACGGCCAGCGCACCGGACCCGGTGCACACGTCGACGATCACCGCGTCACGCGGAAGGTCCTGGGCCAGAGCCCATTCCAGCAGCGCCTCGGTCTCCGGGCGCGGGATGAACACCCCCGGACCCACCGCCAGGTGCACCGGCCCGAACGGGGCCGTACCGGTGATGTGCTGCAACGGGATGCGGCGGGCCCGCTGCCCGACCACCTGGTCGTAGCGGGTGAAGAAGTCCGGCGGCACGTCGGTGAAGGACAGCCGGCCGCGGTCGACGCCGAGGACGTGGGCGGCGAGCAGTTCGGCGTCGGTGCGGGCCGAGTCGACGCCGGCCCCTTCGAGGGTGGCGGTTGCGGCCGCGATCGCCTGCCGCAGGCTCGTCATGCCTGTTGGAGCCGGGCCTGCTTGTCGGCCGCGACAAGGGCATCCAGCAAGTCGTCCATATCGCCGTCGAGCACCTGGTCGAGGTTGTGCGCCTTGAAGTTGATCCGGTGATCGGCGATCCGGTTCTCCGGGAAGTTGTAGGTGCGGATGCGCTCACTGCGGTCCACCGTGCGGATCTGGCTGGCCCGGTCCGCCGAGGCGGCGTCCTGGGCCTGCTCCTCGGCGAGCACCTGCAACCGGGCCGCGAGCACCTGCATGGCGCGGGCCTTGTTCTGCAACTGGCTGCGCTCGTTCTGACAGGTGACCACGATGCCGGTGGGCAGGTGGGTGATGCGCACCGCCGAGTCGGTGGTGTTGACGCCCTGACCGCCCTTGCCGGAGGACCGGTAGACGTCGATGCGCAGATCGGATTCGTCGATCTGGACCTGCTCGACCTCTTCGGGCTCGGGGTAGACCAACACACCGGCCGCCGAAGTGTGAACGCGCCCTTGGGATTCGGTGACGGGCACCCGCTGCACGCGGTGCACGCCGCCCTCCCACTTCAGCCGGGCCCACACGCCGTCGGCGGAGTCGCCCTTGCTGGCGATCGAGATGGTGGCTTCCTTGTACCCGCCGAGATCGGAGAACGTCTCGTCCAGGACGGTCACCGTCCAGCCGTGCCGTTCGGCGTAGCGGATGTACATCCGGGCCAGGTCCGCGGCGAACAACGCCGACTCTTCGCCACCCTCGCCGGACTTGACCTCAAGCACCACGTCGTCGGCGTCGTGCGGGTCACGCGGGGCCAGCATGTCGGTGAGCTGATCGTCGAGTTCGGCGACCCTGGCCTCGAGTTCGGTGACCTCGTCGGCGAACGACGAGTCATCGGCGGCCAGTTCGCGGGCCGCCTCCAGGTCGCCGCGGGCGGCCGCCAGCTTGCGGTAGGTCGCGGCGATCGGCGCCAGTTGGGCGAAGCGCTTGCCCACCCGCCGCGCGTTGGCGGCGTCAGTGTGCAGTTCCGGGTCGGAGAGCTGACGTTCCAGGTCGGCGTGCTCGGCCAACACAGCGTCGACCGCGTCAGCGGGTGCGCTCTGCGTCATCGTCCGTCCTCACGTCTGTACCCGGACACAAACCGACGCCCGGGCTCGCGCAGCGGCGAGCGTCGGACGTCGGTGGTGAAGCTAGCTCTCGGCGGACTCGCCGGACTTCGGCGTGCGCTTGCCGTAGCGCTTCTCGAAGCGGGCGACGCGGCCGCCGCTGTCGAGGATCTTCTGCTTGCCGGTGTAGAACGGGTGGCACTGCGAGCAGACCTCGACCACGATGTGGCCGCTCTCCTTGGTGCTGCGAGTGGTGAAGCTGTTGCCGCAGCCGCAGACCACGGTGGTCTCGCCGTAAGCGGGGTGAATACCGGTCTTCATAGTCCTCTTCTTGTCTGGTCGCCGGGTCGCCGCTGTCTTGATCAGGGGCGTGAACCGGTACCTGAGGTGGTCGCTGACAAGTATGCCAGTTCGGCCGCCACCTGCCCAAATGCGGCCCCCGGTCACAGTCCCGGGGTTGGGCGGCACCCGGGGTGGGTAGACGAGGGGTGCAGCCGCGGCCGGCGTACCGCCCACCGGGCACCCCGCCCCGGGCACCCGCCGGTTGACCTCCCGAAACAGGGAACGGCGAGCACCCCGCCGGGACGGTTCTTCCGGTTCCGGCCAGTGGTGACACCGATGGTCAACTGGCCTGACGTGCCCCGACCCGGGCGTAGGGATCGGAGTGTCAGTGCGCCGGCCCGGTCGCTATCCGGTAGGTGCGCGTTTGCGGTTGCCGCTCCCACAGCGTCCCGTCCGGGATCCGGACGCCCTGCGCCGACAACTGCCGCTTGACGATCTTGTTGGTCGCGGTGACCGGCAGGTCCGCGGCGATCCAGACGTAGCGCGGCCAGGCCTTCGGCGAGAGATCCGGCTGGGCGGCCAGGAACTCGCCGAACCCCTCCGGGGTTAGCGCGGCGCCGTCGCGCAGCACCAGGGCCGCCATCACCGCGTCGCCGACGTGCTCGTCGGGCACCGCGTAGACCGCGACCCGGCTGACCGGGTCCAGCCGGTGCAGGATCCGCTCGATCGGCGCACAGGTCAGGTTCTCCCCGTCGACCCGCAGCCACTCCCCGCTCCGGCCGGCCAGGTAGATCCAGCCGTCGGCGTCGCGGTAGGCCAGATCGCCGGACCAGTACATGCCGTGGCGAAGGCGCTCCCCGGTGGCCTCGGCGTCGTTGTAGTAGCCGGAGAACAGACCTGACCCTGCCGTGTTGACGATCTCGCCGATCGCCTCGTCCGGATTGGCCAGTGCACCGGTGGCATCGAACCGCGCGGGCGGGCACTCGGTGCGGGTCTGGGGGTCATAGATCGCGACGCCCGGAAATCCGCGGCCCACCGAACCCGGCGGGCAGTCGCCGTCGCGGGTGATGATCACCGCGCCCTCGGTGGAGCCGAAGCCGTCCCACACCGTGCAGCCGAAACGCCTTGAGAACTCGGCGATATCACGCTCGGCCGCCTCGTTTCCGAATGCCACCCGCAGCGGGTTGTCGTGGTCGTCGTCCCGCTCCTGGGTGGCCAGCACATAGGCCAATGGCTTGCCGACGTAGTTCATGTAGGTCGCGCCGTACCGGCGCAGGTCAGTGAGCAACGAGGACGCCGAGAAGACGGCCGGGGCCATCGCCGCGCCGGCGGTCACCGCCACCGACCAGCCGGCCATCAACGCGTTGGAGTGGAACAGCGGCATCGACAGGTAGCAGACGTCGTCGGCGGTGATCGAAAACCGTTGCACCAGAGCGGTTCCAGAGAACGGCACCATCATGTGGGCGACCTGGACGGCCTTGGGTTCGCCGCTGGTGCCGGAGGTGAAGATCAGCATGAAGGTGTCGGTCGGAGCCACCTCGCGGTGCGGATTGAGTTCTGGCGCTTGGGAATTCAACTTCGCCCACTGCGCCGAATCGACCTCGAAAACCGTGACGCCGGGCAGCTCCAGGCCGTTGATCAGTTCCCGGTGGTCACTGTCGGTGAGCAGGATCTGACAGTCCGCGCGGGCGATGTCGCGGGCCAGGGCCGCACCGCGGCGGGTGCTGTTGATCCCGCACAGCACGTAGCCGCCCAGACCTGCGGCGGCCATCGCGGTGAGCATCTGCGGGCCGTTGGCCAGCAGGGTGCCGACGTGCAGCGGCCGGTCCGGGTCGGCCTGGGCGATGAGCACGGCGGCCTGCCGTTGCGCTTCGTCGAGGTGTTCGCGCCAGGTCCAGACCCGCTCGCCGTGTTTGACCGCGGGAGCGGGATCGTCGAGGCGGGCGCGGAGCAGTTGCTGGACGGTGTCGGCCACGCCTCACACGTTAAGCGTCAGCGCGTCCGGCCAGCACCATAACGATGTCGCGGATCGGCGCCTTGACCTCACGGCCCTGCCCGGCGGCGAAGTCGGCGTCGGTGGCCACCAGGCGGACGCCGTCGAGGCGCGCCATCGCGTTGAGCGGAAACTTCATCCTCGCCAGCCGGTTCGCCGCCTCCACGGCGGCGTCCACCGGCATCGGCCGGTCGATGCCCAGCGGCACGGTGATGTCCTGACCGTGCACCAGCAGTTCGATCAGCGGCTGTTGCACGCTGGTGCCGGGCACTTTTTTGCGGGCGCCGACCATGGCGCGCAGCGCGGCGGCGATCTCGGTCTGCGAGCGCGGATCCTCCACGCCGAGACGGTTGATCATCGGGTCGAACCGGAAGCCGGACTTGACCGCCTCGATGATCGCCCGGGCCGGCGGCATGTGCGAGTGAGTCAGGTGCGCGGCGACGTCACGCACCCGCCAGCCCTCGCACAGCGACGGGGCCATCCACTGGTCGGCGGTCAGCGTGTCGAACAGGTCGGCCAGTTCGGCCCGCTGCTGACCGACGTTGCGCCAGATCTGATCGGCGTCCATCTCTTCCCTCCCCACG
>NZ_JAFMJZ010000151.1 GCF_017853185.1 Mycolicibacterium sp.
CGGCGGCAACGGCGGTGCCGGCGGTGGCGGCGGTACCACCGGTGGGGCCGGTGGTGCCGGTGGCAGTGGCACCGCGGCAATCGTCGGTAGCGGCAGCGACGCGTCGGGCGGAACCGGCGGTGCCGGCGGCAATGGCCAATCCGGTAGCGGTGGTGCCGGCGGTGCCGGCGGCGATGCAACCGCCGACGCCAGCGCCCAGAGCGGCTTCGGCGGCGATGGCGGCCAAGCATTCTTCGGCGGTAATGGTGGCGCCGGTGGTGCTGCGGGCAAGGCCGTGAGTACCTCTGGTCAGGCACTAGGCGCTGCCGGTGGTCGGGGTGGTGCCACCAACACCGGTACCGGCGGCGTCGGCGGCACCGGTGGTGCGGCCTCCACGTCGGGTAACGGCGCGCCCGCCACCGGCGGCTTCGGTGGAGCGGGTGGCAGCGCCAATTCGCCGGCAGGCAAGGGTGGTGCTGGCGGCGCCGGTGGTGCTGCGAACACCACGGGCACCTTCGCCGATGCCGAAGGCGGCAATGGTGGCAGCGGCGGTGCGACGGGCGGCCTGGGTGGTGCCGGGGGCATCGCGACCGCGACGGGCGCCGGTTCGGTCGCCACCAACGGCGCCACTGGCGCCACCGGCTAGTCGGCCAGGTCCCGCGGCCGCCGAACCTCAGCGTTCGGTGGCCGCGGGCCCGTCGGCTTTCGCCAGCAGTCGGCCGCCGGCCGCCCCGCTGGATGGCGGCGGACTGAGAATACCTCTGGCCCTTGCCTTTTCGACGCACGCGCGTCAGGTCTTCCCTGAGCGTAGGTGGGAGAGTCTTCCATCTGAAGCGGAAGAAGAGATTTCGCCTGTGGCGAAGTTCGTATGTGGTGCGCCGTCAGGGTTTCGAACCCCGGACCCGCTGATTAAGAGTCAGCTGCTCTACCAACTGAGCTAACGGCGCGTGAGACAGAGAATAACAGGCGCTCAGCGGTGGGATGAAATCAGCCCCACCCGCTCTGAACTGGCAACTCGTGCAGGATGTTTGGCGGCCTTTAGGATTGCAGGATGCGACGGTCACGTGTTTCAACGCTGATCGTGGTTCTGGCTGCGGTTTTGACCCTCAGCGGCTGCGGAACCGCTCCGGTACAGGTGCTCTCAGGCAAGGGCACGCCCTACAGCGATCTGCTGGTTCCGGCCGTGACGGCCTCGGTTCAGGACGGCGCGGTCGGCGTCCCGGTCGACGAGCCCGTCACGGTGACCGCCCGCGGTGGAGTGCTGGGTTCGGTGTCACTGGCCGACGATGAAGGGCAGCAGATGGCCGGGCAGCTGAGCCCGGACGGCGTCTCCTGGACCGCAACCGATCCGCTGGCCTACAACGGGCATTACACGCTCATCGTGCGGTCCCTGGGACTCGGCGGGGTGACCAATCAGACCATCACCTTCAAGACCCACGCGCCGGAGAACCTGACGATGCCGTACCTGATGCCGAACGACGGTGAGGTCGTCGGTGTCGGTCAGCCGGTCGCGATCCGGTTCGACGAGAACATCCCCGATCGCGTCGCCGCGCAGAAGGCCATCACGATCACCACCGACCCGCCGGTGGAGGGTGCCTTCTACTGGCTGAGCAACCGTGAGGTGCGCTGGCGTCCGGAGAACTTCTGGGCGCCCGGAACCACCGTCGACGTCTCAGTCGACACCTTCGGCACCGACCTCGGCGGCGGTCTGTTCGGACAACGGAGCCTGACCGCCCGGTTCCGGATCGGGGACCGGGTCGTGGCAACCGCCGACGACGACACCAAGATGCTGACGATCCGGCGCAACGGCGAGATCGTGAAGACCATGCCGACCTCGATGGGCAAGGACAGCACACCGACCAACAACGGCGTCTACATCGTCGGCGACCGCTACAAGCGGCTGATCATGGACTCGGCCACCTACGGGGTGCCGTCGGATTCCCCGAAGGGCTATCGCCTGGAGGTGGACTGGGCCACCCAGATGTCCTACAGCGGCATCTATGTCCACTCCGCACCGTGGTCGGTGGCCGCGCAGGGCAGCAGCAACACCAGCCACGGATGTCTCAACGTCAGCCCGGCGAACGCAGAGTGGTTCTACGACAACACCAAACGCGGTGACGTGGTCGAGGTCGAGGGAACCGTCGGCCCGTGGCTGTCCGGCACCGAGGGTCTCGGTGACTGGAACATTCCGTGGTCGCAGTGGAAGGCCGGCAACGCGACGGCCGTGCGGTAGCGGCCGCTACTTGTAGACGTAGTTGCCGAGCGCCCACACCCGCTTGCCGGGCGCTTGCTGGACATCCACCTTGCGGCCGTCCTGGAACACCTCGTTCTGCCGGATGTAGCCGGCCTCGATGCCTTCGTTCCAGGCCTGCGTCGGCCCCTTGCCCCACTTGAGCCATGGCGTCAGGTCGTCGATGATCACCGCCGTCTTCTCGGTGCACATCGACATCATGTTCACGATGTCGGCCTTGGCCACCTGGTAATCGTGACCGCCGTCGATGAAAGCCACATCGAACCGCAGGTCGGGATTGGCCGCCGCGTATTCCGGGACGGTCTTGGTGGAGTCGCCGGCGATCAGGGTGTGCCGCCCGGGGAACTTCGCGTCGACCATCTTCTTGGCGACCTTCGTGTAGCCGTGCTCGACGAGATCGAAGGAGACGACGCGGGCCTCGGGGACGGCGCGCAGGAAGGTCTGCGCCGAGAACCCGGCGTTGAAGCCGATCTCGCCGATGACCCGCGCTCCGCTGTTGCGGGCCGTCGTCGCGAGGTACAGGAGTTCCTCGGGGGAGGTGGAGCCCTCCAGTGGCGGCCGGCCCCGGAGCAACAGGGACAGGCGAATCGAGCGGACCATTGCTGAGATGTCGTCGACGGAGATCGTCTCGGGGAAGTTCATCGCTCGACCTTAAGGGGTCCAGAAGGGGTCCAGCAAAATTCCGGATGTTCTTTTCGGGACGTTTGTCACTTCGCTTTCATGTCCTACTAAGGGTATTCTCAGCTTTTGCGGAAGAATCGCCGCGCCTAGCAAGGAGAGCCCACATGCAGATTTCGCTTCGCTCCCACCTCACCGCGGGCATGGTCGCCGTCGTCGGCGCCGGTGCCATCGCGATGACGCCCGTCGTCGTCCCGGGTAACGCCGCCTTGTCGGCAAACGTCGTGGTTCCGACGGTCGCGAACATCGAGCTCGCCGCCTGGTCCTTCAGCGATGTGCTGGGCATTCTGAACAGCCTCGGAATCAGCGGCGCTCTGCCCGACCTCAGCACCCTGACCAACCTGCTGCCGGCGAACGTCCTGACCACCGCGGTGACCGAGTTCGTCAACCAGGTGACCCCGGTCATCACCGGCGCGGCCACCGACGTGTTCGGCTACCTGGGCACCGCTGTCACCGGCCTGGTCGTCGGCCCGGATTCGGTGCTGGCCCGCATCATCGCCGCCGTCGGCAACGTCCCCGGTGTGCTGACCACGGCCGTCCAGGCCCTGAGCACCGGCAACCTGGCGTCTGCTGTCCAGGTGGTCGTCACCGGGCTTGCCGCGCCGTTCACCGCCATCGGTGAGGCCATCGCCACCGCGGTGCAGTCGTTCCAGAGCTTCGTGGCCACCAAGATCAGCACGATCGCCGGCGCGCTTCCGGGGATCCTGGCCAACGCCGTCCAGGTCGCGCTCGCGGGCGGCGGGGCGTCTCTGCTGGGCTCGCTGCAGACCGCGGTGACCAACTTCCTGTCCGGTCTGGTTCCGGCCGCGGCCGCGGTCGCTCCGGCAGCTGCTGCCGTGGGCGCAGGTGTGGCCGCCGGTGCCGCGGCCGCCGGTGTCACCGTCGCAGCCCCGGCCGTTGCGGCCACCACCAAGGCAGCCTCGCGTGCCGGATCACGGCGTGCCGCCGCTCACGCGCCCGCGGGCGCGGCGGCCGCGACCGGTCGTTCGCATGCCGCTGCCGCCTCGGCCACGGATTCGGGTAAGGCCAAGTCGGCACCGCGCGCGGCTGCCGCCCGACACGCTGCACGGGGATAACGCCACACAAGGACATAAAGGACATAAAGGAAACGCCCCCTGATGATCAGGGGGCGTTTCCTTTTGCCGGGTGGCTGACGGGACTCGAACCCGCGACAGCCAGGATCACAACCTGGTGCTCTACCAACTGAACTACAGCCACCATTGCCGCTCGCTGAGCAGCGTGTTGATACTAGCCGGTTTCGGTGGCGTCGGCCGAATCGGTTTCGCCCGCGGCGTCCAGGCGGGCGACCGCATCGGCGATCTCGCTGGTAGAAGGCCCCGGCAGCGGCACGAATGCGGTGTTGCGGTAGTACCGCAACTCCTTGATCGACTCCTCGATATCAGCCAGCGCGCGGTGCGCCAGGCCCTTCTCCGGCTGGCCGTAGTAGATCCGCGGGTACCAGCGGCGGCACAGTTCCTTGATCGAGCTGACGTCGATCATCCGGTAGTGCAGGTAATCGTCGAGAGCGGGCATATCGCGAGCGATGAAGCCGCGGTCGGTGGCGATCGAATTACCCGCCAGCGGCGCCGTCTTCGCCTGCTTGACGTGCGAACGGATGTAGGCGAGAACCATCTCCTCGGCGGTGGCCACGTCGATGGTCGACGCCCGGACCTCCTCGGTCAGTCCGGACCGGCTGTGCATCCGGGCCACCACCTCGACCATGCCGTTGAGCGCCTCGTCGTCGGTGTGGATGACGACGTCGATGCCGTCGCCCAGCACGTTGAGGTCGGCGTCGGTCACCAGCGCGGCGATCTCGATGAGCCGGTCGGACCCGAGGTCCAGGCCGGTCATCTCACAGTCGATCCACACCAATTCGTCGCGCACAGCGCTCCACAGTAGGCCCTCGCGACCAAGTAACCTCTGTTGCCATGACAGAACCGACCCCGACCGCCCCGTCGACTCCGGCCCAGCAGATAGCTGCCGGCTACACGACGACCGGGCAGGCCCTCGAACTCGGCTCGGTCATTGTGGGTGGCCAGGTCGATCCGGCGGCACAGATCCGCATCCCGCTGGCGATGATGAACCGGCACGGTCTGGTGGCCGGCGCAACCGGTACCGGCAAGACCAAGACGCTGCAGGTGATCGCCGAGCAGTTGTCCGCCGCCGGGGTGCCGGTGGTCATGGCCGACTTCAAGGGCGACCTGTCCGGGCTGAGCCGGCCGGGAGAGGCCGGCGATCGGGTCACCGAACGAGCCAAGGACACCGGCGACCAGTGGGTAGGTACACCGTTCCCCGTCGAGTTCCTGTCGCTGGGCACCACCGGGATCGGTGTGCCGGTACGGGCCACCATCTCCGCGTTCGGTCCGATCCTGCTGTCGAAGGTGCTCGGGCTCAGCCAGACCCAGGAGTCCAGCCTCGGGCTGATCTTCCATTACGCCGACCAGCAGGGTCTGCCGCTTCTGGACCTCAAGGATCTGCGGCAGCTGATCACTTTCCTGACCAACACCGATGAGGGCAAGGCCGAGCTCAAGAACCTCGGCGCGGTGTCGAGCCAGACCGCCGGGGTGATCCTGCGGGCGCTGATCAATCTCGAGGCCGAGGGAGGTGACACCTTCTTCGGCGAACCGGAGATGGAACCGGCCGACCTGTTGCGCGTCGATGCGCAGGGCCGCGGCATCATCACGCTGTTCGAACTCGGCGATCAGGCCACCCGGCCGGTGATGTTCTCCACCTTCCTGATGTGGGTGCTGGCCGACCTTTTCAACTACCTGCCCGAGGTTGGCGACCTCGACAAGCCGAAGCTGGTGTTCTTCCTCGACGAAGCCCACCTGCTGTTCAAGGACGCCTCAAAAGCCTTCCTCGATCAGGTCGAGCAGACCGTGAAACTGATCCGGTCCAAGGGCGTCGGCGTGTTCTTCTGCACCCAGTTGCCAACCGACATTCCCAACGCCGTGCTGTCCCAGCTGGGCGCCCGCGTCCAGCACGCACTGCGCGCCTTCACCCCCGACGACCAGCAGGCGCTGTCCAAGACCGTCCGGACCTACCCCAAGACCGACGTCTACGACCTGGCCACCGACCTGACCGCACTGGGTATCGGTGAGGCGATCGTCACGGTGCTCTCCGAGCGGGGTGCGCCGACGCCGGTGGCCTGGACCCGGCTGCGCTCGCCGCGGTCGCTGATGGACACCATCGGCCCGGAGTACATCAAGGCCGCCGCGCAGGCCAGTCCGTTGTTCCTCAAGTACGGAGCGACGGTCGACCGGGAATCGGCCTACGAGATGCTGCTGGCCAAGCTGGCCCCCGAGCCGTCGGCCGAAGCGGAATCCCTTGACCTGCCGCCGATTCCGACCGGCATCGACCTGCCGCCGATGCCGGCGCCGGTCGAGAAGGCCGAACCCGGCATGCTCGAGAAGATGATGGACAACCCGGCCTTCAAGAACGCGATGCGGTCAGCCGGAACGGTGATCGGCCGGGAGCTCACCCGCAGCATCTTCGGAACCGGACGCCGGCGGCGCTAGATGTCGCGCCGGGGCGTGACGCTGACAACGGCGGCTCGCGAGTTCTTCCGACATCCGTCGCCGTGGGTGCTCGGCGTCGCACTGATCGCCTCGGTTATCGCACGCGTCATCGCCGGCGATTGGCGTCCCAGTGACGCGCTGCTGCCGTTGCTCGTGCTGGCGGTGTTCCCGTTCCTGGAGTGGACGATGCACGTCGTCGTGCTGCACTGGCGTCCGCGGCGGATCGCCGGGGTCGTCGTCGACCCGATGCTTGCCCGTAAACACCGTGAGCACCATGTCGACCCGCGGGTGGTGCGGCTCATCTTCATCCCGATGCAGTCACTGATCGGCGCGGTGGTCTCGACGCTGATCATCGGATTGCTCGTCATCCCGAGGACCGCGTTGGGTCTCACCTTCCTGGTGACGGTCTTCGCGATCGGAGTCGTCTACGAGTGGACGCACTATCTGGTGCACACCGACTACAAGCCCAAACACGTTGTCTACCGGGCGATCTGGCGCAATCACCGGCTGCACCATTACAAGAACGAGCACTACTGGTTCGCCGTCACCAGCCCGGGCATCGCCGACCGCGCGCTGGGCACCTACCCCGACCCGCAGAGCGTGCCGACCTCGCCGACCGCCCGCAACCTCTACGCCGAGAAGGTTTAGCCGCCGCCGAGTTTCTTGTACACCGCGCCGACGATCGGCGTCACGATGGCCCGCGGCGCGTACCCGCTGGCCACCGACATCGCCTTGGACGTGACTCCCGGTACCACCCGCATCTTGTTGCGCTCCAGGCCATCCAGGGAAATGCGCGCCGTGTACTCGGTGTCGATCCACAGGAAGTCCGGGATCAGCCGCTCGACCAGCGACTGATCTGCCGGGTCGGGCAGCTCGGTGCGCACCGGCCCGGGGGCCAGCAGTGTGACGTGGATCCCGGAGGCCTTGACCTCGCCGCGCAGCGATTCGCTGAAGGTGTTGGCGAACGCCTTGCTCGCCGCGTAGGTGGCGTTGTTCGGGATCGGCGAGTTACCCGCGGCCGACCCGGAGATCAGGATGCCGCCGGCCCGCCGCTCCAGCATGCCGGGTAGCACCGCGAGCACCAGATCGTGCACGCCCAGAACGTTGAGTTGAACCTGCTTCATCTCCTCGGCCGGATCGAGATCGGCCACCGCGCCGAACGTTGCGGTGCCGGCGTTGGCGCACAGGATCGAGATGTCGCGCTCGGCGAGTTCGCCGGTC
>NZ_JAFMJZ010000025.1 GCF_017853185.1 Mycolicibacterium sp.
GCGAGTGGCGGTCTGCGTGGTTCCTCACTCAACGAAAAGGCGCGGCGGCCTACGCCACTCCGGGGTCCGACGTCTGCGCCGGCGCCGCCATCACGTCGTCGATCCGGTACTCCTTGGCCGCGGTGACGGCCACCGAGGGGTCGATCGCGCCGTCGCGGGCCAGGGCCTCGAGGACCGCCACCACCACCGACTCGGCGTCGGTGTTGAAGTAGCGCCGTGCCGCCGGCCGGGTGTCGGAGAAGCCGAAGCCGTCGGTGCCCAGCGTCACGTAGGTGTTGGGCACCCACTGCCGGATCTGCTCGGGCACCGCGCGCATCCAGTCGGTGACCGCGACCACCGGGCCGGCGGTGCGGGCCAGCGTCTCGGTGACGAACGGCACCGGAGCGGGCTGATCGGGGTGGCGCAGCATCTGCTTCTCCACCGCCAGGCCGTCGCGATGCAACTCGCCCCAGCTGGTCACCGACCAGACGTCGGCGGCCACGTCCCAGCGCTCGGCCAGCAGGTCGGCCGCCCGCAGTGCGTCCGGCATCGACACCCCGGAAGCCAGGATCTGCGCGACGTTGCTGCGCTTCTCGGCGGCCGCGCGGAACCGGTACATGCCGCGCAGCAGCGCGTCCACGTCGAGGTTCGCCGGCTCGGCCGGCTGGTGGAACGGCTCGTTGTAGATGGTGATGTAGAAGTAGATGTTCTCCGAGTTCTCCCCGTACATCCGGGCCAGACCGCTCTGCACGATGTGGGCCAGTTCGTAGGCGAACGCCGGGTCGTAGGCCACCACCGCAGGGTTGGTCGAGGCCAGCAGCAGTGAGTGCCCGTCGGCGTGCTGCAGACCCTCGCCGGTGAGCGTGGTGCGTCCGGCCGTCGCGCCGAGCACGAAGCCCCGCGCCATCTGATCGGCGGCCGCCCAGAAGCTGTCGCCGGTGCGCTGGAAGCCGAACATCGAATAGAAGATGTAGACCGGGATCATCGGCTCGTCGTGGGTCGAGTACGAGGTGCCGACCGCGGTGAACGACGCCGTGGAACCCGCCTCGTTGATCCCCTCGTGCAGGATCTGTCCGGTCTCACTCTCCTTGTACGCCAACATCATCTGGGCGTCGACCGCGGTGTACAGCTGACCGTGCCGGTTGTAGATCTTCAGCGTCGGGAACCACGAGTCCATGCCGAAGGTGCGGGCCTCGTCGGGAATGATCGGCACGATCCGCTTGCCGATGTTGGGGTCGCGCAGCAGTTCCTTGAACACCCGCACGACCGCCATCGTGGTGGCCACGCCCTGATTGCCCGAGCCGGTCTTGAGCGGTGCGTAGACCTCCGTCGGCGGCAGCGTCAGCGGCCGGGACTTGGTGCGCCGCTCCGGGACGAACCCGCCGAGCGAGCGGCGGCGGTCGAGCAGGTAGCGGATCTCCGGTGACTCCTTGCCGGGGTGGTAGTACGGCGGGAGGTAGGGGTTCTCCTCGAGCTGTGCGTCGGTGATCGGAATCCGGATGGCGTCGCGGAAGTCCTTGAGGTCCTGCAGCGTCAGCTTCTTCATCTGATGGGTGGCGTTGCGGCCCTGGAAATGCGCGCCCAGGGTGTAGCCCTTGATGGTCTTGGCGAGGATCACGGTGGGCTGGCCCTTGTGCTCCATCGCCGCGCGGTAGGCGGCGTAGACCTTGCGGTAGTCGTGCCCGCCGCGCTTGAGGTTCCAGATCTCGGCGTCGCTGATGTTCTTCACCAATTCCTTGGTGCGCGGGTCGCGGCCGAAGAAGTGCTCCTTGACGTAGGCGCCGTTGTTGGCGCGGTAGGTCTGGAAGTCGCCGTCCGGGGTGGTGTTCATCAGGTTCACCAGGGCGCCGTCCTTGTCGGCGTGCAGCAGGGCGTCCCACTCCCGGCCCCACACCACCTTGATGACGTTCCAGCCGGCGCCGCGGAAGAAGGACTCGAGTTCCTGAATGATCTTGCCGTTGCCGCGGACCGGGCCGTCGAGGCGCTGCAGGTTGCAGTTGACGACGAAGGTCAGGTTGTCCAGACCCTCGTTGGCGGCGATCTGGATCTGTCCGCGGCTCTCCGGCTCGTCCATCTCTCCGTCGCCCAGGAACGCCCACACATGCTGATCGGAGGTGTCCTTGATGCCCCGGTCATGCATGTAGTGGTTGAACCGGGCCTGGAAGATGGCGTTCATCGGGCCCAGGCCCATCGACACGGTGGGGAACTGCCAGAAGTGCGGCATCAGTCGCGGGTGCGGGTAGGACGGCAACCCGCCGCCGGGGTGGCTGTGTTCCTGCCGGAAGCCGTCGAGCTGATCTGCGCTGAGTCGTCCTTCCAGGAAGGCGCGGGCGTAGATGCCGGGGGAGCCGTGGCCCTGAATGAAGACCTGATCGCCGCCGCCGGCATGGGACTTGCCCCGGAAGAAGTGGTTGAAGCCGACCTCGTAGAGCGAGGCCGAGGACGCGTAGGTGGAGATGTGGCCGCCGACGCCGACCCCCGGACGCTGGGCGCGGTGCACCATGACCGCGGCGTTCCACCGGATCCAGCGGCGGTAGCGGCGCTCGACCTCCTCGTCGCCCGGGAACCACGGCTCCAACTCGGTCGGGATGGTGTTGACGTAGTCGGTCGAGGTCAGCGCCGGGATCGCCACCCGCTGCTCGCCGGCCCGCTCGAGCAGTCGCAGCATGAGATAGCGGGCTCGCGCCGATCCCGAGCGGGACAGCAGATCGTCGAAGGACTCCAGCCATTCGGCTGTCTCTTCGGGGTCGATGTCGGGCAGATAGGAGGCGACCCCTTCGCGGATGACCCGGATCCGTTCGGATTCGGTTGGACCGAGGGAGCTTTGGGCCCGGTCATCGCTGGCGAACGTGGTCAAGTCTCACTCCTCGCTGGCTGTGGCAGTACGGGTCATATCGTGCCGCACTCGGGGCGTTGGCGTTGCATTGTGGTCTTCCAGGTGGAACGGATTGCCGACCGCGCCGATCCGGACGGTTCTCCCGAGTTGGCCCGATACCCGGTAACCTCTGCTTCTGTGCTGATCACACGCGCACGACGGGTGCGCCTCGGGGGGCTGCTGCTGGCCGCCGCCGCCGTCGCGACCATGGGCGTGGCGGGCTGCACCACCGTCACCGGCGGGGACCCGGCCGTCAACGCCGTCGACGCACCTGCCTACCGCACCTCGGTGTCGCTGTCCTCGTCGAAGTCGGTGGCAAGTGCCAGCGCGCGGGAGTCCCAGCGGCAGGCCTCGATGACCATCCAGGCCGTGCACGCCACCTGCGAGACCCTGTCCACCAGCAGTGCTGACGCCATCGACGCGGTGAACGCCTACGTCGGCGCCTTCAACCACGAGGGCGGAGACGTCAAGGCCACCGAGGGGCCGGCGGCCGATGCGCTGAACCAGAGCGCCGAGGCGGTCCAGGGCAGCATCACCGACGTGGTGCCCGCGGAACTCAAAGACGCCTTCGGGGCGTGGGTGGACGGCGCGCACAACGCAGCCGAAGCCATCGCCCGTCAGGCCTCGCCCAAGGAGTTCAACCAGATCATCGACGGGCTCAACGACGCCCGATCCACCGCCCTGCGTCTGTGCGATGCCACCTACCGATAATCCGCCCGGTAATCCGGCAGTTCGGCCACTGCGCGAAAATCGTCGGCCGTGGCGTGCGACGATATGGCGAGTGTTTGCGAACAGGGAGGTCTTCAGAGGTGGTCACCGCGGGTGACAACGGGCGTAACTACGGCCAGCGACTGGACATCGGCAAGGACCAGGTCGTCCAGGAGCTGGGTTGGGACGAGGACGTCGATGACGACATCCGCGCTGACGTCGAGGATGCCTGCGGGACCGAACTCCTCGATGAAGACGCCGACGAGGTCATCGACGTCGTGCTGCTGTGGTGGCGCGACGACGACGGTGACCTGGTCGACCGGCTGATGGACGCCATCGCGCCACTGGCCGAGGACGGCGTCATCTGGGTCCTCACTCCGAAGACCGGCAAGCCGGGACACGTGGCGCCGGCCGAGATCGCCGAGTCGGCTCCCACCGCCGGCCTGATGCAGACCTCGTCGGCCAATCTGGGGGACTGGATCGGCAGCCGGCTGGTTCAGCCGAAATCCAAAGCCGCCGGGCGACGCTAGATGACGCTGGCAGTCGGCGCCGAGGCGCCGGATTTCACCCTCAAGGATCAGAACGGCCAGCCGGTCACCCTGACCGACTTCCGCGGTAAGAAGAACGTCCTGCTGGTGTTCTTCCCGCTGGCCTTCACCGGCATCTGCCAGGGCGAACTCGACGAGATCCGGGACAACCTGCCCGACTACGACAACGACGACACCGCCACCCTGGCGATCTCCGTCGGCCCCCCGCCGACGCACAAGATCTGGGCCACCGAGAGCGGCTTCACCTTCCCGGTGCTGTCCGACTTCTGGCCGCACGGGGCGGTTGCCGAGGATTACGGCGTGTTCAACTCGACCGCGGGATTCGCCAACCGCGGCACCTTCGTCATCGACCGGGCCGGCGTGGTCCGGTTCGCCGAATGCAAGGAACCCGGTGAGGCCCGCGATCAGAAGGTGTGGACCACCGCGCTGGACGCGGTCAAGGCCTGACCGGGATTTCCTAACCCGTCTTTGCGGCGGGTAACCTGCCGTGGTTCGGGCGTGTAGCACTGCCCGTGGTTCGGGCGTGTAGCTCAGTGGTAGAGCTCTGGTTTTACACACCAGCGGTCGGCGGTTCGATACCGTCCACGCCCACTCGATTTCCGGCTACTCCAATGTCGCCAGCACATGTTCGATTCTGGCCCGCGGAGATTCGACCCTGAATTCGGAGTGAACGACGACAACGTCGTCGCCATGTCTGGTGAAGTTCGCGTTGGCCTGCCAGGCGTGGTTGTACCGCCCGCGCAGCTCGGCTGGAAGCTTCAGTCGTCGTGCGGGGCTGGCCGGCTCTCCGGTGCGAATTGTCAACCGGTGCAGTTCAAGTGGGATCGCGCCCGGCGGTTCGTTCTGATCCCCGACGTGTCTGATCAGCCAGACGGTGTCCTCGGTGCAGGCGAAGCTGTTCGAGCACAGCCACGGCCGGCTCCACAGGATCTCTCCTTCCGGAGAGATCGCCCACACCGCGTCGTTGTGCAGCGAGGCGCCCCGGTAGTGCTCGGCGCAAACCTTGAGCAGCATCGCGCCGGGTAGTCCGAAGACCTCGGCGTGAACCATGTCCAGATCCCGGTCGCCGTGACTGACGTCGATGGACAGCTCCCAGGACGGGGGAGAGGTCGTCACCCGCAGCGTGCCCGGATCGGGTGCGGACACCTGGATCAGCAGCGCGTCCGAGGCCCGCCAGTTGGGACCGGGTTCGCTGTGGACGACCCTGAGCCCGGCGAACTCGGACATCGGCTACTCCCGCCAGTGAGATTTCGGATGGCCGCGAGTCCTCGGTTTCGCGCGCTCAGGGGGTTTACTATCACGGGACTGGCCGGATTTTGATACGGCAAAAGTTCGTTTCTGTCCGGACCGGCTCGGCGAAGCGCCCAGATTGGGGGTAACCCAGATGCGTGAATCCACATATGTGGGACGGGTCGGCGCCTTGGCGATCGCCTTGGGGATCGGGCTTGCCGGCGGCATCGGATTCGGGGTGGCCTCGGCAGATCCGGTGGCGCCCGACGACAGCATGACCGGACCGTCACGGCTGCCACGGACCGGGGCGCCGAGGGCGGCTGCGGGCGGTTCTGCCGTGGCGCGCCCACGGTCCACGAAAGCCGTCGGCCAACGATCCGCTGTCGGGCCGGGCGCCAACGATTTCGCGGTATCGGTACCCGCTGCCCCGAAGGTTTCGGCATTGCAGCACAACAACATCGGCGATCGCGAACCTTCGCCGTTCGGTGTCTCTCCAGCTCTGGCCTCGGCCCAGCCGGCGTCGAAGGTCGCAGCAAACGGTGCGACGTCGGTCGCGCCCACGGTGGCCATCGTGGCAGCGGCGGCTGACACGCCGGTGATGGTGTCGGCAACGGCGCAACCGGACGCCGGGGCGACAGAACAGAGACTGGTGGGATCTAGTCCGCTCGCCCCGGTGGAGTCACCTCTGATGTGGGTGGCACTCGCCGCCGTTCGTGAACAGTTCGGGAGACCCGGGGTGGGTCGGCAGTTCAAGCGCGGCGCCGCCGCGGCGGCGGGAGCGAAACCGGCCACGACTCCGTCGACACCTGCCAATGGCTCGAACGCCGGCGGCTCGAGCCAGAGCAACGGCACCAAAGGCGGCGGCAACAACGGAACCGGGCAGGCGGTCGGGCAGGGCAACGGCGGTGCCACGACGTCCCCGGGGAATTCGTCCGCGACCCCGGGGGCCCCGGCGGCGGGCCCATCGACGCCTGCGTCCATGCCATCGACGCCTGCGTCCACGCCGACGACTCCTGCGTCCACGCCGACAACCCCTGCGTCCACGCCGACGACGCCCGTGTCCACGCCGACGACTCCTGCGTCCACCCCGACAACGCCCGCGTCCACGCCGACAACGTCGACGGTCCCGACAACCCCGACGACCACCACGACTCCGACGACCACCACGACCACTTCGCCGACGACCACCATCCAACAGCCCTATGCCGCAGGCGAAGTCCTCATCGGTTGGGCCCCCGGCGCAAGCGCCACCGGTCGCGCTCAGGCCTTGGCGATGATCCAGGCCCACGTGATCGACCGTCTCGGCACTCAGGCGATGCTGAAGCTGGATCAGGGCGTTTACCGCCTGCAGGTGCCCGGCGGCACCGAAGCCGCGATAAGGGCGTTGTCGAACAACCCGGCGGTGGCCTTCGTCGAACCCAACTACCGGGTTTCGCTCGCGGGTACACCGGATGATCCGTACTACGTCAGTGGCTCGCTGTGGGGGCTGGAAGGCGACGACGCTCCGGCCGCCTACGGCCCCTCCGGAACCACCAACCAATTCGGCTGCGATGCCGAAGAGGCCTGGGGTCTGGGATACACCGGCTCGCGCAATGTGGTGATTGCCGTCCTCGACGAGGGCATGCAGATCACCCACCCGGATCTGGCGGCGAACATCTGGGTCAACCCCGGCGAGGTGGCGGGCGACGGAATCGACAACGACGGCAACGGATATGCCGACGACGTCAACGGCTGGGATTTCTATCACCGCGACAGCACCGTCTATGACGTGGGCGAGGACGCGCACGGCACTCACGTCGCCGGAACGATCGGCGCCACCGGCAACAATGGCGTCGGCGTGGCGGGGGTCTGCTCCAACGTCACGATCATCCCGGCCAAGTTCCTTGGTCCCCAGGGCGGATACATCTCAGACGCGATCACCGCGATGAACTACCTGGTGGACCTGAAGGCCCGCTACAACATGAAGCTCGTGGCCGTGAACAACTCCTGGGGCGGAGGCGGCTACAGCAGCGCGATGCAGGGCGCCATCAACCGTGCCGCCAAGGCGGACATCCTGTTCGTGGCAGCGGCGGGCAACTCGACCTCCAACAATGACGCCACGGCCAACTACCCGAGCAACTACAGCTCACTGGTGGCGTCTCCCGACGAGTCCGCCGCCAGCTATGAGTCGGTGATAGCGGTGGCGTCGATCACCTCGACCGGGGCGCTGTCGTCGTTCTCCAGCTACGGATCCACGACGGTGGACCTGGGCGCCCCCGGCTCCGGAATCATCAGCAGTGTCCCCACCAATTCGTATGCCAACTACAGCGGCACGTCGATGGCGACTCCGCATGTGACCGGAGCGATCGCCCTCTATGCCTCGTACAACACCACCGCCAACGCGGCCGGGTTGCGTGCGGCGATCCTCGGCAATACGAAGGCCACCTCGTCTCTGGCCGGGACGACGGTGACCGGAGGCCGGCTGAGTCTCGAGGGGTTGTTCGGCGTATCGGCCACACCGACGCCGCCGCCGCCGACGCCCACACCCGTTGCGACCTACGACCCCACCGCGATCAGTATCTCCGCGCCGGCCGGTGTGACGACGCGCCGAAACGTCAACGTGTCCATCACGATCGGCAACCTGGGCAATGCCGCGGTGCAGGCCAGGGTTTCGCTGACGGCCACCGGCGGAACGGCCGGAAACGCGACTACGGTGCTCGTGCCGGCCGGCGGCAGAGTGACCACCACGATCGCGTGGAAGGCTCCGTCGACCCGCGCCACCTACACCCTGACCGCAACGACAAGCCTGGTCAGCACCGCACTCACCGACGCCAACCCGGCCAACAACTCCACGTCGGTAGCCGTCATCGTCAAGTAGTGCCGACAGCTTCCTCGATCGCGTCCGGTATCTTGTTGGAGGCGCCACTGGGATTTGCCAGCGGTGCGTCGAACGAATGAATCAGACGAGGGACGTGATTATGGCCGGGCCTGTTGGGGGCGAGTTTCCGCGGGGACGGGCCGCGCTGCCGGTGCACGATATCGGTCGTTTGCTGCTGCGCTGCGCCGACCGTCCGGGACTGGTCGCCGCCATCACCTCGTTCCTGGCCGAGGCCGGCGCCAACATCGTCTCGCTGGATCAGCATTCCACCGAGGAGACCGGTGGAATCTTCATGCAGCGCACGATCTTCCACCTGCCCGGCCTGGCCGCGGCCCGCGACGATCTGGAGAAGGCGTTCGCCGAGCAGATCGCCGGCCCGTTCGAGATGGACTACCGGCTGACCGAGGCCGCCAAGCCCAAGCGGGTCGCGCTGATGGCCTCCAAGGAGGACCACTGCCTGCTGGACCTGCTGTGGCGTGACCGCCGCGGCGAACTGGAGATGTCGATCGCGATGGTGATCGGCAATCACCCCGACCTCGCCGACCAGGTGCGGCCGTTCGGTGTGCCGTTCATCCACATCCCCGCCACCAAGGACATCCGCGACGTGGCCGAGCAGCGTCAGTTGGATCTGCTGCGCGGCAACGTCGACCTCGTGATCCTGGCCCGCTACATGCAGATCCTGACGCCCCGCTTCCTCGAGGAAGTGGGCTGCCCGGTGATCAACATCCATCACTCGTTCCTGCCGGCCTTCATCGGGGCGTCGCCCTACCGCCGGGCCAAGGAGCGCGGCGTCAAACTCGTCGGCGCCACCGCGCACTACGTCACCGCCGACCTCGACGAGGGCCCGATCATCGAACAGGACGTGGTCCGCGTCGACCACCGGCACGGCATCGAGGACCTGGTTCGGCTGGGCGCCGACGTCGAGCGTGCGGTGCTCTCCCGGGCCGTGCAGTGGTACTGCGAAGACCGGGTGATCCGGTTCGAGAACCAGACCGTCGTCTTCTAGCGAGGACGTCTTCTAGCTCTCCAGCGCGACCAGGCGCCGGCGCACTTCGGTGGCCAGATCATCGGCTGACAGATCACTCGGTGAGACCCGGACCTCGATCGGCTGATTCAACTCCTCGGCCACCAGATACGACGCCGCAAGCAGTGCCTCGATGGGTGAGCGTCGGAAGACCCGCGCCACCATGATCACCGTCTCGGCCTTCGGCCGGGTCTTGCCGTGCAGCCAGTTGCACACCGACAGCCGCCCGATCCCGATCCGCTCGGCGATCTGCGACTGGGTCTGGCCGCCGGCGATACGGCGCAGATACTCCGGCCACGTCTCTCCGGCCGCGGCCGTGCTGAATCCCCCTGCAGGCGAAGCTTCGCCACCATTTTCCATTTGTTTCCCCTCCCCGCCGAGAACTATAGGGAAGGGGTGTGACAAACCGCGTTGTCAGCAGCAGCCGGTGTGGCTCTTGAAACTCGCGAAGTAGGCGTGCTCTCCGGGATCGGAGGCGCCGACGGCGCCGAGGAACCTCGGAATGTCGATGCGTTCACCGCTGAGCCACGTCCCATTGACCGTCGCAAGCTCCGCCAGCCGGGCCGGGTCGACGGCGTACGGGTCGGCCGCCAGCTCGGTGAAGTCGGCCAGCTTGCCCGGGGTGATCGACCCGATGAGGTTGTCACGGTAAAGGGTGCGTGCGGCGTTGATGGTGTGCGCGCGCAGGGCCGCATCCAGTGCCATCACCTGTTCGGCGCCGTGCACCGCGCCTGAACGGGTGAGCCGGGTGACCGCGGTGGCGATGTTCAGGATCGGCGAGGGCGGCGAGACCGAACCGTCGTTGTGGAAGGACACCACCGCGCCGGAGGCGGCGGCGTCGCCGAAGGCCTGCCAGGGTGCGCCGAACTGGGATGCGAACATCTGCCCGTCTAGCAGATCACCCCAGTAGTAGTTCTGGCACGGCGACATCGACACGTAGACGCCGAGACTGGCCGCCTGGTCGAACTGCGGCCGTCGCGCCGCGCCGGCGTGCTCGATACGCCAGCGGTGGTCGGTGCCCAGCAGGTTGTTCCGCTTCAGCGCGCCCTCGTAGGCGTTCAGCGCCTGATCGATCGCGAGGTCGCCGTTGGCGTGGATGGCCATCTGCCAACCGCCGGCCGCGGCCTTGTCCAGGATGGCCGCCAGCTGCGGCATGGTGTAGAGCAACGACTGCGCCCCACCGGATTCCGCCGGATTGATGCCGGCCCGCTCGGTGGTCGCGGTGTCCAGATACGGGAACGAGGTGGCGATGTTGCCCACCCACGGCGAGCCGTCGGTCCAGAGCTTGATGCCCTGCTTGACCAGCATTTCCTTGCCGACGGCGAAGGTCATCGGATCGGCGAAGGTTTTGTTGGTCGACACCTCGTACACGCTGACCCGCAACGGGCACGAGGGTGCTGCGGCCAGCGCCGTGTAGCCGGGCTTCATCATGGCTTCGAACGCCATGTCCGAGGTGGAGGTGTACCCGGCCCGCGACATGGTGGCGTAGTACTGCGCACCCGCGGCCAGCGGATTGCCCATCTTGTCCATGATCGGCCCGGCGATCATGAACAGCACCGGCAGTTCGAAGCCCTGTCCGTCCAGGCTGCCGTCGGGCTTACGGCCGAAGTGCCCACCGACCGGGTCGGCCGGGGGTTTGACGTCCCAGCCCCTGGTCTTCATGAACGCGGTGTTGAAGTAGATGCCGTGACCGGAGTTGTCGGTGATGACGGCCACCCGGTCACCGAAGATGCGGTCCAGTTCGTCGACCTTCGGCGCCGGCCGCTCCTGCAGCAGTGCGTCGAAGCCGGAGAACAGCAGCGGCTGCGACGGGTCGGCCCGGGCGAGTGCCTGCTGGAACACCTGCTCGACGCCGGCCCAGGTGGGCACCTTGAATGGGGTGATGTCGTAGACCGGCGGGTTGAGCGTGACACCGCTGAGCAGCGGATGGCTGTGCGGCTCGATCAATCCGGGCAGCAGCGCGGCCGCGCCGGTGTCGACGACCTCGGCGCCGGGAAGCGCCGCGCGGCACTCCTCGAGGGTCCCGACGGCGATGATCCGGCCGCCGGAAACCGCGACGGCCTCGGCCCTGGGCTTACCCGGATCCATCGTGATGACGGTCCCGGCCTTGAGAATGCGATCAGCCATGAGGTGCATCGAACCATGTGTGAGACGCTCCGGTGGTGAGATCGCGCGCGGCCGGAATCTTGGTCGCCTACCTCGGCGATCTGGCGTTCGCCGATCCCCGCCGCGGGCATCCGGTGGCCGGATTCGGACGGTTGGCGGCCTGGCTGGAGACCCTGACCTACCGGGACAGCCGGGCTGCCGGTGTGGCGCACACCGGAGTCCTGGTCGGCGCGGTGGCGGTCGTGGCCGCCGGTCTGCAGCGTGCGGGCGGCGGTGGCGCCAAGGCCGTGCTGCTGGCGGCCGGCACCTGGGCGGCGCTGGGCGGAACGACGCTGGCCCGCACCGGAACCGTGATGGCCGACCTGCTGGCGGCAGGCGATGTGGAGGCGGCCCGGGCATTGCTGCCCTCGCTGTGCGGACGGGATCCGGCCTCCCTCGACAGTGCGGGACTGGCCCGGGCCGCATGTGAGTCGGTGGCGGAGAACACCTCTGACGCGGCGGTCGCGCCCCTGCTGTGGGCGGCGGTGGCCGGTCTGCCGGGCGTGCTGGCCTACCGCGCGATCAACACCCTGGACGCCATGATCGGCAACCGCTCGCCGCGCTACGCCCGATTCGGCTGGGCCGCCGCACGGTTGGACGATGTCGCCAACTATCCGGCGGCCCGGGTCTCGGGCGTTCTGACCGCGTTGTGCGCGCCGCTGGCCGGGGGATCGGTGGGGGATGCGGTGCGGGCCTGGCGGCGCGACGCGGCCCGGCATCCCAGTCCCAACGCCGGCGTCGCCGAGGCCTCATTCGCCGGAGCCCTCGGTATCCGGCTCGGGGGACCCACTCAGTACGGCCATGAGTTGGAGATCCGCCCGACGCTGGGGGACGGGCGCCCGCCGGAAGTCGACGATCTGCGCCGGGTGGTGCTGTTGTCGCGGCTGGTTCAGGCGGCCGCCGCGGCTGCCGCCATCGCCGCGGTGACGATCACGGCCGCCGGCCGTACCGGTCGGCGAGCTTCTCCTCGGTCGTGAGCGGGACGGCCGGGGTGTCGGCGGTGCCGTCGGCGGCCTTGCCGGTGGCGGCGGCGGTATTTTGCCGAAGTGCGGCCTCGCGCCGGCGGGTGCGCAACTCGGAGAACACGAAGTAGCCGAGGCCGATCGGGGCCAGGATGCCGAACGCGATCCACTGGATGCCGTAGGACAGGAACGGTCCGGCGTCCAGTTGTGGCAGCGCCAGCACGCCGAGTCCACCGGGCTGGCCTTCGACGAGTTGCAGGTACGAGCCGGTCAGCGGGGTCCGGGTGAGCCCGGCGATCTGCCGGGTGTCGATGGCGTACGCCTGCTGGAAACGCCCCTCGGCGAACGGTTGCTTGTCCCCGGTCGGCGCGGTCTCCGAGTCGCGCAGCCGTCCGGTGACGGTGACGGTGCCGGCGGGCGGATCCGCGATGGCGGGGATGCCGGTCACCTCGACCGGCCGCACGTAACCGCGGTTCACCAGGATCGTCGGCCCGTCATCAACCGCGAACGCGGTGAGCACCTCGAAGGCCGGCGCCCCGTCGATGACGCGCAGCCGGACCAGCACGGTGGCAGCCGGCAGGTAGTGGCCGGTGGCGGTGACCCGCCGCCACTGCTGATCCGGTGCAGCCGAATCCTGCTCGGGCAGAAGCGTTGTCACCGGAACGGGGTCGGCGGACAGTGATGCCTGGATCTGGTTGTTCTCCCGCTCGGTGCGGGTGTTCTTGCCCAGTTGCCACGGCGCGAGCACGGTGAGGCACAGGTAGGCGAAGGCCACCACGACCAGACTCAGCGCGAGCCACCCCGCCCAGCGCCGCATCAGTTCACCGCCCCGTGTTCAGTCGTTCCGTGTTCAATCGTTCCGGGTTCAGCCGTTCCGGGTTCGGCGAGCCGCGCATCCACCCAGGCGTGCAGGCCCGGCAGGGCGGACTCAAGGACGGTGAACACGTCCTCGAAGTCGGTCAGATCGCCGTAATACGGATCCTCGACATCGGGGACGTGCGCGCCCGAGCGCGGGTCGAACGACCGCATCATCCGCAGCCGGTCCGGATCGACACCCCAGTCGGTGAGGATCCGGAAGTGGTTGCGGCCCAATGCCACGACCATGTCCGCGGAGAGATGGTCGTCGCCGACCTGCGCGGCCCGGTGCTCGGTGGGGTAGCCCCGATCGTGCAGCACCCGGACGGCGCGGTCGTCGGCGCCGGCGCCGACATGCCAGCCGCCGGTGCCGGCGCTGCTGACCCGGACCAGGCCGGTCAGTCCGCGCTCGGAGATCTGGTGGGCGAACATCTTCTCGGCCATCGGGGAGCGGCAGATGTTGCCGGAGCAGACGAACGTGACGTGCAGTGGTCTTATCTTCAGGGCCTCAGCCACCGGCCACCCCCAGCAGTTCGCGCAGCTGGCGCACCGAGCTGACCCTTGCCGCCGGGGTACACGCGTCGGGTCCGGTGAAATCGGCTGCGCCGTAACCCCACTCGACCACCACCGTGTCGATGCCGTGCGCGGCGGCGCCTTCGACGTCGTGGGCGCGGTCGCCGACCATCACCACGCGCTCGGGGTGCGGCGCGAGTTGTGCCAGGGCGTGGGCCAGCACATCGGCCTTGGCCGCCCGGCTGCCGTCGACGCTGGCACCGGCGATCACCTCGAAATGCCGCGCGATGTCGAAGTGGTCGAGAATCCTCAGCGCCGCCGGCTCCGACTTGGAAGTGGCCACCGCCAGTCGCACTCCCGAGGCCCGCAGATCGGCCAGCAGGTCGGCGATGCCGTCGTACATGGTGTTCATCGACCAGCCGCGGCTGGTGTAGTCGGCCCGGTAGGCGGTCATCGCCTCCTCGGCGCGCTCACCCAGCCCCATCGCCCTCAGGGTGTCGATCATCGGCGGCCCCACGATCCGGCCGGCCAGGTCGCCGTCGGGCACCTCGGCGCCGACAGCGGCCAGCGCGTGACGGAAGCTGGCCACGATGCCCTGGGCCGAATCGGTCAGCGTGCCGTCGAGGTCGAATATCACCAACTGCGGGCTGGTGTCGGTGGCCGTGCGCGTCACCGCCCCATTGTCGCGCACTAGTGTTGCGCGGGTGAGTGGCGTGCGCCTGGCCGAGATCATCGCCGTGCTGGACGCCGCCTACCCGCCCTCGCTGGCCCATGACTGGGACTCCGTCGGCCTGGTGTGCGGTGACCCGGACGAGGCCGTCGACTCGGTCACGATCGCCGTGGACCCCACCGCCGCCGTCATCGACACCGTCGGCGAACACGGCCTGCTGCTGACCCACCACCCGCTGCTGTTGCGCGGCGTGGACACCGTCGCGGCCAGCACCCCCAAGGGGGCGCTGATCCACCGCCTGATCCGCAAGGGTGCGGCGCTGTTCACCGCGCACACCAACGCCGATGCCGCCAACCCCGGAGTTTCCGACGCGCTGGCCGCGCGGCTGGGACTGGCGGTCGAGGGGGTGCTCGATCCGGCCCCCGGCGGCCCGGCGCTGGACAAATGGGTGGTCTACGCACCGCCTGCCGCCGCCGAGGCGCTGCGCAACGCGTTGTTCGATGCCGGCGCGGGCCACATCGGCAACTATTCGCAGTGCAGTTGGAGTGTGACCGGAGCCGGCCAGTTCCTGCCCGGTGCGGGCGCGGCCCCCGTGGTCGGAGCCGTCGGTGCGGTGGAACGGGGGGCCGAGGACCGGATCGAGGTCGTCGCGCCGGCTGCCATCCGCGAGCAGGTGCGTGCCGCCGTCCGGGCGGCGCACCCCTACGAGGAACCGGCCGTCGACGTGTTCGCACTCGCGGCGCTGCCCGCCGGAGTCGGAATCGGCCGGATCGGCACACTGCCGGAACCGGAACGCTTCGCGGACTTCGTCGCCCGGGTGCAGGCCGCGCTGCCGAAGACCACCTGGGGAGTCCGCGGCGCCGGTGACCCGGACGCACTGATCTCCCGGGTCGCGGTCAGCGGCGGATCGGGCGACTCGTTGCTGGGCGCCGCCGCCGCGGCCGGCGTCCAGGCCTACCTCACCTCCGACCTGCGTCACCATCCCGCCGACGAACACCGCCGCCGCAGCGACGTCGGACTGGTCGACGTCGCACACTGGGCCAGCGAGTTCCCCTGGTGCGAACAGGTCGCCGCACTGCTGCGCCGAGAGTTCGGGGTGGCTCTACCCGTCACCGTGTGTTCATTGCGCACAGACCCCTGGAATATCGAGATATGCCCGCAAGATCGAAATTATGAAAGTCGAACATGAAAAGTGAAGTAGCACAGCAACGTTCGCTGCTGAAGCTGGCCGAGGTGGATGCCGAGCTGGGCCGGCTGGCGCACCGTGCCACCCACCTTCCCGAGCAGCAGCGCTATGACCAGGCGCTGGCGGCCCAACGCGAGGCGGCCGACCGGGTGGGCGTTCTGGGCGTCGCGTGCGAGGGCCTCGACGCCGAGGTCGCCAAGCTGGAGGGCGAGGTCGACGGCGTTCGCAAGCGCGAGGACCGGGACCGCGGCCTGCTCGACGGCGGGTCGGTCAGCGACTCCAAGCAACTCGAGGAACTCCAGCACGAACTGGGCACCCTGGAGCGCCGGCAGAGCAGCCTGGAGGATTCGCTGCTGGAGGTGATGGAACGCCGCGAGCAGTTGGCCGCTGAGCAGGCCGAGGCGCAGGCCCGGCTCGACGAGTGCGACACCGAGGTCGCCGCGGCCCGGCAGGCCCGTGATGAGGCACTGGCCGGCGTGGAGGACAGTCGCACCGAACGTGCGGCGCACCGCGCCGAACTGGCGGCGGCCCTGGATGCCGACCTCCTCGATCTGTACGAGAAGCGCCGTGCCGCAACCGGAGTCGGGGCGGGCCTGCTGCAGGCCGGCCGGTGCGGGGCATGCCGGATCGAACTCGATCGCGGCGAGATCGGTCGGATCTCGGCGGCGGAGGACGACGAGGTGCTGCACTGCTCGGAGTGCCGCGCCATCCTGGTTCGCCCGTGAAAGTTCGGGTCCCGTGAAAGTTCTGATGGAGGCCGACGGCGGTTCCCGCGGGAATCCAGGCCCGGCCGGGTTCGGCGCCGTGGTGTGGTCGCAGGACCACGGCACGGTGCTGGCCGAACACGGTCAGGCGATCGGCGTGACCACCAACAATGTGGCCGAATACCGCGGGTTGATCGCCGGGCTTGAGGAGGCCCGCAGGTTGGGCGCCACCGAGGTCGCGGTGTCGATGGACTCCAAGCTCGTCGTCGAGCAGATGAGCGGGCGCTGGAAGGTCAAGCACCCCGGGATGGCCGAACTGCATCAGCAGGCCCGTGCACTGGCATCGACATTCGACTCGGTGACCTACTCGTGGATCCCGCGGGAACTCAACAAGTACGCCGACCGGCTCGCCAATGAGGCGATGGACGCCCAGGCCGCCGGGTTGGACTCCTCGGAGGTCGTCGCCGAGGCTGGTGTGGAGGTTGGTTCAGAGGCCGGCGAACGGGCCGCCGATCCGCCGCCCAGCGCGGTCGCCGTTCCGCCGTCGACCTGGACCGGCAATCGTGGCGGACCGACCCGATTGCTGCTGCTGCGCCATGGACAGACCGAATTGTCCCGGGAGAGAAGGTATTCCGGCCGCGGTAATCCCGCACTCACCGAGACCGGCCGCCGTCAGGCTGCCGATGCGGCACGCTACCTGTCGGCCAAGGGCGGTATCTCGGCGGTGATCACTTCGCCGCTGCAGCGCGCCCATGAGACCGCCTCGGCCGCCGCCGACGCGCTCGGCCTGCCGGTGACCGTCGACGACGACCTGATCGAGACCGACTTCGGCGACTGGGAGGGGCTGACCTTCGCCGAGGCCGCCGAGCGGCACCCCGACGAGCACGGTAGATGGCTGCGCGACACCGGCCTGCGACCGCCCGGCGGCGAGAGCTTCGACGATGTGCAGAGCCGCGTCGAGCGGGCCCGCGATCGGATCATCGCCGGACACGGCCCGTCGACGGTGCTGGTGGTCTCGCACGTCACGCCGATCAAGACGCTGCTGCGACTGGCGCTCGGCGCGGGGACGAGCGTCCTGTACCGGTTGCACCTGGATCTGGCATCGCTGAGCATCGCCGAGTTCTACCCGGACGGCGGCACGTCGGTCCGCCTGGTCAACGACACGTCCTATCTGCGCTGAGAGGCAGGAGCACCACCGATGTCCGATCCATCCGGAGACGCCTATGCCACCTGGGAGGAGCACTACTCCGCCAAGCCCCAGGTATGGAGCGGCCGGGTCAACGCCCGGCTGGCCGAGATCGCCGGAGAACTGACCGGCACCCGGGCGCTGGATCTGGGCTGCGGCGAGGGCGCCGACGCGATCTGGCTGGCCGAGCGGGGCTGGACCGTCGTCGCGGTCGACGTCTCCACCACCGCCCTGGACCGCGGCCGCGCCGCCGCGCAGGAACGCGGCGTGGCCGAGCGCATCGACTTCCAGCAGCACGACCTGGACACCGGATTCCCCGCCGGCCAGTTCGATCTGGTCTCGGCACAGTTCCTGCACAGCCCGGTGGAGAAGGACCGCCCGACCATCCTGCGCCGCGCGGCCGCGGCGGTGGCCCCCGGCGGAACCCTGCTGATCGTCGACCACGCCGCCGCCCCGCCGTGGGCGGCCAAGATGCACGATCACGTATTCCCGACTGCCGAAGCGGTGGTCGCCGGGCTGGACCTCGCCAGCGCCGAATGGCAGCCGGTCCAGGTCGGCACCGTCGAGCGCGAGGTGCAGGGACCGGACGGTCAGCCCGCGGTGCTGACCGATAACGTGATCAGGATTCGGCGGGCCGGGCCCGCCTGAAGAACGGGTCGGCAACAGGGGTAGGGGAGCAGACGTGGACACAAACCAGGCAGATCTGCGGGACGCCGTCACGCGTCGACTGCACCGCCGCGGTGTGGTCAAGGGTGAGCTCGTCCTGCCGGCCGTGCCGGGCATGATCGAGGAATACGTCACCACCCTGGACGACACGTTCAAGGCGATCGGGGTGCACTTCTCCGAGGCGGACTTCGACACCATGCGCGGCATCCTCCGCACCCAGCTGGCCGAGGCCTATGCGGCCTCACCGCGCTCCGACGTCGTCATCACCTACGAGTCTCCGGTAGGCCTGACCGCCAGCTACACCATCAACACCCGCTGGTTCACCGTCGCCGGGGCGTACGACAACTGGATCGCCACCCGGGAACCACCGCTGTTCGGCACCGAACCGGACGCCCGGGTGTGGGATCTGGCCGCCGAGGCTCCCGATCCGGCCGAGTTCCGGGTGCTCGACATCGGAGCCGGCACCGGGCGCAACACCTTGGCCCTGGCCCGGCGCGGCCATCCGGTCGAGGCGGTCGAGATGACCGGCGGATTCGCCGACATCATCCGGGCCGAGGCGGCCAAGGACGCCTTGGACGTCCGGGTCATCCAGCGCGACGTGTTCGCCGGCCTCGACGACCTGCGCACCGACTATCAGCTGATCCTGCTCTCGGAGGTGGTGTCGGACTTCCGCAACACCGAACAATTGCGCGGGCTGCTCGAACTGGCCGCGCACTGCCTGGCCCCCGGCGGGCGGCTGCTGTTCAACATCTTCCTGGTCAAGGACGGGCGCAGCGTGGACGCTGCCGCGGTCGAGTTCGGCCAGCAGGCCTACACCTCGATCTTCACCCGCAAGGAACTGGACGACGCGCTGTCCGGCCTGCCGCTGGAACTGGTCGCCGACGATTCGGTCTACGAGTACGAGAAGGCCCACGTGCCGGCCGAGAAGTGGCCGCCGACGAGCTGGTACGAGAACTGGACCAGTGGGCTCGACGTGTTCGACCTGCCGCGTGAGCAGTGCCCGATCGACATGCGATGGCTGGTGTTCCGCAAGGAGTGGCTGGCGCCCTAGGAACACCCGCAGTCGCGGAACACCCCCGCGCCGCAGTACGTTGTCAGGTGCGGACGAGTTGGCCGGGCGGCCGCGGCCCGACGTCAGTCGGGTCGAGGAAAGTCCGGACTTCACAGAGCAGGGTGATTGCTAACAGCAATCCGAGGTGACTCGCGGGACAGTGCCACAGAGAACAGACCGCCACCTATCTGATAGGTGGTAAGGGTGAAACGGTGCGGTAAGAGCGCACCAGCATTCCGGGTGACCGGGATGGCTCGGTAAACCCCACCCGAAGCAAGGCCAAGAGGTCGCACGAAAGTGCGGCTGCGCAGGCGCTCGAGGGCTGCTCGCCCGAGCCTGCGGGTAGGCCGCTCGAGGTACCCGGCGACGGTGTGCCCAGATGGATGGTCGCCGCCGCGCCCGGGGTGAAACCCGGGTGGCGGAACAGGATCCGGCTTACAGGCCAACTCGCCCGCCCCACCCCGCCGCCGGTGGGACGCGGACCCTATTTCGCGCGACGGACCCTATTTCGCGCGACGGACCCTATTTCGCGCGACGGACACTGCGGCGCAACTGCTCCAGTGCGCCGTCGAGTTGCTCCCGGCACTCCCGGGCCAATTCCGACTCCTGTTGGTACAGCAGGCCGTAGGTGAAGGTGTCCTCGCCGGCTGCATGTGCGACGCTCGCCTCCCGGAGCAAGTGGTCGCGACTGACGGCACTGTCCTGATGCTCGCCGAGCAGCGTCTGGACCGTCTTGGCCCGCTCGGCGATCCTGGCATCGCCGGTCGCCGCGGCCACATAGCGAAGTCGCTTGGCTGCCTTGCGAATTCGATGCAGCGCGTCATCGCGTTCGGCCCGGGTCTCCGCCTCGCGTGCCGCCACCGCCGCCTTCTTCTGCGCTTTGCGCACACGCCGGTAGCTCGATGAGATGGTGGCGGGCTGCTGGTCGGTCTCCGGTACCGGCGCACCGTCGGCGACCAGTTCGTCGAGCGCATCAAGCAGCCTGAAGTAGCGCTGTGAGCGCATCGCCTTCAGCGCGCGGTTCAGGCCGAGGTGATAGCGCTGCCAGGCGCCCTGCACCAGTCGCTCGCGAACCGGTCCGCGCACCAGTTCCGGCGGCAACGAATCCAGTGCGGCGCTGTAGCGGTCGGCGAGCACCTCGGCATCCCGCGCGGTTCCGAGCACCCCGGCCAGTTCCCGGAGTTCGGAGAGAATCGACGCGTCATCGGAGATGCCGAAGTCCGCCTCCGATGCCTGCAGCAGACTGCGGATCTGACGGATGGTGACCCGCATCTGGTGGACGGCGTCGTCGGCGTCGGCCCGCACCCCGCGGTCCCACTCCACCAGTAGGGCGACTTGCTCGGCCACCGCCCGGTGCACCGGGTCGGTGGGCCGCCGACGGGGCGGGGTCACCTGGCCCAGAGTCTTGGCCAGCTTCGAGCCGTGCGAGGCCGGCGCGGCCCCGGCGTCGTGCAACCGCTGACCGAGCCGCGTCAGCACGGCGGCGCCGCCGTCGAGGGCGCCGTCGACCAATTCGAGTTCCCACTCCCGCCAGGTCTGCTCGTTGCGCGGAGTGCCGTCGGCGGGGTCCAGCGAGCAGGTGCTGACCCGGTCGTCACAGAACTCCGCGAGCGGCGTGCCGTCGGGGCCGTAGACCATGGTGACCGCGCGGTCGGTGGCGATCCGGGCCACCGGCACCAGCCGGCGGTCCCGCACGATCGCCCGCACCGTGTCGAGCAGACCCTCCGGAGCATCGTCGGCCCCGCTCCCGGATTCCAGCGGGGCATGGATCTCGGTGCGCGCGCCCTTTCCGGCCGGCAGCTTCAGGTGCCAGCCGGCGTCCGACCCGCCGGTGCGGCGCCGCAGCGTGACCAGGTTCGCGGCCAGGTCGTAGCCCGGGGTGTCGAAGTACACCGCCTCCAGCGTCTGGTTGGGCAGCCGCTCGGTGTGCCCGACCGATGCCAGGCCCTCGAAGGACGGCGACACGGTGGTGTCGGTCACGTCGAACTTCTGCTCGATCTCGGTGTGGCGCGACGGGCCGCGTCCTTTACCCATGGGCACAGCGTCGCATACCGAGATGAACAGCGCGGCGATGAACGGCGAGGCTAACGTTCGGGTTGTGATCGACTACCAGACGCTGACCTTCGAACAGTCCGGGCCGATCGCGCGGATCGTGCTGAACCGGCCGGATGCCGCCAACGGCATGAACGACGACATGACGCGCGAACTGGCCGCGGTGGCCCGCCGGTGCGACTCCTCCGGCACGAAGGCGGTGGTGCTCACCGGCTCGGGCCGGTTCTTCTGCGCGGGAGGCGACCTCAAAGCGGTCGCGACCTCCCCGCTGGGTCCCGGGCCGTTCGTCAAGGCCATCGCCGACGACCTGCACCGGGCGCTGTCGACCTTCGCCCGGATGGACGCCGTGCTGATCACGGCGGTCAACGGGGTGGCCGCAGGGGCGGGATTCAGCCTCGGGATCGCGGGGGATCTGGTGCTGGCCGCGGAGTCGGCCAAGTTCACCATGGCCTACACCCGGGCCGGGCTGAGTCCGGACGGGGGAGCCTCGTTCTACCTGCCGAGAATCGTCGGGGTGCGGCGGGCGCATGAACTGATGCTGACCAACCGCACGCTGGGCGCCGCCGAGGCGGCTGAGTGGGGACTGGTCACGCAGGTGGTGCCCGACGGCGAACTCGACGCTGCCGCCGACGCGCTGGCGCAGCAGATGGCGGCCGGATCGCGAGGCTCGGCCGGCGCGGTGAAGAAATTGCTGCTGATGTCGTTCGGCAACGGACTGGAGGAGCAGCTCGAATACGAGGCGAGGCTTATCGGGCAGTGCGCGGACAGCCCCGACGGCCGGGAAGGGGTGGACGCCTTCCTGAACAAGCGTGCGCCCGGGTTCAGCTGACGGGCTGCCGTCAGAAGCTGTGCTCCTCGGCGGGGAAGGCCCCGCTGGCCACCTCGTCGGCATAGGCGGTCGCGGCGCGCCGCAACTCGGCGCCGACGTCGCCGAAGCGCTTGACGAACTTGGCGGTCTTGCCGCTGGTGAGTCCGGCCATGTCCTGCCAGACCAGCACCTGGGCGTCGCAGTGCGGTCCGGCGCCGATTCCCACCGTCGGGATGGTGAGCTTGCCGGTGATCTGGGTGGCCAGTTCGGCGGGCACCATCTCCATCACCACGGCGAACGCGCCGGCCTCCTGGACGGCGATCGCGTCGTGAATGGTCTGCTCCGCGCCGTCGCCGCGGCCCTGGACCCGGAAACCGCCCAGGCTGTTGACGCTCTGCGGGGTGAAGCCGATGTGGGCCATCACCGGGATGCCGGCCGCGGTCAGGGTGGCGATCTGCTCGGCGACCCGTTCGCCGCCCTCCAACTTCACCGCGTGCGCGCCGGTCTCCTTGAGGAACCGGGTCGCGGTGGCCAACGCCTGCGCGGGGCCGCCCTCGTAGCTGCCGAACGGAAGGTCGGCGATCACCAGCGCGTGCTCGGCGCCACGGACCACGCCGCGCACCAGTGGGATCATCTCGTCGACGGTGACCGGAACGGTGGTGTCGTAGCCGTACACCACGTTGGCGGCCGAGTCGCCGACGAGCAGGACCGGGATGCCGGCCTCGTCGAACAGCCGCGCGGTGGAGAAGTCATAGGCCGTGAGCATCGCCCACTTATGCCCCTCGGACTTCCACTTCTGCAGGTGATGGGTGCGGATCTTGCTGCGGGGTGCGGTCTGGGTGGACGCGCCGTAGAGCGACTGCTCTGACATGAGTTTCCTCAGTGTTCGTCGGATCGATCCTCGTGGCCCTGCTGGGTCCCCGGGTTCGTGTGACAGCACAAGTCTGCCACCGTTGCGGGGCCGGGGGAACGTCGGTCAAAGTGCGGTTCCTCACACTCCGGCCTGCCTAGCATCGGGTTCATGGAACACCTGCAGCGGCTCAGCGGTCTCGACGCCAGCTTCCTGTACCTGGAGACCTCGACCCAGCCGCTGCACGTGTGCTCGGTCCTGGAGCTCGACGCCTCGACCATTCCCGGCGGATACAGCTTCGAGAAGCTGCGTGAAGAGATGAGCGTCCGGATCAAGGCCATCCCCAGCTTCCGGGAGAAGATCGCCAACAGCTTCCTGAACCTCGACCACCCGGTCTGGGTCGAGGACGAGGAGTTCGACGTCCACCGGCACGTGCACCGCATCGGCCTGCCGGCCCCCGGCGGACGGGTGGAACTGGCCGAGATCTGCGGGCATCTGGCGTCCCTTCCGCTGGATCGCCGGCACCCGCTGTGGGAGATGTGGGTCATCGAGGGTCTCGACGGGACCGACCCCCGCAAGGGCGGCCGGCTGGCCGTGCTGACCAAGATCCATCACGCCGCCGTCGACGGCGTCACCGGAGCGAACCTGATGTCGCAGCTGTGCAGCGTCGAACCGGAGGCGCCGGCGCCGGAGCCGGTGCAGGCCAGCCGCGGCACCAACCCGCTGCGGATCGCCATCGGTGGCCTCGGCAACTTCATCACCCGGCCGATCAGCCTGGCGACCAGCGTCCTGCCGGCCACCGTCAACACCGTCGTCGACACCGTCAAGCGGGTGACCGGCGGTGGCCGGACGATGGCGGGGCTGTTCGCGGCCCCGCAGACCCCGTTCAACGCCAGCATCACCGCCCATCGCAACGTCGCATTCGCCCAGTTGGACCTCGAGGAGGTCAAAACGGTCAAGAACCACTTCGGGGTCAAGCTCAACGATGTGGTGATGGCCCTGGTGTCCGGGGTGTTGCGCAACTTCCTGATCGACCGTGACCAGCTGCCGGAGACCTCGCTGGTGGCCATGGTTCCGGTATCGGTGCACGACCGCTCCGACCGCCCCGGCCGCAATCAGGTGTCGGGCATGTTCTCCAGCCTGCAGACCCAGATCGAGGATCCGGCCGAGCGGCTCACGGCGATCGCCGAGGCCAATGACTCCGCCAAGGAGCACAGCTCGGCGATCGGTGCCACGTTGCTGCAGGACTGGAGTCAGTTCGCCGGCCCGGCCGTGTTCGGCATCGCCATGCGGGTGTACGCCCGCAGCAGCCTCACCGCCACCCGGCCGGTGCACAACCTGGTGGTGTCCAATGTTCCCGGCCCGCAGATCCCGCTGTACTTCCTCGGCGCGGAGGTGGAGGCGATGTACCCGCTGGGTCCGATCTTCCACGGCGCGGGCCTGAACATCACCGTGATGTCGCTCAACGGCAAGCTCAACGTGGGGCTGATCTCCTGCCCGGAGTTGCTGCCCGATCTGTGGGAGATGGCCGACGGGTTCGCCGCAGGACTCGACGAACTCGTCGCCGCAACCCGCTGAGCCGCGCCCGGCACGAGCAGGCGCAACGGCGTTGACCGACGCCGTCATGGCAGCATGTGGGCCATGACGCTGTACCCGGCCTCGTCCTGGCTGCCCCCTGTGTTTTCCCGGCCGGCCCCCTTGTTTTCCTGGCAAGCCGGGGCCGGCCGCGCCGCCGTGGTACTTCCTGTCGTCGCGGCCCTGCTGGCCACCGCGGGGTGCAGCACGGTCGTCGGCGGCAAGGCGGTGCTGGCCGAGCCGACGATCGGGCAGCCGGTGCAATGGGGGCCGTGCCGGCCGGCCGGCGGCGGCGGCGGCACGGCGATGCCGGTTCCGGCCGGGGCCCAGTGCGGCAAGATCGCCGTCCCGATCGACTACGCCAACCCCGACGGTCCGACCGCCGCGTTGGCGATGGTTCGTTTCCCGGCCACCGGCGAGAAGATCGGCTCACTGCTGATCAACCCGGGCGGTCCGGGGGAGTCCGGTATCGAAGCGGCCGGCAGCCTGCTCCAGACCATGCCGCCAAGCGTGCGCGAGCGTTTCGATCTGGTCGGCTTCGATCCGCGTGGAGTCGGTGCGTCCACCCCGGCGCTGTGGTGCAACTCCGACGCCGACAACGACCGCCTGCGCGCCGATCCTCAGGTGGACTACAGCCCCGAGGGTGTCGCTCACATCGAGGCACAGACCAAGGAATTCGTGCAGCGCTGCATCGACAAGATGGGCGACGGTTTCCTGGCCAACATCGGAACCGCCAGCGTCGCCAAGGATCTGGACGCGCTGCGGGCCGCGGTGGGCGACGAGAAGCTGAACTACCTCGGCTTCTCCTACGGCACCCGGATCGGCGCGGCCTACGCCGAGGCCTTCCCGACCAAGGTTCGCGCGATGATCCTCGACGGTGCGGTCGATCCCAACGCCGATCCGATCCAGGCCGACATCGATCAGGCCGAGGCCTTCCAGAAGGCGTTCAACGATTACGCCGCGGACTGCGCCAAGTCGCCCGACTGCCCGCTCGGCGATGACCCGGAGAAGGCGGTCGCCGTCTACCGCAGCATGGTGGATCCGTTGGTGGACAAGCCGCTGCCGACCCGCGATCCCCGTGGGTTGAGCTACAGCGACGCCATCGTCGGCACCATCATGGCGCTGTACTCGCCCAACCTGTGGCGGCATCTGACCCGGGGTCTGACCGAGATGACCAAGGGCCGTGGCGACACCATGCTGGCGCTGGCCGATATGTACATGCGCCGCGATCCGCAGGGTCATTACTCCAACGCCACCGACGCGCGGGTGGCGGTCAACTGCGTCGACCAGCCGCCGATCACCGACCGGGACAAGGTGGTCGCGGAGGATCGCAGGCTGCGTGAGGTCGCGCCCTTCCTCAGCTACGGCGAGTTCACCGGCCACGCACCGCTGAGCACATGCGCGTTCTGGCCGGTTCCGCCGACCAGCACCCCGCACGTCACCTCCGCCCCGGGCCTGCCGCCGGTGATGGTGATCTCGACCACCGGTGACCCGGCGACTCCGTATCGGGCCGGCGTGGATCTGGCCAAGCAACTCGGCGGAGCGCTCTTGACGTTCAACGGAACTCAGCACACGGTGGCGTTCCAGGGCCAGCAGTGCGTCGACGACTTCGTCTCGGCGTACCTGATCGACCTCAAGCTGCCACCTGAAGGCGCCACCTGCTGAAACCGCTGCGTTTCTGAGACCGACGTGTGACCGTTCGGCGCCGTCGGTGGCGCGCCGTCGTGCCACGATGGCGGCCATGACACGCACGAGTCGAGTCGGCTCGGCATCAATGGTCTACGGGTTGCTTTGTGCCGCAATGGCGGCCATCGTCGCGACCGGGTCCGCTGCCGCCGCACCCGGCCCGGGGCAGACGACCCCGAAGCCGGTCTGGAAGGGTTGCGAGGACGTCGTCTCCGACGCCTACCTGCCCACCGCGCAGTGCACCACCGTTGCGGTGCCGATCGACGCGGCGAATCCCACTGGGCCGCAGGCGCAATTGGCTGTCATCAGGATTCCGGCGACCGGCAAGCGGCTGGGCTCGCTGTTCATGAACCCCGGCGGTCCGGGTGCATCGGCGGTCGACGCGGTGGTCAGCCTGTCCGACGCGATCTCCGACGGTCCGGTCAGTGAGCACTTCGATCTCGTCGGGTTCGATCCGCGCGGGGTGGGGCACTCCACGCCGGAGATCCGCTGCCGCACCGACGCCGAGTTCGACGCCTGGCGTCGCGAGCCGATGGTCGACTTCAGTCCGGCCGGTGTGGCCCTCATCGAACAGCTCTATCGGAACCTGGCTCAGAACTGCCTCGACCGGATGGGTAAGTCGTTCCTGGCCGGCGTCGGAACCGCCTCTGCCGCAAAGGATATGGACGCCGTCCGGCAGGCGCTCGGCGATGACCAGATCAACTATCTCGGCTTCAGCTACGGAACCGAACTGGGCACGGCCTACGTCGAGCAGTTCCCGAACCGCGTTCGCGCGATGGTTCTCGACGGCGCCATCGACCCGCAGCAGAACCCGATCGAGTCGCTCGTCGAGCAGATGGCCGGATTCCAGGTGGCGTTCAACGACTACGCCGCCGACTGCGCGAAGTCACCGGCCTGCCCGCTGGGCACCGACCCGGCGCAGTGGGTCAACCGGTATCACCAACTGGTGAACCCGCTGGTGTTCAAGCCCGGGCCCACCCAGGATCCCCGCGGACTGAGCTACGCCGATGCGATCACCGGCACCGTCAATGCGCTCTACGCCCCGCAGTACTGGAAGTACCTCACCAGTGGGCTGATCGGCCTGCGGCGCGGCGCCGAGGCCGATGACCTGCTGATGCTGGCCGACGAATACCAGGACCGTGACGAGGACGGTCACTACAGCAACGGCCAGGACTCGTTCAACGCCATCCGCTGCGTGGATCAGCCCACCCCGAGCGATCCGGCGGTGTGGGCCGAGGCCGACCGGCAGACCCGCTCGCGGGCGCCGTTTTTGTCCTACGGCAATTTCACCGGCTACGCGCCCCGCGACCTGTGCGCGTTCTGGCCGGTGCCGGCCACCTCGATAGCGCACCAGGCCGCCCCGGCCCCGGCCGGCAGCGTCGTCGTGGTGTCCACGACGCACGATCCGGCGACGCCGTATCAGGCCGGGGTGAACCTGGCCCGGCAGCTCGGGGCCCCGCTGATCACCTACGAGGGCACTCAGCACACCGCGGTGTTCGACGGCGACTCCTGCGTCGACAACGCGGTGGTGCGTTTCCTCGTCGACCGGGTGGTGCCGGGCAACCTGCGCTGCTGACCCGGTAGGTCAGTTACCGGTGATTCAGTTGCCGGTGATGACGTTGCCCGGCAGGGCGGTCGGCGCAGCCGGGGCCTTGATCGTCGGGCTGAAGGAGTTCGCGCCGCCCGGGGTGAGGTTGGGGGCCTTCTCGGTCGGGGCCGGCGTATTGGACTGCGAAGCCGAAGGACTCGGCGCCTCGGTGGACTTCGACGGCTTCTCGCTGCTCGGGGAGCAGCCGGAGAGGGCCGCGGCGCCGACGACGGCGATGCCGCCCAGCAGCAATCCGATCCGGCGGGTGTGGCTTGTTGTCATGGTGGTGTTCTCCTTCTCTGGCCGGCTGCTGTCGGGTGCGAACCAGACGACCGGACTTCTCTTTCATTTTCGCACGTCAGCCCGTAACCGGCGGTTTGAACCGGACTCTTCCATGTAACACGGAATTAACAGCAACTGCCTACGCTCGCGTCATGGACCGGCAGAAGGAATTCGTGCTGCGCACCCTCGAGGAGAGGGACATCCGATTCGTCCGGTTGTGGTTCACCGACGTGCTCGGATACCTCAAGTCGGTGGCGATCGCCCCGGCTGAACTCGAGGGCGCTTTCGAGGAGGGCATCGGCTTCGACGGCTCGTCGATCGAGGGCTTCGCCCGGGTCTTCGAATCCGACACCGTCGCGCGCCCTGATCCGTCGACCTTCCAGGTGCTGCCGTGGACGACGAGCGCGGGCCAGCACCACTCGGCGCGGATGTTCTGCGACATCACCATGCCGGACGGTTCGCCGTCCTGGGCGGACAGCCGGCATGTGCTGCGCCGCCAGTTGGCCAAGGCCGGCGATCTCGGCTTCACCTGCTACGTGCACCCGGAGATCGAGTTCTTCCTGCTCGAGCCCGGACCCTACGACGGTTCGGCGCCGGTGCCCGCCGACAACGGCGGCTACTTCGACCAGGCCGTGCACGACTCGGCGCCCAACTTCCGCCGGCACGCCATCGACGCGCTGGAGCAGATGGGCATCTCGGTCGAGTTCAGCCACCACGAGGGCGCGCCCGGCCAGCAGGAGATCGACCTGCGCTACG
>NZ_JAFMJZ010000001.1 GCF_017853185.1 Mycolicibacterium sp.
GTCCAGGTACGGTCCTGGGCGGCCTGATCCGGGACGTACATCCGCAGGTACGCGCTGAACCCGCCGAACGGTAGGGCCAACCAGTTGGAGTTCGGATCCGCCGGATCGGTCCGGGAGAAGGTGATGTTGATCGACCCGTCCGGTTCGTAGACCAGTTCCGCGGGGCGACTGCTGCTCACGCTGTACCGACCCTCGGAGTTGGGCACCAGGTTTCCGTTGCGGTCGTAGACGGTGACCGACCAGAACGCCTCGGCGGGCGGCAACTGACCGGCGTCGAAATGCAGGGTGTAGGTCTTGCCCGGCAGGTACGCCATCAACGGCAGGTACCAGCGGCCCAGGATGCCGGCCTCGTACATCGCCTCGTCCTGGGTGTTGGCCACCAGGCCGACCTCGGCCACACCGGCCCGAAGGAGGTAGTTGGTCCCGTAGTTCCCGATGTCGGCACTCGGGATGGCCCAGCCACGGTTCTGCACGGCCGAGACGAACTGGATCACCTGGGTCAGCGGCGGCAGCAGGGCCGCGGTCACCTTGACCGCAATGTCGGCGGCCAGCGTGGCCAGCGGTCCGAGGTGGGCGTCGGAGACCTGAAGATTCGGTCCCACACCGATTTTCGCCAGCGTGGCCAGGATCGGGTCGTCCTCGGCGGGCGGCGGATTCAGGGTGATCGCGTCACTGATGCCGTTGAGGTAGGCGATACCCGAATTGTTCGCCGGCAGCACCGCGTTGTTGGGTCCGGTGGCCCCGGTGGGGGTCAGGGTGTACTGCCTGATGAGTTCGCGCGCGATGTTCTGGTCGGCGGCATCACCGGCCAGCGTGCGACCGAGGATCAGCATGCTGGAATAGGGGACCTCGACGACCGTCGCGCCCGGGACGTCGACCGTCGGGCCGCCAGTCCAGGTGATCGCGTACTGACCCGGGCCGGAACCCGTTGTGTTGGAACCGATGTAGCCCGAGACGTTGGTGTAGGGATCGGTCAGCTGCCAACTGTAGTAGCGGTCGCCCATGTCCGGGATAGACAGCACGACCGGGCCGCCTGAGAGGTCGAGTTCGGCAACCGAGTAGAAGGTGTCGACGTTGGGCCGCTTGCCGCCGCCGATGGCGATCCAGATCGGGTCCACATCGGGGTTGGCGAACGTGGTGAGGTTGTAGAGGGCGTTGAGATTGTCGCCCACCACCGAGCGGACCCGCTCGTACTCCATCAGGGGGTAGCCGTAGATGTAGGCCTGGGCGGCGTACAGCGCCGCACGGATCGGACCGACCGGAAGGTTGAAGCCGAGGCTCGCGGCCTGAGTCGACGCCTGGGCCACTGGTGCGGCGGGCGCGGCGACCGCTCCGGTGACGGTCTGTGCGGTAGCAGCCTGGGCAGAGGCGCCGCGTTGCACGGCGGCCTGAACGCCCCGCGCCGGACGGACCGCGGCCGCCGCGGCGGGAGCCTTCATGCCGCGCGCAGCGGCAGCCTTGGCGACACCGCGATTCGGATTGGCCCGCAACGTCTTTCGGGCAGCTGGCCCGGCATTGGCTGAGCGCCCTGAACTGACAGCAGGAGCATCAGCGGCGTCGTCGGGCGCTGCGGCGGCCACTCCGGCACCGCCGACCAGGGCCGCACCGACACCGGCAGCCAAGACGCCGGCCTGAAGCCAATGACGCTGCGATCCGCGTTCGGTCATCGCCATTTCCTAACTACGCGCTGAGGTTGATGCCGACGATGCCTGCGATCGCCTGGGCCCACGACAGCGCCACCACCAGGCTCGCCGTGGTCACCAGACCCACGTTGGCGGCGATCGGCAGTCCGATGGCGTTGACCAGACCACCGATCAGATCGCCGTTGATCATCTGGTTCACACCACCGAGGAACAGGCTCACGCTGTAGCCGGGAAGCGCAGTCAGCATCGCGTTGACGACGTCGGCGGTCGGCAGCAGTCCCGAATAGAAGCTGGCCGCACTGTAGGAGATCGCATTGGCGACGCCGGTGACGAGTCTCTGCAACGTGGGGATGATCTGGTCGGGGGTCGGCAGGGTGAGCGATGCCGGGTTCGGCAGTTGGATGCTGGACAGTTCCTGAACGATCGATCCGCTGGGGCCGAAGTCATTGATGAAGTCGGTGATTCCCTGGCCGATCCCGTTGAAGATCCGGGTGGCCACCTCGAGCGGATCGACTTGCGGGAACAGCCCGAACGGCACCAGGACGTTGGCATCGGGCTGGCCGCCGGACACATATCCGTGCGCCGCGTCGCCGTAGCCGAGGTCCACGATGGCTTTGAGGACCGGCTGGACCAGATCAGCGATCGGGTTGCCGATGATCGGAATCGCCCGCAGCGGCGCCAGCAGCGGCAGGTCCTCGGTCGGCATGAAGTAGTAGCTCTGGGCCGTCGAGGTCTGCGACACCGGGAGCGGGATTGCAGACGCGACCTGGAAGATCGTCGTGCAGTAGGTCCGGCAATTGGGACCCGGGGCGTACTTGGTGTGGACCAGGGCGAGTCCCAGACCCGCGTTGAGATCGGCCAGGAGGTTCAACGGGTACCGGGGGAAGTCGGCGAAGCCGTCGTATTCCAATGTGTAGTTGGTCGTGGGATAGGCGTCCGCGGGAGTCGCCTCGTAGAACGGAATGCCCAGGCTGGGAAGATCCAGTGCCGGCGCGTAGGCGGTGGTGGTGAATCGGGACAGGAAACCGCCGTTGGGGTTCAACTCGTTGCCGACGAGCACGAAGTCGACAGTGGACTTGATGTTGTCGGGGACGGTGTAGGTGACCGCGGTGGCTCCGGTCCCGACCGTGTATCCGGACTGTAGAAGTCCCGAGATGATGGCGCTCTGGGAGTACCCGAACACCGTGGTCTCAGTTCCATCCGGAAGAGCCTTCAACGTGTCGGACAGGATCTCTATCCCCTGGTTCACCGACGTGTTCAACGGAAGGCTCTTCACGCCGGTGATCGGGTACAGACCTTCCGGGGTGAAGATGACCTGGGGCAACGGCGCTGCGGTCGGATCGCCACCCGGACGCACGTAGTACTCCATCACCTTGTCCACATAGTTCTGAGACGGGATCGGAACACCGCTGGGCCCCATGATCTCGGGCTGGGTCAGCGCCGCGGCCGAGGACACTGCGGTGGTCGCCGGCGCTGCCGACTTGACTGCCGCGACTGAAAGAGCGCGCGGCGCCGCCGCGGCCCGCCGGGTTGCCTGCGCGGCGGCCGGCTTGCCGGCACGGGGGGCCTGGGCGCGAGCGGGTGCGGAATGGGAAGCCCGGCCCGTCGCCGGGCCGGCCGACACCGAACCGGTCGGCGAAGAAGAATCCGCCGAGGCCACCGCGGCACCGGTGTAGACAGCAGCCCCGATACCGAGGGCGATGGCCAGCCCCCCGACGCGTCCGACATAACGGCATGCACTCATAACGGGCCCTCCCGGCAACCTGAGACGAAACTGAAACGGACAGTAACCGACGCTGGGGCAGCCGGGACAGCGAAACTCAGTTCAGGTCCCCGATTTCCGCGAGCAGTTCGCGCAGACTGCAGTGAACGGGCGGGAATCCGGGTGGCGCTCCGGGGGGGTTCAGCCAGACCAGGCGATGGTCCGCGGCACCGGCGTCGGGGTCACCCGCTTCCGGCCTAAGGTTCACGTGACGCTGTGGAGTTAGAGGCCCCCCGGGCGCACGATGAAAGGAACGGCAGTGGTTGCGATTCCGGCCGAGTTGGAAGACCTGTTGACCCGCCCGCTGTACGGGCATCTGGCCACCAGCCGGCCTGACGGCACCGTCCAGGTGAACCCGATGTGGTTCGAATGGGACGGCGAGCGGATCCGGTTCACCCACACCGACCAGCGGCAGAAGTACCGCAATATCGCGCACAACCCCGCGGTGGCGATGTCGATCATCGACCCGGACAACCCGTACCGCTACCTGGAGGTCCGCGGCGTGGTCGAGGACATCGAGCGCGACCCGGAGGCGAAGTTCTACCTGCACCTCAACGACCGCTATGACGGCCCGCTGACCGGAACCCCCGCCGACGCCCCGCAACGGGTGATCTTCGTGGTGCGTCCGACGGCGATCAGCCTGCACTCGCCGTCGCACTCGAAATCCTCCTGATCCGGTCGCCTATCTCCGCGGAATAACGCTCAGCGTGAATTAATTGCCGATATCAAGAAATTGACAACCTCGAATATCGGCCGGCGTTATGAACGGCCGCTACCGCTGGGCGCATTTAATAGACCACTGGCGGCAATTTCGGTTGTCGACCAACTACTTCGCCATTAGCATCCCGATCGCACCCCACTTCGGGGAATCAGCGCCAGCGGGAAGGACCTCCCACGCCGATGACGGTCAGCAACGAGCCGCGAACCGCGGCCGGCATTCCGTTGCGAGCGGGGGCCGGCTGAGCGTCGCGCAAACGAACCCGGAGCCTGGGACTCAGGTTATTTTCAGTCTTTATTTACCTGAACTTCAGCTTCTGGCTAACATCTAGGAAGTCGAACGCAACCCGGTTGACGTTGCATTCACCGAGAACACACCCCCGAGATCAAACGGCCTCAGCGAAGGGAACCCACCGTGGCCAAGCACCGCACATCATCCGCCCGCAAGATCATGCCCCTGGTCTCCAGCAACGTTGCGGGAGCAGCACTGATCGGCACCGGGCTCTTCATGGCCGCCGGCCACGCGGCTCCGCAGCAGTTCAGCCCCACCTTCACGCTCGCCTCGGTGCAGTGTGACCTGACCGACGCCCTGTGCGCCGGCGACGTCCTGACCGCCGCCCCGACGGCCAGCGCCACCGCCGCCGCCGCCGCAGGTCCGGACGTGTTCGGTTTCTTCGTCGGCAACGGCACTGCGGACAGCCCCAACGCAGGGCTGCTGGTCGGTGACGGCTACAGCTTCACCGCTGACGATGTCGGTAGGACCACGAACTGCGTTGCGGGCTCGCCCTGCAACGGCGGCAACGCCGGCCTGATCTTCGGCAACGGCGGCAACGGGTACGACGGCGGCAGCGGCGGCGATGCGTTCCTGTTCGGCAAGGGCGGCAACGGCGGCAACGCGGTCGACTTCGGCCTCGCCGGTGAGAACAACGACGGCGGTAACGGCGGCCGGGGCGGGTTCCTCGGTGGTATCGACGCCGCAGGCAACCTGTTCTACGCGGGCGGCGGAAACGGCGGCAACGGCGTCAACGGCGGCAAGGGCGGCAACGGCGGTGACGCTGGATTCTTCGGCATCGCAATCGGCGGCAGCGGCGGCAAGGGCGGCAACGGCGGCAACGGAAACGCTGCCAAACCGAACGGCGGCAACGGCGGCAACGGCGGCCAGGAACCGCTGTTCCCACTCTTGTACCCCGGTGACGCATCCGGCGCGACACACGGCGGCGGAAACGGCGGCAACGGCTACGGCGGCGGTGCGGTCGGCGGCAACGGCGGCAACGGCGGCAACGGCGGCAGCGGCGGCATCTGGGGCGCGGAGCCCGGCGGCCTCGGCGGCAACGGCGGCAACGCCGGTGCCGGCACCGTGACTGCCGGCACCGCGGGCAACGGCGGCAACGGCGGCAACGGCAGTTTTGTGGCGGGCGGCGGCGGGAGGGCCGGCAACGGCGGTTCCGGCGGCGCGGGTCCGACCGGCACCAAGGGCGGCAACGGCGGTAACGGCGGGATCGGCGGCCTTCTCGGCAACAGGGCTGGCGCCGGCGGCGCCGGCGGTTCCGGCGGCGCCGGAACCGCGGGAGCCGGAGGCAACGGCGGCGCCGGCGGCGACGGTGGACTCGACCTCGGCAACCTCGGCGGTAACGGCGGCGCAGGCGGCGTTGGCGGCAGCGGGACGGGTGGAGCGGGCGGCATCGGCGGCACCGGCGGTAACGGCGGCTTCGGCCCGTTCTCCGGCGGTATGGGCGGCGCTGGCGGCACGGGAGGCCAGGGCGGCACCGGCTACGCCGGCGGTAACGGCGGTGGAGGCGGTACCGGTGGCGGGTCGATTCTGATCTCGCAGAACGGCGGCAACGGCGGCAACGGCGGCAGGGGCAACGGTGGCGGGAACCCCGGCGTTGACGGTCAGCCGGGCAAGAGCGGCACCGGCCCCAGCATCCGCGGCGGCGCGGGCGGCGCGGGCGGCAGTGGCGGCGCCGCGACATAGCAGCACAACGAAATGGGCCCCTCCGCCTGGCGGAGGGGCCCATTTCGTTGGCCGTGATTCAAATTCCGTCAGCCGCGATGGACCATCGTCACCGCGCACGCCTGGTTGGCTTTTCCGTAGTCGTCGTTCAACTGGTTGACCGCGTTGTTCATGGTGTCACGGCCGGCGTGCAGTCCGAGGATGACGATCAGCTTGGTGGCGTGCATCGACCAGGACCGCATCGGATCGGAGATCTCCGGGGGCAGCCCGGGAACGTTGGCCGCATCGAGTGCGGCTCCGGCCGCTGAGCGCAAGGCCGCCCGGCTGATCAGGGACGTGCGCTGTACCTCCGGATCAGCATAATTGACGTTATTGTCAGGACCTTCGCTGGCGTCCGCGAATTCCTCGTAGGTCGTCGCCCCCAGGTTAACGGCCTGGGCGAACTGGTCGCAGGCGTCCTTGACCGGGTCTCCGGTGCCCGCGAGCGGGGGAAATGCGTCGGACTGCTGGTCGGCCGGATCCGCCGGATCGGCGGGATCAGCCGGCCCGGGCACGGGACCGGGAAGCGGACCGGGCGTCACAGGAGCCGGAGCACCCGGACTGGGAGCCGGTGTCGGAGCCGGAGTCGGATCGGCCTGGGCCGGCCCCGCGACCGAGAGTGCCATGACCAGTGCGGCACTGCCGATCGTCGCTCCAACGCGATTCATTTGGGTGCTCTCCCGTTTAAGTGGTCCGTTCCGGCTGCGGCCGAGATTACCGCTCCATGGGGCCCGATCCGAAGTTTGCGACCGCCACCGATGCCACTCGCCGCAGGTTAGGCCCCGTTCGTCGCAAATAAAAAATAAACCGGCCACCCGCAGTTAACTTTCCATTTCGTAACGGGCAATCTGTGTAGTCAAATATCATCCGCGCGCAGGACTCATTAATATCTCGCTCGCGACACGATCACATCTCAAACCGAGAGGGCGTCAAACTCCGATGATGCACCGCCTTTCCACCCTGCTGGGTGTTTGCCTGCTGGCCGCAACCGCGACAGCGCCCCAGGTTCTGGCGGATCCGCCGGCCGACCCCAACGTGACCCCGGTCGCCGACGTCGCTCCCGCGCCGGCTCCCGCGCCGGGCGGCCCCGGCGTCGCTCCGATCGCGTCCGCCGCGCCGGGAACGCTGACGACGCCGGACGGTTGGACCCTCACGGTGTCCGGCAAGGACGAGTCCCTCGAACCGGTCTCCACCCTGACGGGTTCTGCGGTGTCGCGGGAGTACCTGGTCGACGGAACCTTCGTGGGTGCGATCACCGGTGGCGGCAAGACAAAGCTGACCGGCGGCACGCTTGAGGCCGGTTACCAGATCGGCTGCGGCATCGTCCAGGACACCGTCGAGTCGTACACCCAGGCCGGCATCACTCCCGGTATCGGCATCCCGTTCATCTCGGGCACGATCTTCCCGATCTTCCTCGGCCTGACCGCCTCCCAGCAGCTGAAGGTCAACCTGAAGCCGGGCACGGTGAACATCGTGTCGGTCGGCAAGAAGACCTTCAAGGGCAGCAAGTCGCGGGTGTCCATCACCGGCTTCCGGGTGAAGATCGACGGCTGCGCCGGCCAGTCCTTCATCCGCTCCTACGCGACCTTCACCGGTTCGACCGACAACACCGACGATGTCGTGACCTACTACGGCGTGACGAGGGCAGTGTGATCTCCCGCAAGCGCTTGAGCGTCCCATCCCACACCGCCGAGAGGGCCCCCAAGGACATGTTGAACCGGTTGGCCATCGCGGCCGCAACCTGCCTCGTGCTCGGCGCCGGAGTCACTCCGATCGCCGCAGCCGACCCGGCCCCCGCCCCGGCTCCGATTCCGGCGCCGGGCGCGGCGGAGGTCGTTCCGGCCGCCAACACCGCACCTGCGGCCGAACCCGCCGCAGCCCCCGCGGACAACGGCATCTGGGCTTCGAGCGACCCCGGTATCGCCAAGACACCTGACGGCCGCACCCTGACGGTGGCCGGCAAGAACGAGACGCTGCTGCCGATCGCACCCCTGACGACGGCGCTGTCCTCACGCGACTGGCTGGCCGGTGGCACGTTCACCGGCGCCACCACCGGCTCGACGGCCGGCGGCACGCTCGAGGTCGGCTACCAGATCGGCTGCGGGATCGAGTTGAACAACATGAAGCTCGCCGGCTCGATCTCAGGCACCTTCGGCAACAGCACGCTGGGAATCGCCGGCTTCAACGCTCCGGGCACCATCTCACTGCCCATCATCGGCGGCGTCGAGGTGTACCCGAAGCCCGGCACGGTGACCAACGTGGTCGTCGACAAGAAGACGTTCAAGGCGACATCGGCGCGCGTCACCCTCAAGGACATCCACATCAAGGTCGACGGTTGCGTGGGCGCTTCGTCGATCCGGTCCTACGCGGTCCTGACGAGTTCGTCCACCGACGACGACGACATCGTCGCCTACTACGGCGTCTCCAAGCAGTTCTGATCCCGATGCGACACCGCCTGTCGGCCGCACTGGTCTGCGCCACCGCGGCCGTGTGGTCTGGTTCCGGAGTTCCGGCGGCCCATGCGGACCCGCCGCCGCCGGACCCGGCGCTGATCGGTCCGGCAGCCGGCGGTGAGGCGCCGCCACCCGCGCCGGTGGACACCTTCGCGGCGGCGTCCGAGCAGACCAAGTCCAATCCCACCGGGTTCCTGTCGGGGCTGATGGGACCCGGCGGGCTTGCCGCAAATGCGGGGATCGGTCTGACCGCCGCCTCCCCGGTCGATCCGCTGGCCGCCGGGTGGAACCTCCTGCTGCCGAACAACTACCGCATGCCGGCGGGTGACAACCCCTACGTCCTGGAGTCCGGAGTGGCGCCGGGGCCGTTCGCCCGCGTCGACGCCTTCAAGGGCCAACACGCCATCGCGCACGGCGGGATGGGCCGGATGCCCGGCAGCGAGCTCGGTGCCCCCCTGCCGGGGACCGCTCCCCTGCCGGGGACCAATGTTCCGGCGGGCCTGGAGCAGTATTACGTGCCGCCCGGTGCGCCGAGTGACGCTCCGCCGGCGGTTCCGATCTTCGATCCGGCCGCGCCTGCGGGCTGAGCGGTAGCGCCGGTCAGCGGAGAGGATTCACCCGACTCCGTGAAAGGGTGACCGGATGGACATCACCGCCAGACGGGGACCACTGCAGTGGACCGTCATCGCGCCCGTGCTCGCCCTTGTCGTGCTCGGCGCAACCTGGTCCCATCACCAGCACCCGGTGACCCTGGCGGTGATCGCCGCCTTCCTGATCGGCGCGGTGCTCGCGTCCGTGCATCACGCGGAGGTGGTGGCGCACCGCGTCGGCGAGCCGGCCGGCTCGCTGGTGCTGGCCGTCGCGGTGACGGTCATCGAAGTCGGGCTGATCGTGATGCTGATGGCCGGCGGCGGTCCTGGTGCGGCGACCTACGCGCGCAACACCGTGTTCGCGGCGGTGATGATCACGCTCAACGGCATCGTCGGGGTGAGCCTGCTGGCCGCCGCCGGACGCGGCCGGGTGGCGACGTTCAACGCCGCGGGCTCCGGCTCGGCGCTGGCCACCGTGGTGACCCTCGCCGGAGTCACGATGGTGCTGCCCGGGTTCACCGTGAGCGCGGCCGGATTGCAGTACTCCACTTCACAATTGGCGTTCGCCGGGGTGGCGGCGCTGGCGCTGTATGCGGCCTTCGTGGTCACCCAGACCGTGCGGCACCGCGACTTCTTCGTGCCGGAGTACGTCCCCGACATCGACGGCGACGGCCATGCCGACCCACCCTCGAAGCGGGAAGCCGCAATCAGTCTCGGGCTGCTGATGGCCGCACTGGTCTCGGTCGTCGGCTTGGCCAAACTCCTCTCGCCCGCCATCGAGGCCACCGTCACCGGATTGGGACTGCCGTACGCGGTGGTCGGTGTGGTGATCGCGCTCGTGGTGCTGGCGCCCGAGACCCTGGCCGCCCTCACCAACGCCAGGCGCGACCAGGTGCAGATCAGTCTCAACCTCGCCTACGGCTCGGCGATGGCCTCGATCGGGCTGACCATCCCGGTGATCGCGCTGGCGATGATCTGGTTGCCGGGGCCGCTCACGCTGGGCCTGGAGCCCATGCAGATCGTCCTGCTGACACTGTCGGTCATCGTCTCGATCCTGACCCTGGCCGAGGGCCGCGCCATCGCACTGCAGGGCCTGGTGCACCTGGTGCTGCTGGCGACCTTCCTGTTCCTGTCCGCTCAGCCCTGACCCGGTCTATGCCGTGACGATGGCGGGCAGAGTCCCAACCGGCGCATTGGATGCCAGCCCGGAGAAGTAGGCGCCCGACCACATCCACAGGCCGGCCTGAAGTCGCAGCGCGGCGGCGGCGATGTCGCCGTTGCCCTCGGCCGCCCCGATCATGCTGGAGAGCACCGCGGCCTTGCTGACCATCAGGTAGTCCGAGCTCAGTTCGACCAGCGCCGCGTAGGACGTCGGCGAGAAGGCACCGGCCCTGGCGATGTTCTCCCAGACGAATCGACCTGCACCGGTGGCGGTTTCAAGCAGTTTGGCCCAGGCGGTCATCTCCAGCCAGGGCAGGTTCGGCGGGTCCGCGAGATTGGTCAGCGCGGTGTCGTAGCTGGTGGCGATCTGCAAAGGGAAGGCACTGGACGAGCAGTCCAGGAACCCGCGGCAGGTCAGGGTGTCTGCCATGGACGGCACACCCGCGGGCGGATTCTGCAGGATGACGTCGAGGTACCCGCGGTTGTAGCCGTACAGGGCCAGCAGCACCGGAACCGAGGCGTGCGCCACCGTCGTCGTGATCCACGGATTCCCGGCGCCGGCCGCACCGGTCAGTCCGGCGGCGAGTGCGTCGAAGAGGTGTATGCCGATCGAGGAGACGGTGAGGTCGACGGTCGCGGTGTCGGCGTTGGGATCAGGGGCGGTCCCGTTGTCCCGCAGGTTGTCCCGTAGCCAGATGCCGCCGAAGTAGCCCGACACCGCGAGGTTGCCGAGTTGGGTACGCACCTGCCCGGACGTGATGTCCGGGTTCGCGAGAGTCTGCAGACTCGAGACCGCGAGGTCGCCGAAGAAGAACCGGGCGCTGTCGGCCGGGTCTCCGCCGGCCGCGACATAGTCGGCGGCCACCCCGGCGATGGCGTCGGTGGAGATGGTGAAGGACGCACCACTGGCGACCGGCAACTGCGGAAGGCGCACCGAGACGCCCGGCGCAGCCGTCGAGACGCGGGCGGTCGGCCTGGCTCGCTTGGTCTGCTTGGTGGGCGAAACATGTTGGCGCGCCGGTGATCGGGTGGCGTGGGTTGCTGATCGGGAATCTGATGCGGAAGCGTCCGGCGCCGCGGCAGCCTCGCCGCAGCCCCACACGATCGCCGCTCCCACACCGAGTGCGGCCGTAACTCCCGCCAGGATTCCCCCGCGCCGGATCATCTCGGTAGGTCCCACTGTCCGAAGTCGGCGGCGAACACATCGTCGACGTCCACGCTGACGCCGTCGATCAGCGCCCCGGGATCCGATGCCGTGACGACCTCACGCTGGAAGAGTGCCGCCGCCGGGTTGAGCTTGCCGCCCGACCATGCCTTGGTCTGCCACGCCCACCGGTATCCCGGCGTGGTGGAGTGCCCGACCACGCCGTCGGCGATGGCCCAGCCCAATTCGTTCACGCCGCCGTAGATTCCGGTGCGCTCAACCCCCATCACCGAGTTGAGGCCACGGAACCATTGCAGCGCAACGTTCTTCCAGCGGCTGTAGTCCAGAGGTTCGTCGACGCTGAAGTAAATCGGTGCGGTTGCCGGACCGCCGGCCGCGCCGTGCAATCGAAGCGCGGTCTGGGCGTCGGCGACTCCGCCGTCGAATCCGCGGGTGAAGTCCGACGGGCTGTTGACCCAGCCGGGCTTCCCGTACTGGTAGATGCTGACCACATGCAGGCCGTTGGCCCGCATCCCGTCGGTGAATTCCCGCGTGACGGGTTTGAAGTCGAAGGTGGCACCGGGGCGCAGCTCGGAGACGTAGACCAGCGCACCGTCATACCCGGCGGCCTTGATCTGTTCCGGCGAGACCTGTCGGGTGGCGAAGTCGATCAGCCGCATTCCCGGCGCCGCCGCCGCAATCGGCGCAACTGCCGTCAGACCCAGCGCGGCTCCGCCCGTCACCGCGGCGTATTTGAGCGCGTCGCGTCGGGAAAGGTTGGCGGACATGGGTTTTACTCGCTGAACTTGCCGCTGCGGATGCGGTCGGCTTCCATCAGGTGCAGTTCGTGGGCACCGGGAACCACGATCTCGGGGTCCGGCACGAAGTCGATATCGGTGGCCCGGCCGGTGTAAGGCACCGCATCGAGGATCACCTTCATCGCGTTGAGCCGGGCCTTGTGCTTGTTCTCCGAACGGATGATGGTCCAGGGCGCATCCGGAGTGCTGGTGCGGCGCAGCATCTGGTACTTGGCCGCGGTGAAGTCGTCCCAGTGTTCCTGGGCCTGGACGTCGATCTCACTGAGCTTCCACTGCCGCAGGGGATCATCGCGACGCCGGTCGAAGCGGCGGGCCTGCTCATCCTTGGTGACGCTGAAGTACAACTTCACCAGGATGGTGCCCTGCCGGACCAAGTCCTTCTCGAAGCCCACAACACCCTTGAGGAAGTTGCGGTACTCCTCATCGGTGCAGAAGCCGAATACCGGCTCCACCATGGCGCGGTTGTACCAGGACCGGTCGAACAGCACCATCTCGCCGCCGGTGGGGAACTGCGCGACGTAGCGCTGGAAGTACCACTGGCTGCGCTGCTCCTCGGTGGGCCGGCCCAGCGCGACGACGCGGTAGTGCTTCTCGTTCATGTAGCGGGTCACCCGACGGATGGTGCCGCCCTTGCCCGCCGCGTCGCGGCCCTCGAACAGCACGATCATCCGGCGGTTCTCGGCTTCGAGATAGCGCTGCAGTTTCAGGAGCTCAACCTGGTAGGGCTTGAGCTCTTCTTCTTCGAGGACACGACGGGGAACGGCCATTCCTCAATTGTTGCCCAGGGGTCAATAGCGGCCGCGGTCAGGTTGGGCTACCTAGCCGATCAGCGGCGAGTAATGCCGGCCGCTGTCCCGTTCTGAGACCGGTGGCAGGTTTCTGGCCGGGGTGTGCGCCAGTGGGCTGTCGGCGGCGATGCGGCCGTCGGCCCGGTCCCATCCGGCCCGTGCGCGAGGGTGCATCCGGCGCCGTCTCGGCACCACCTTGAACACCACGTTCACCGCGCGGCCGAACAACCGGTGCAGCCGGGCGTCACGCGGCGACCAGGAATAGCCCATGAGCTCCCGGACCGGTTGGTCGTAGAGGCCGACGGTCACCCACACCACCAGTGGCTCGAGGAGCTTGAGTTGGGCGGCCCACAACCGGTCCGGAATCCACTGCAGCGAAGGATGCTTGGGCATGGTGGACAGGTCCAGAACCGCGCGTGCGGCCCAGGTGTTCTCCAACTCCTCGCGGCACATGCGATCCCAGTAGAGCTGGAAGTCCTCCCAGGACTGCGGGACCGGACGCATGCTCATGCCGTACATCCGGTACCACTGCACATGCTCGTCGAACAGCTGGCGCTTCTCGTCCTCGGTGATGCCGCCCCCGAAGTACTCGGCGGTGAGGATGGTGCCCATGAAGAAGGTGGCGTGCGCCCAGTAGAAGACGTCCGGGTTCAGCGCGCTGTAGCGCCGGCCCTGCTCGTCGACGCCGTTGATCCCGACGTGGTAGTCGCGCACTTCGGCACCGGTCTGCGGCGCGCGATCGCCGTCGAAGACCACCCCGCCGATCGGGTACAGCGACCGGAACAGCCGGGGCAGCCGCTCGGTGAAGAAGATCGAATGGTCCTTGACCGCCGCGCCCAGTTGCGGATGCATGTTCTGCATGGACCCGGCCCACGGGCCCTGAAGCACCCCGCGCCAGTCGCCGAAGAGCTTCCAGGTCAGCGAGTCCGGACCCAGGGGAACGGCTTCATACCCGCTGCTCACCGGGCAGCCGGACTCCGACTCCTGCGTCACGCCTCGAGTGTAGGTGCGCGGGAGTCTGGGCTCAGGACTCCTTGACGCGTGAGTACCAGATCCGGTCGGCGACCGAGACGATGTCATCGGAGATGGCCGAGATCCGCCGGTAGAACTCGCGGCGGGCGGTGACGACCCGGACGTCGGTGAACTGAAGCAGGTCCCCGGCCGCCTGCCGGTAGATCCGCTCAAGGCTGCGCTGGGACTTCACCGCGGCGTCGGCGGCCTCGGTGGCCGACACGGCCGACTTGCCGCTGCCGTCCAGAAACGCGAACGCGGTGCGCAGGTGTCCGACTCCCTCGGCGAGCAGGACTGCCATCTCGGCGGTGGCCTGATCCGGCGGCACCTCCATCGCCTCGGCCTCGCGCACGGTGTTCTTGGCGCCGTTGATCACCTTGTCGAGATCGCGGGACAACTGGAACAGGTCCTCCGGTTCGAGCGGCGTGGTGAAGGCCTCGCTGACGGCGTCGACGAGGCGGCGGCGCACCTCGTCGCAGTCGTGTTCGGCGTCACGCACCTCGTCGGCCTTGGCGGTGTCGCCGGCAGCCCAGGCCGCGAACGCGTCCATCCCCTTGGTGGTGATCTCGGCCTGCGACTGCAGCATGCCGATGACGTCGGGAGTGTCCGGAAGGAACCAGCGGGTGCCCTTACCACTCATGTCAGTGCTCTCCATCCGAGAAGGACGACGACCGCCAACGCGGCGGCCGCCGGAATCGTGGTCAGCCAGGCGATGCCCATCTCCCGGACGATCTGCCAGCGGACGTGCTGCCAGCGCCGGCGACCCGCGCCGACGCCGACCACCGATGAGGCCACCACCTGGGTGGTGCTCACCGGCGCCCCGATCAGGGAGGCGCCGAGGATCACCGCGGTGGACGAGGTCTGGCTGGTGAAGGAATCGATGGGGGTGAGGCTGAAGATGCGCCGGCCGATGGTCCTGACGATGCGCCAACCGCCCAGGGCGGTGCCCATCGTGAGCGCGATGCCGGTGGCGATCTTGGCCCACAACGGCACCGACATGGTTTCGGTCTGGCCGGCGGCCAGCAGCAGCACCGCGATGACGCCCATGGACTTCTGGGCGTCGTTGCCGCCGTGACTGAAGGACAGGCCCGCGGCCGCGACCCAGCCGCCGCCGCGCACCGGACCATTCCAGCGCGTGGTCCACCGGCGCGAGATCAGCCGGAGGAAACGCAGCAGCACGAAGGCGAACGCGAATCCCAGTGGCGGCGAGATGAACAGCGCGATGAGAACACCGAAGACCCCGGTGGGATGCCACCCCTCCAGACCGCCCCACTGCACCGACTTCAGCCCGCCGTAGCCGGACAGCATGCCGTCGGCCACCGCCGCTCCGACCAGACCGCCGACCAGACTGTGGCCCGACGACGAGGGAAGTCCCAGCCACCAGGTGAGCAGATTCCACGCCGTCGCGCCGGCCAGGCCCGCACCGACGACGGCGACCATCTGTCCCTGCGGGACGGTGACGATCTTGCCGATGGTGTCGGCCACCGCCGTGCCGAGGAAGACCGCGCCGGCCATGTTGAACACCGCCGACAGCAGCACGGCCTGACCGGGGGTCGCGCCCTTCGTCGCCACCAGGGTGGCGATCGCGTTGGAGGCGTCGTGGAAGCCGTTGGTGAGGGCGAAGGCGAGCGCGAAGCCGATGGCGATGATCAGCCCGACTTCCATTGACTCTTCCCTTCGGTGAACGCCCGGGAAACATAGCAGGAACGGGAGGTGAACCGCGGGGTGAACACTGCCATCGAAGCTGAGTTAACGTCGGCGGATGAAGAAGTTCGCCGTTCCCGATCCGTCCGCCATCGGACGGCCCGTGGGGCCGGGTGCCTCCGACGCCGTGGACATCTCGAGGATGACGGGAACACCCCTGGACCTCGCCGAGGACCTGGCCGCACTGGTCGGCCGGGACCAGGTGCTGACCCGGATCAGCGACCTGATCCGCTACGCCTCCGATGCCAGCCCGTACCGGTACCTGCCGCAGGTGGTCGTGCTGCCGCGCACCATCGAGGACGTCGCGGCACTGCTGACGTACTGCGCGGGCACCGGGCGCAACGCCACCTTCCGGGCCGGCGGCACCAGTCTCAACGGCCAGTCCCAATCCGACGACGTCCTCATCGACGTGCGCCGGCACTGGGGTGGTCTGGTCGTCGAGGACGGCGGGGAAAGCCTGCGCGCGCGGTGCGGCGTCATCCTCGGCCACGCCCAGACGGTGTTGCGCCGGCAGGGCCGCCGGCTCGGCCCCGACCCGGCGTCATCGGACGTCGCGACCATCGGCGGGGTGATCGCCAACAACGCCGCGGGTATGCGGTGCACGATCGAACGCAACTCGTACCACACGGTGTCGGCGATGACGTTCGTGTTGCCCTCCGGCACCGTGATCGACACCGCCGCCCCGGATGCCGAGGCGGCCTTCGCCGCCGCCGAACCGGACCTGGCCGCCGGACTGCTGGCGCTGCGCGCGGAACTGCTGGCCGACGAACCGCTCGCCGCCCGGGTACGGCGCAAGTTCAGCATCCGCAACACCACGGGCTATTCGCTCTCGGCGCTGCTCGACGCGGACACCCCGCTGGAGATCTTCCGGCGGTTGATCGTCGGGTCCGAAGGCACCCTCGCATTCCTCGCGGAAGCGGTATTCGACACCCTGCCGGCGCCGGCCACCACCACCATCACCTGGCTGGTGCTGCCGTCGATCACCGAAGCCACCGCGCTGGTCCCGGATCTGGTGGCGCTGGGCGCCGAAGCCGTCGAATTGATGGTCGCCCCGGCACTGATCGCCGCGGGCTACTCGGTAGCCGGCACCCCGGAGTATTGGAAGACACTCGAGCCCACCTCGGCGGCGCTGCTGGTCGAATTCGGCGCTGCCACAACCGAAGAACTCGGCAAGGCCGAGGAGCAGGTCGCCGCGGCGGTAGCGGGAGCGAACCTGTTGCGTCCGATCGAGTTCGCCCGCGACGAGGAGTTCATCGAACTCAGCTGGCGGGTCCGGGAAGGCCTGCTGGGCATCGTCGGTCTGCTGCGCCCCGAGGGCGCCGCGGTGGTCAACGAGGACGTCTGCTTCCCGCCGGACCGGATCGCCGAGGGCGCCACCGATCTGATGGCGCTGCTGGCCGAACACGGCTTCCTGCCCGGCGTCGCCGGTCACGCCGCGTACGGCAACCTGCACTTCAGCCTCACGCCGAAGCTGTCCGACCCGGCAGACCGGGATCGCTACGGCGCCTTCATGTCCGACCTCGTCGAGCTGGTGATCGACAAGTACGACGGCTCACTGAAAGCCGAGCACGGCACCGGAATCAACATGGCGCCGTTCGTCGTCCACGAGTGGGGCGAGAAGGCCACCGCGATGATGTGGCGGATCAAGGAACTGGCCGATCCGCACGGTGTGCTCGGACCCAACGTGGTGCTGACCCGTGATGCCGACGTTCATCTGCGCGAGTTCAAATCCATACCGGCCATCGAGGAGGTGGCCACCCGTTGCATCGAGTGCGGATTCTGCGAAGCCGTCTGCCCGAGCCGCAACATCACCACCACGCCCCGCCAGCGGATCGTGCTGCGCCGGGAGATGGCCCGCCAACCCGAGGGGTCACCGCTGCTGGCCCGACTGCAGGCCGAGTACGCCTACGACGGTACCGAGACCTGCGCCGTGGACGGCATGTGTGAGATCCCGTGCCCGATGCACATCAACACCGGCGCGCTGACGAAGGGCTTCCGGCGCGCGGAGTCGACGCCGCGACGGGAGAAGGTCGCCCTGGCGGTCGCGCGGCGGTGGGCGATGGTGGAGAAGGTGGCCCGCGCCGCGATGGGTGTCGCCGACGCAGTCCAACGCACGCTCGGGGTGAAGGCGCTGACCGGGCTGACCGGTGCGATCCGTTCCGCGGTCAGCACCGATCTCGTTCCGGCGGTCGCCGGACCGATGCCCCATCCCGCACCGCCGGCGCTCCCGGTCACCAGGCGGGCCGGCGCGGAAGCGGTGTATTTCCCGGCGTGCATCAACCGCATCTTCGGGCGCGACCCGGACCGGCCGCGCTACCCGTCGCTGCCGCAGGCCCTGGTCGATGTGTCGGCACGGGCCGGACGGCCGCTGTGGATCCCCGGCGACGTGGCGGGCAAGTGCTGTTCCACTCCGTGGAGCAGCAAGGGGTACACCGAGGGCCACGAGTGGATGGCTGCGGCGATGTGCGATGCGTTGTGGCAGTGGAGCGGTCACGGCGAAATTCCGGTGGTGATCGACGCGGCCTCGTGCACCAACGGTCTGCTCGACGACGTCAAGAACCATCTCGACGACGAACGCCGCGCCCGGTTGGAGCAGATCACCCTGCTCGACTCGATCGCCTGGTGCGAGCAGTTGCTGCCGAATCTGACCGTGCGGCAGAAGGTTTCGCGAGTCGCCCTGCATCCGACCTGTTCGACGACCCACCTGGGACTGAACCGGGCCTTCCAGCGACTGGCGTCCACGCTCGCCGAGGACGTCCTGATCCCGGTCGGCACGACGTGCTGCGGCACGGCCGGTGACCGCGGCCTGCTGCACCCGGAACTGGTGGTCTCGGCCACCCGCGAGGAGAAGGCGGCACTCGACCAAATTCCTGCCATCGCCTACCTGTCGGCGAACCGCACCTGCGAGATGGGCATGAGGCAGGCCACCGGCCGGCCGTACGAGTCGTTCGTGTTCCTGCTCGAGGAACTGACCCGACTCACGTGATGGGGGCCATCACATGATCGGGGGAATGATCGCCTCGATCAGGTGCGGCCCGGGCTCGGCGTAGGCCTGACGCAGCGCGTCGGCGAGGCCGTCGGCGGTGCTCACCCGTTGCGCGGGCATCCCCATTCCCTGTGCCAGCGACACGAAATCCATGGTGGGATCCGACAAGTCGAGCATGGCCGCGGACTTCTCCCCCGCCGCACCTGCACCGGTGCGCATGAGTTCCATCCGCAGGATGGCATAGGCCGCATTGTTGAAGATCACCGTGGTGACGTTGAGGTTCTCGCGCACCTGCGTCCACAGCGACTGGATGGTGTACATGGCACTGCCATCGGCCTGCAGGGACAGCACCGGACGGTCGGGCGCGGCCAACGCCGCACCCGTCGCCACCGGTAGTCCCTGACCGATGGCCCCGCCGGTCAGCGTCAGCAGGGTGTGTCGCGGTGCGGTCGCCAGAACGGCGGGCAGTCCGATCCCGGAGGTGTTGGCCTCATCGGAGATGATCGCGCCTTCCGGCAGGGTGGCCGCGACCGCCATCGCCATGTTGTTGACGTCGAGCGTCGCCGCCGGAACCTCGATATCGGTCCGCGGTGCGGCCAGGACCGGTTCGACGCCGGGGGCCACCCGCTCGGCCAGCCGCACGAGAGCGTCGGCGACGTCCTGATCCGGATCCGCAAGGCGCGCAACGGCACAACCAGCCGGGACCAGATCGCTCGCCTTGCCCGGGTAGCCGAAGAACGACACCGGCGCGGCGGCCCCGACGAGCACCAGTGTCTCGACGCTGTTGAGTTGGTGCTGGGCGGCCTCGGCGATGTATCCGAGACGTTCGATGGCAGGCAGTCCGGCGCCCTCCTCCAACCGGGCCGGGAAGGTTTCGACGAGCAGTCGCGCCCCGGTGCCCGCCGCGATCCGGCCCGCGGCCCGCAGGCCGGCCTCACTCAGGGCGGTTCCGCCGAGGAGTAGCAGTGTCTTGTCACCGGCGGCGGTCGCTACCGCGGCCGCCTCGATCGCGGCGTCGGCGACCGGCGGCGCGACGGGGGCCGGCCGCGGGTGTGCGAGCACGCCACCCTCGTCCCACGAAACGTCCGCGGGCAGAACCAGAGTCGCCACCTGACCGCGGTTGGCCGCCTCCAAGGCACGCATCGCGTCGTCGGCGACATCGCGTGAGGTTCCGCTGGTGTGCACCCATCCCGACACCGTGCGTGCCACCGCTTCGATATCGGACTGCAGAGGGGCGTCGTAGCGGACGTGGCCGGTGGCGTGCGCGCCGACGATGCACACCATCGGGGTGCGGGCGCGACGCGCGTTGTGCAGATTGGCCAGGCCGTTGCCCAGTCCCGGCCCCAGATGCAACAGCACCGCGGCGGGCTTGCCGGCGATTCGGGCGTACCCGTCGGCCGCACCGGTGGCCACACCCTCGAACAGGCCCAGCACGCCGCGCATCTGGGGCACGTCATCGAGAGCGTGCACGAAGTGCATCTCCGAGGTGCCCGGGTTCATGAAGCAGATGTCCACCCCGGCCGAGACCAGGCTGCGGATCAGGGACTGAGAACCGTTCAACATTCCTCCGCGGCGGGATCGGACAGGATTAGATGCTCTGATGGTCAAGAGCGTACGCAGGGCCGCCGCCGGCGCGGTGGCCGTTATGACGGTTTCGGCACTGTTCACCGGGTGCGGATCGAAGAACACCGCCGCGCAGAACCCGGACAGCCCGTATCCGGACTTCACCGCGACCTTCCTGCAGGGTCCGCCCAACCAGGACTACATGGAGGCCAAGCCGCTGTCCAAGGACGGCCACCGGTTCTGGATGCTGCCGGCGACCCCGCAGACCACCCAGTGGGGCGTCTACGACAACAACATCGCACCGGTGCTGCACATCGACTCCGGCGACACCGTCGCGATCCAGACCGTTCCGGCCGGCGGCGGTCAGGTGGCCCCCGGCATCAACGAGGGTCAGATCGAGAAGATCAACGGCGCCGTCAAGAACCGCGGGCCGCACACCATGACCGGACCCATCTACGTCAACGGCGCCGAACCCGGCGACGTCCTGGCGATCCACATCAACAAGATCCAGTTGCCGATGTACGCCACCAACAACACCGCCAAGGGCAAGGGCCTGTTTCCCGACGAGTTTCCGGAGCAGGTGACCAGTTACTACCTCGACACCGACACCATGACGATGCGCTTCTCCCCCAATGTCCTGGTGCCGCTCGAGCCGTTTCCGGGCGTGCTGGCCGTAGGCCGATCCGACACCACCGGCGCGTGGTGCACCGACGGCAAGTGCAGCACCGAACAGCCCGGCCCGTGGGGCGGCAACATGGATCTGCCCGAGATGCAGGTGGGGTCGACCACCTACCTACCGGTGCAGGTGAAGGGCGGCCTGATCTGGACCGGCGACTCCCACGCCAAGCAGGGCAACGGGGAGATCGACCTCGACGCCCTGGAGACCTGGTTTCCCGAACTCAACATCACCGTCGAGGTCATCAAGAACCAGAAGCAGGACTGGCCGACCGTCGAGACGGCGACCGGATGGGTCGCGGTCGGTTACGACGAAGACCTCGACAAGGCCCTCGACATCAACACCGCCGAGGCGGTCAAGCTGATCATGGCCAAGCAGCGACTCTCGGAGGCTGACGCGAAGGCCGTGCTGGACAAGACCTGGGACTGCCGGATCTCGGAGGTGGTCGATCAGGTGCTCGGCACCTACTGCGTCATCCCGAAGAACCCGGACGCGCCGCGGGCGGCGAACCTGCCGACCGCCGACACCGCCGACGCATGGGTGTCCACCGCCACCGCGCCAAAAGCGCTGGACGCCATGAAGATCGCGGCCTCCGCGGCACTGGACAAGATGGCCGCCAATCTCGACATCACCCGCAACGACGCCTACCACCTCGCCACCATGGTGCTCGACTGCCGGATCGACCGCTGGACCGCCGGGGACAAGACCGCCCAGGACAAGGCTGCCCAGGACAAGACGGTCGCCTGCACTGTTCCCAAGAGCATCCGGGTGCCCGCGTAGCGCGCGAAACAGGCTGCGGATGTTAGGTTCATCCCGAGTTTCAATTCAGGAGAGGACCGGGATGGCCAACAAACGTTTGGTATCGGCGATCGTGGCTGCGGGAGTTGTCGCCGCGGGCGTTTCGATCGGTACAGCATGGGCGGGCGGCCCGGGCGGCACCGTCCAGGAAGACATCGCCGAGGCGGTCGGCACCGGCGTGTTCGACGGTGAACTGGTCGGCTTCCTGGCCACCGGCGCCACCGTTGAGCAGGCGTCGGCGAACGTCATCGCGGCCTGCCAGGCCGCCGGTGGTTCGGAGTGCACCGCCGACGAGGCGACCAATGACAATCTGTGCATCGTGTCGGTCGCCGATGACGACTCCGACGTGGTGGCCGGCGGCGCCGGCGTGAATGTCGAGGCGGCCCGCATCGACGCACTCGCCAGGGCAGCCGGCAACAACACGCCGATCGCCGCGGACGCCCCCGTCGTGATTTCGGACTGCCCGTGATGAGCGCTCGGAGTTACACCGGAAAGGTGAAGCAGCACATGCTCTTGAAGAAGTCTTGGGCAGATCGCAGAATGTCCGCTCTCGTGATTGCCGGTCTGGCCGTGGCCGCCGGCGTCGCGGTTCCCGCCGCCGACGCCCGCCCGAGCTGCCAGAGTTCGGACTTCCAGACCGTCTGCCAGACCAATGGCAGCGTGTCGATCAAGGCGCGGCCCGGAACGGTGGCGCCGCCGGCCAACCAGCCGCACATCCCGTGGCTCGGGCAGCCGGGCCGTCGTCGCTGACGCAGACCTGCTGACCTCAGCCATGGCGTTCACCCACGTCGTGACGTTCAAGTGGAACGACGGCGGCTTCGACTCGAGCGAGATCGCCACCTCGCTGCGCGAACTGGTGTCAGGGTTCGACGGCCTGATCGGTTACCGGTGCGGCGCCGACGCCGGCGTCACCCCGGGCGCCTATGACTTCGCAGTCGTGGCCACCTTCGAGGATCAGCAGAGCTTCGTCGCGTACCGCGACCATCCGGAGCATCAGCGGATCCTCAGCGAGATGATCCTGCCGAACCTGCAGGTGCGCACCGTCGTTCAGTTGCAGGACTGAACTACCAGGCCCACGTGTGCGTTCCGGTGACGTCGGTGAATGCGACGAAGCCGTCGGCAGTCGCGGAGGCGGTTGCGCCGTTGACCGCCGCGGTGCCGTTCCAGACTTCGACGCCGTCCAGGTAGATGACCCGGGTCGAACCCAGGGTCGGGACGGCGACGGTTCCCGACGTCCCGTCCGGCGCCTCGACGGTCAAGCGAAAGACGTTGTCGCCCAACTGCCACCGTGATCTGATCGTTCCCTGCGCGGTCGGTGTCTGACCCTGCGCCCAGGCGAGGCCCTGCGGGAAGGGCTTGACCTGCCAGGTGCGGTAGGCGACGGACGACGGGGTGATGCCGACGACGTAGTCGGACAGCGATGAGGTCGCCCCGGTGCTCCACGCGTGTGAGGCTGAGTCACCGAACAGATACCGCAGCTGGCTGGCGGACAGGTCTCCGTTGGGCAGGTTGATCCGCTCCCAGGTGGTGCCGGGGACGTTATCGGCCATGTAGCCCCAAGTGGCGAGCATCTGCTGCATCGCCAGATCGGGCCGCCCGGCAAGGTAATTCGACGGCAACGTGAAGCTGCCGATGTACGGGGAGACGATCTGCGGGTACCCGCTGATGCCCTCCTCTGCGGCACGCAAACCGTAGCCGGTACTCAGTGAATCCGACAGGGTCTGGACGATCTGCGCGGCCTGGCCGGCATCGGCGACACCGTAGAGCACCGCCCATGAGTTGGCGTCCTGCACAACGAAACCGCGCCGGTCCGTCGACGCGTCATAGGCTCCGAGATCCGGATTCCACAGGTTGACGTTGATCGCCGTCTTCAGCGCGGCGGCCTGGTCGGCGTACTGCGCGGCGGAGGCCGTGTCACCGATGGCCTCCGCAAGCACCGCCGCACTGGTGAGGCTGTTGTACTGAATCATGTTGGTGGAAGCCACTTGTCCCACCGCGCGGCCGACCACACTCCAGTCCAGACTGGCCATCTGCGGGACGTCGACCAGACCGGTCGCCGGATTGATCAGCGAGTTGCCGTAGGTGACCGCGCGCTGCACCGCAGCCCAGTTGTCGCGAACGAATTCGGTGTCGCCGGTGATCTTGTAGTAGTTGCCCATGTTCTGCGCGAACGCCATCGAATAGCTCGCACCCCAGAATTCGCATCCCCCGCTGGACACGCCACTGCACACACCCGCCGCCGGCCCGGGATCGGACAGGGTCGTGGGTACGGCGAAGGGAAGGCTGAGGGGTTCCAGAACAAACGCCTTGACCGGGTTGTCGCTGATGATCTGCAGATTGTTGCGCAGCAGGGCGTCTCCCGCGGCGCCGAGCACGTCGTGTGCGGTCGCCCCCGCGCTGAGGAGGTCCCCGGCCCAGACTGCGCGGTCTCGTTTGGCAGCCTCCCCCAGGATGGACAGCGGGTATGGTCCTGCGAATCCCGGTGTGCCGGCGGGAATCTCGTCGAGGTTGACCGTGTAGGCCCCGGCGTACCAGATTCGGTTGATCTGGTCGGCGTTGGACAGGAAGTTACCGGCGTACTCCTCCGGCGAGCGCAACGGCGCGGTCAGTTCGGTGGCGATGTTGGTCAGGGTGATGGTGCCCGGGAGATTCAGCACGATCCGCTGGAAGCGGAAACCACCCTGCAGTTGACTGCCCTGATACGACCCGTTGCCGATGACCGGGACCATCTGGAAGGTGAGCGGATCGCCGGAGTTGGCCAGCAGTGCCGAACTGAACGCTCCGTCACCGATGGCGCTCAGGTTGTTCAGTGATTCGCTGTAGGAGGCCTGCAGAAGGTTCGGCGTCGCGCCGTAGTAGCTGAACCGGGTGTAGCCGCCGACGTCCTGGCCGTAGTCGAGGATCACCATCGGCGCCTGCGCGCCCAGACCGTAGGTGAGGGTGATCTCGCCGTTGTCGCCGATGGTGACGCCGTCGTTCTTGTAGTAGACGCTCACCGGCGACACTTGGCAGGGTTGTCCTGTTGAGCAGCCTTGCGGGGTGAGGACGTAGCGCTGCCAATCGTTTTGGGCGGCAACCGGACTCGCCGACAGGGCCTGCGGGTCGCCGGTCAGCACCGGCGCCGGTTGAGTGGGTGCGACGTTGATCGCCACGCGCGCGGGCACCGAGCCGGTGTACGGCGTGGCCAGTCCGAGCAGCTGCAGGTTGTTGACGAGTTGCGGCCCGAGGACGGGGACGTAGGAGAGCATGTCGACGATGCCGTGGAAGGTGGGGAACTGGCCGGGTGTCTGATCACTGACCACGATGTTGAACTGATCGAAACCGCCGAGAGAGTTCATCGCCGAGGGCGCGGTGTAGCTGAAGTCGCCGGTGGCCTGGTCGACGTCCAGCGTCCCGCCATTCTGCGGGGCACCGATGTAGGTGTAGCGCAGGGTGTCCCCGTCGGCGTCGGCGGCGCCGACGTTGCCGGTGATCACGGCCTGCCCTGTCACGCTGGTGGTCTGGCCGTAGATGACCGGCGTGATGGTGGGTGAGGAGTTGAAGAACTCCCGGCGCAGCGCGGCCAGGATCCCCCAGCCCGCCGCGGCTTCCGCAGGCCGGTTGGGCACTGCGTTGGCGGCCGCCCGCGCGGTGGCCACCGGGGGCACGGACGCCGCGGAACGGGGTGGCCGAGGGGAAACCTTGCGCACCGTGGCCGCGGGCCTGGCCGCCGGCGCCCGGCCGGCAACCGGGCGCGGCTTGCCGGATGCACCCGGTGCAGTGGTCGCGCTGTCCGCCGACGCGGTCCCCGCCTGGCTTGCGGCCAGGGCCGCTCCGATTCCCAGAGCCACCGCCAACCCGCCGACCCGGCCGATATACCTGGAAGCCCCCATGTCGCTCCTTCCCACCACCGTGTCGTGAAACTACGACACGGATAGCCGGTTTCGGAGCGGTTTCAGCTACAGCAGTTCGGGTCCAATGCGGCGCACAGCGCCTGCAGGGCCTCGGGCCGGATCCGGTGGAAGACGTTCATGCCGCGCCGCTCCGAGACGACCAGTCCGGCCTTGCGGAGTTGAGTCAGGTGGTGGCTGACCGTCGCGTCGGTCAGCTTGAGCACTGACGCCAGTTCACCGGAGGCCTGCTCACCGGACTTCGAACTGAACAGATACGACACGATCTTCACCCGGACCGGGTCGGCGAGCGCCTTGAGTCGCACCGCGATCTGCAGAGCGTCGTCGTCGTTCATCGGCCCTGCGGCCACCGGGGCGCAACACACGGGTGCGGTGGTGTCGATCACCGGCAATGCTTTGGGCATGACTCCACTCTGCCATGCATATTGACATATATCAAAAAGGTGGCATGCTGGCGTCGTCGGTAGTTCGATATATGTCTTACTTTCTCCAGGGAGGCCCCCATGTCCCGTGTGCAACTCGCGCTCAACGTCGATGACCTCGACACCGCGATCGCGTTCTACTCGAAGCTGTTCGGAACCGAACCTGCGAAGGTCAAGCCCGGCTACGCCAACTTCGCCATCGCCGAGCCGGCCCTGAAGCTGGTGCTGCTGGAGAACCCCGGCCAGGGCGGCACCCTCAACCATCTCGGGGTCGAGGTGGAGTCCAGCGAGAAGGTGCACGCCGAGATCGCCCGGCTGACCGAGGAGAAGCTGTTCACCGAGGAGGAGATCGGCACGACGTGCTGCTTCGCCACCCAGGACAAGGTGTGGGTGACCGCCCCAGACGGAGAGCGCTGGGAGGTCTACACGGTGCTGTCCGATTCGGAGACGTTCTTCGGGACCGGCTCCGGAACGATCCCGGTCGAGCCCGTAGCCGCTCAGGGCGGGTGCTGCGGCTGATGACCGACACCACACAGGACGAAACACACGTCGCAGCAAGGCTTTCCACCCTCGACCGGCTACTGCCGGTATGGATCGGCGCCGCGATGGCACTGGGGTTGCTGCTCGGCCGGCTGATCCCCGGACTGGGCAGCGCCATCAGCGCGGTGCAGGTTGACGGCGTCTCGCTGCCCATCGCCCTGGGTCTGCTGGTGATGATGTACCCGGTGCTGGCGAAGGTCCGCTACGACCGCCTGGAAACCGTCACCGGTGACCGCAAGATACTGCTGGCGTCGTTGTTCCTGGTGTGGATCGTCGGTCCGGCGCTGATGTTCACACTGGCCTGGCTGTTCCTGCCGGATCTGCCCGCATACCGCACCGGCATCATCATCGTCGGCCTCGCGCCGTGCATCGCCATGGTGATCATCTGGAACGACCTGGCCCGCGGCGATCGCGAGGCCGCCGCGGTGCTGGTAGCGATCAACTCGGTGATCCAGGTGCTGATCTTCGCGGTGCTGGGCTGGTTCTACCTGTCGGTGCTACCGGGCTGGCTCGGCATGAACCAGACTGCGATCGCCGCCTCGACATGGCAGATCGCCAAGTCGGTGCTGATCTTCCTGGGCATCCCGCTGGTGGCCGGTTACCTGACCCGTCGCTACGGCGAAAGGGCAAGGGGCAGAGAGTGGTACGAGCAGACTTTCCTGCCGAGGATCGGCCCGTGGGCGCTGTACGGTTTGCTGTTCACCATCGTGATCCTCTTCGCACTGCAGGGCGACCAGATCACCTCGCGGCCGCTGGACGTGGTGCGTATCGCCGCTCCGTTGCTCGCCTATTTCGCGATCATGTGGACCAGCGGCTTCCTGCTGGGTGCGGCGCTGAAATTGGGCTACCCGCGCACCACCACACTGGCCTTCACCGCGGCGGGCAACAACTTCGAACTCGCCATCGCCGTCGCGATCGCAACCTTCGGGGCGACCTCGGGTCAGGCGCTGGCCGGCGTGGTCGGCCCGCTCATCGAAGTGCCCGTCCTGGTCGGACTGGTGTACGTCTCACTCGCGCTGAGGAAGTACTTCCGATGACACCGGCTCCGATCACGGGGACCCCCAGCGTGCTGTTCGTCTGCGTGCACAACGCCGGCCGGTCCCAGATGGCGGCCGGACTGCTGCAGCATCTGGCCGGTGACCGCATCGAGGTTCGGTCGGCGGGTACCCAACCCGCCGACCGGATCAACCCGGCGGCCGTGGCGGCGATGAACGAGATCGGCATCGACATCACGGCGGCCACGCCCAAGGTGCTCACCGGTACGGCCGTCGAGTCCAGCGACGTGGTGATCACCATGGGCTGCGGTGACACCTGCCCCTACTTCCCGGGGGTCTCCTATCGCGACTGGAAACTCGACGATCCGGCCGGCCAACCGATCGAGGTGGTCCGCCGGATCCGCGACGACATCGCCGGCCTCGTGCGCGCGCTGATCGAGGAGTTGGCACCGCAGTGAGGACGGCGGTCCCCGCGCAGGCGCCCTCGGTGTGGACGCGGGGCGACTTCCCCGAGGAGTCGAACTGGTCCTTCGACTTCTCGGAGGCCGACCGGCAGGCGCTGATCGGCTACGCCCGCGGCGGCGACATCGCACCGTTGGCCGAGCAGTTGAGCACCGCGGCGCGGAACTGGACTGAGATCCTCACCCGAGGTGCGGGCTTCGTGCGGCTGCGCCGGTTTCCGATCGACGAACTCTCCGACGCGGAGATCGAACGGGCCTTCCTTGCACTGGGCCGGATGCTGGGCGATCCCGTCGGACAGGACCGGGACGCCAACATCCTGACCCATATCCGCGACGAGCGTCTGGCACCCGGGCCGGGCGTGCGCAAGTACCGCACCAACCTCCGGCAGGACTTCCACTCCGACGGCGCCGATCTGGTCGGATTGCTGTGCCTGCACCCGGCCCGATCCGGCGGCGAATCGAGAATCGTCAGCGCACACGCCGTGTACAACGAGATGCTCACCCGGGCAGAGCATCTCGTCGATGTGATGTACCAGCCGATGCCCTGGGACCGCAACGAGGAGCAGAGCCCCGGTGAAACGCCGTTCTTCGAGTTGCCGCCCATCATGGACATCGACGGCACGCCACGGCTGTTCTTCATCGCCTGGTACATCCGCGACTCACAGCGTCACACCGGCGCTCCCCGACTGACCGACGATCAGCGGGCGGCCCTCGACCTCGTCGAAACCATCGCCAACGATCCGGCCTTCCACATCGAGATGGTCTTCGAACCCGGCGACGTCCAACTGCTCAACAACACCACGGTGCTGCATTCACGCGAGGGCTACCTCGACGACGAGGATCCCGCGGCCCGGCGTCACCTGCTTCGGCTCTGGCTCAAGACCACCATGCCCACCACGCAGGAACTCCTGCGCGGCGGAATCCCCAAGCAGCACAAGGAATCCGGCTAGATCCCCGTCCGGCTCTCGATCACCGTCCGGCCCCTTATCACCGTCCGGCGTTGTGCACCAGTTCGACGGCGTAGCTGTTGACGAAGGCTCCGGCGTACGGTTCCCCGCGATCACACGATCCGTCGGACTCCCCGGGCCGCTTGACCCAGAGGTAGGCATCGGCATGCGCGCCGGCGGTGTTGGTGGTGGGCGCGGAACCCAGGGCCCGTCCGCTGGGGTTGCACCAGTTCAGTGGGCTCTCCGGTGCCGGGCCGGCGCCGTTGCGCCCGGTGTCGATCACGTAGTGCGCCCCGCCCGTCAGCGCGGAGACGGCTTCGCCGTAACCGATCTCCTCGGCGGTGGTGTAGAAGTTCGAGGTGTTCAGGCTGAAGCCGCGAGCCTTGCTGACACCCACCTGGTTGAGACGATTGGCGATCTCCTCGGCGGGCAGCCAGCGGGAGTGCCCGCCGTCGATGTAGAGAGCGACGGCCGGGTTTGCGGTGAGGGTGTCGACGGCGTACCGGATCAGCCCGAAGCGCTCCTGGCGCTGATCCGCCGAGAGGCAGTCGGCCATGTCCAGGGCATCGGGTTCCAGGATGATCGCGGCGGGCATCGAGCCCAGGCCCGCGGCGATCGCGTCGATCCACTGCTTGTAGCCGGCCGCCGAAGCGAACCCGCCGGCGGCGAAGCTGCCGCAGTCCCGGTGCGGGATCGCGTACAGCGCGAACACCGGCATGGAACCCGCCGCCTGAGCCGCACCGGCGACGCGGGCGACCGTGCTGGTCGCCCGGCCGGCTGGGAATGCCTCGTCGAGCCAGTAGGCCGCCGGGGTGTTGGCGATCGCGGCGAGCTCGGGATTGCCCTTGGCGGCGCGCACGGCGGCCGAGATGGGATCGACGTAGAACGGCTTTCCCGCCAGCGGGTTGGACTCGTCGACCAGGCGCACGGCCGGCGACGCGACGTTGGGGAGGCCGGGGTGCAGGCCGGCGCCGACGACCGACGCGACCGCCAGGATCGGGGTGGCCCACCGTGCGAGTGCGCTGAAAGCGGAGGAAATCACTCCCAGAAAATAGTTCGGCCCGTCATCAACCGCCAATCATTGGCGAAAGTCGGGATCGGCCTCCCAGGGATCGACCTCCCCGGGATCAGCCCCAGGCCGAGATCCGCCCGGTTTCCGCATCCAGGCGGACCGGGACGGCGTTCTCCACGGTCGGGGGGGCCGACATGGGCTCGTCGGGGTTGCGCTCAAGGAACCGGTAGACGAACTGGCCGTTGGTGAAGTCGATGCCCTCCGGCTTGATGCGGTCGCCCAACGGGAGCGTGTTGGTGGCCCGCCACGACTTGCCCTCGTTGACGGCCAGCACCGCGTAATAGAAGGTGCCGCTGCCGCCGGGGTCATCGGCGAGCAGCAATGCGGCTTCGGGCTTGCCGTCGCCGTCGACGTCGCCGCTCACGCCCTCGCCCACGACCCGAACCGTCTCCGTGCTGCCGGGTGCGATCTCCTTCTCCGCGATCCCGTCGACCAGGGTGAAACTCTGCTCACCGATGGTGACGACGAGATTCTTCGCCGGCGGCGGTTGGGTCTGCACGTCACCGCGTCGGATGACGGCGAAAGCCACGCCCAGTGCCACGGCCGCCGCGATGAGCGCCGCGACGACGAGAACCGGCTTCCTCATGACGCCGGGGGCATAACTGGGACGGTGGTCACCGGGGCCGCCGGTTTTCCGTATTGATAACCGGGCGGCGGGGGGCCGTCGATCGAGTAGTAGCCGGGCGGCAGCGCCGGTCGCCCGGTGGCGGGCCCGCCGGCGGGGGTCGTCGAGGCGGTTTCAGAACCCGGCGCGTTGATCGAGACATATCCCGGCGGCAACGCCGGCGCCGGGCCGGCCCCGGGCGGCGGTGTCGGCCGTCCGGTGTCGGCGGAACCGTCGAGGGTCGGGTTCTTCACCTGGTCCCACAGATCCATGAGCGTGCCGAAGACGCCGCCGCCGTTGTTGCCGGATCCGTACGTCTGGTTCTGGACCGGCGGCACGTACGGCTGGAACGGACTCGCCGGCGCCGGCGCCGCCACCGGGTCACCGGCCGGAACCACGGGCTGGTTCGGGGTCATCGGGTTGGGTGGCGCAGGAACCGGGGCGATGGTCGTCGGCGTCACCGGATCCGCCGGGTCGGCCGGTGCCGGTGCCGCCCACGCCAATGCGGCAGCGATCGTCGCACCCGCGATAGCCCCAGAGATGGGCACTGTGCGGTGGTGTCGTCTCATGAGTCCAGCGGTCCTCCCTTTGCTGGCATCGTCGCACAACACCAGTCCGGCGTTACCTTCGCTAGCTGGAGACCAGGGTGTTCTTCGCAGCTTCCCGGGCCAGCAGGCGGTCGCGCTGCTCCTCGAACTTCGACACCTGGCCGTCGAGCTTGGTGAGGTAGTCCGCCAACTGGTCGCGGCGCTGCTCGCCGACCGAGGTGAAGTCATTGCGCTCGAAGATCTGCCACTTCCGCAGATTCGGCAGCACGACCTCGTCGCGGTGCTGCTGCGGGTCGTAGATGCCGTGCTTGGCCATCAGCACACCGTTGCGCCGGAAGTTGGGCATGCCCTGGCCGGGCATCCGGAAGTGCTCCACCACATCGCAGATGGCCTCAAGAGCCTGATCCGGTGCGACGTCCAGGGCCGCACCGCACACGTCCCGGTAGAAGATCATGTGCAGGTTCTCGTCAGCGGCCACGCGTTGGAGCATCCGCTCCGCGATGGGTTCGGCGCACGCCTTGCCGGTGTTGCGGTGGCTCACCCGGGTCGCCAGTTCCTGGAACGACACGTAGGCGACCGACAACAGGAAGTCGGTCTTGTGCCGCTCCTCCTCCTCGGGCGTCTGATCGAATCCGTGGGTCATGTGTGCCATCCGGGCGCGTTCCAACTCGACCGGATCGACCGCGCGGGTGACCACGAGGTAGTCGCGCAGCACGATGCTGTGCCGGGCCTCCTCGGCGGTCCACCGGCCGACCCAATGGCCCCATGCCCCGTCCTTGGAGAAGTACGCCGCCGCCTGGCGGTGGTAGGACGGCAGGTTGTCCTCGGTGAGCAGGTTGGTGATCATCGCCGCCTTGGCGACCTCACCGAGTTGCGACTGCTCCGGGGACCAGTCGTCGCCACCCATCGCGGCGAAGTTGCGGCCGTCGTCCCACGGCACGTAATCGTGCGGATGCCATTCAACGGACGCCGCCAGGTGGCGGTTGAGATACTCTTCGGCGGTCTGCTCGAGTTCCTTGAGCAATTCGACATCGGTAAAGCGGCGCGCCATGGTTTCCCTCTCGGCAACGCGTCTCTCGCGGCACCAGCTAGAACGGCCCTAAGCTTACCCTTTGGGCGGCGACGCCGGGATTCGCGACTATCCTCACCTTGATCATTTCTCGCTGCGACGACTTCTCGCTGCCAACGGCTGGGCGGATTCATGACCGAAGCAACATCAGACGCACCGGCACTCGAGGCCAGGGTCGGCCACTGGTACCAGATGGACGGCACCTACCTCGTCGGCCGCGAGAAGGTGCGTGAATACGCCCGTGCAGTCCAGGACTACAACCCGGTGCACTGGGACGTCGACGCCGCCGCCGAGCTCGGCTATTCGGGTCTGGTGGCGCCGCTCACCTTCACCTCGACCCCGGGCATGTCCTGCAACCGGGAGATGTTCGAGTCGGTGGTCGTCGGCTACGACACCTACCTGCAGACCGAAGAGGTCTTCGAGCAGCACCGCCCGATCGTGGCCGGCGACGAGTTGCGGATCGACGTCGAACTGACCTCGGTGCGCCGGACCGCCGGCCGCGATTTCATCACGGTGACCAATACCTTCACCGACGCCGCCGGGGAACGGGTGCACACCCTGCACACCACCGTCGTCGGCGTCACCTCCGATGACATCAATCCGGAAGTCAAAGTGGCCGTGCAGAAGGCGATGATGCACGACGTCGACATCATGGGAGTCGGCAATCATCACTACGAGAAGGCGGTGCGCCCCGACGGTGACTTCCGCCTCGCCGACGACAGCGCGCGCACGCCCGGCACAGTCTCCTTCGACGACTTGAAGGTCGGCGACGAACTGCCCGCCCACCACACCCGGCTGTCCCGCGGCGATCTGGTGAACTACGCCGGGGTGGCCGGTGACGCCAACCCGATCCACTGGGACGAGGCCATCGCCAAACTTGCCGGCCTGCCCGACGTGATAGCCCACGGAATGCTCACCATGGGCCTGGGCGCCGGATTCGTCTCGGACTGGACAGGTGATCCCGGCGCCGTCACCCGCTACGCGGTGCGGCTCTCCCAACCGGCGATCGTGCCGGCGATGGTGGGCGCGGACATCGAATTCAGCGGCAAGATCAAGTCGTTGAACCCCGAAACCCGAACCGGCGTCATCATCGTCGGCGCGAAGTCCGACGGGAAGAAGATCTTCGGCCTCGCGACACTGGATATCCGTTTCCGCTGATTGCTGACCGAGCGTTGAGCAAACACTCGGTTGGTGCCATGCTGAGGGTGACGAAGGTTCGCAGCTAACCCGGTGTGGAGGTGCAGGAATGAATTCGAGCCAGCACCCCCATTCGCTGAATCTCTTTGCGCCCCATCCTCACCTGCCGCATTTCCACCTGCCGCACCCACACCTGCCGCACCCGCCGCACCTACCGCACCCGCATTGGCATCATCCCGGGACTACGACCGCCGGGGCACACGTGGGAAGAATCGGCACCCTCGCCGTCGCTATGGGGGTGGGCACGGCGGCCGGCGCAGGGTTCTGCGCTGCCTGCGCCTACGCCGACACCGGGAATTCGACTACCGCCTCAGCGGGGCCCGCAGCGCCGACGACCTCTCAGTCGGCGGGGCCGGTCCGCACCGCCGGGTCGGCCAAGGTCGCCACGAGCCAGGCAGGCGCCACGGCGCGTGGGGCGACGGCCCGCCGCATCGCCGTGCAGGAAACGGATCAGACCGTCGCGGTGGCCCTGCCGGGCAAACTGGCGTCATCAGCCGATGAGCTGACCGGCAACGCGCCGGCCGTGCCGACGGATGCCGCGATCGCCGGACTGCTGGCCGCGGCACGGCGGGAACCGATCACTCCGGTCCGCATGTCCTACAAATCCGGCGCCTCGATCATTTCGGCCGCCTCGCCGGTCACATCGGTGGAGGGCGAGAAGCTGGTGCTGACCTCCTCCGGCGGCGGGCGCGTTGTCACCGATCGCACCGCGTCGAGTGGGTCGGCCCTTGTCCTCACCTCCAGCACCACCGCGACGACCACGGTGCTGCTGCCGGACTCGACCGCTCTGGTGATCCGCGCGAAAGCCACCGTGAACTCCGGGTCGCCGACGATGACGGTTTCACTCGACGGAGTCCCTATCACCACCGTCGTCGTCGCTTCGACGTCCTGGGCCGACTACACCCTGACCGGTGTGATCCCGGCGGGAGCACATGTGCTGAGCATCTCGTCGTCCAACTCGACCAACCGGCGCAGTCTCTACATCGACACGCTGCGGGTGAGCGCCGGTCCGTTACTCGAGGACTTCACCGGAAACTCGGGGTCGGCTCCGAACACTGCGAGCTGGTCGATCAAGACCGGCACCGGGTGGGACCCCGGCCTGGAGAACTACCGGGCCGGCAACGTCTCCCTGGACGGCGCGGGCAACCTGATCCTCAAGGCCACCCGCAGCAAGAGCGGCTACTCGTCCGGGTGGGTGGAGACCAAGAACAAGATCAGTTTCGGCTACGGGACGATCACCGCGCGCATCAAAGTGCCCAGCGGACAAGGACTTTGGCCGGCCTTCTGGCTCAAGGGCGCCAATGAGGACACCGTGCCGTGGCCGCAGTCCGGCGAGGTCGACGTCCTGGAACTACCCAGTACGACCACCACCATCTATTCGACGCTGCACGGGCCGATCTCGGGAAGCACAGCCACGCAGCAGGCCCAGATCATCAGCACGGTGCCGGATCTGTCGACCGGTTATCACAACTTCTGGGTCCGCCACCTGCCCAACGAGATCACCTTCGGTGTCGACGATCAGACCCTGGGAACGCTCACACCGGCGTCGCTGGCCCCCGATTCGCAGTGGGTGTACGACCAGCCCATGTTCGCGATCCTCAACCTGGCGGTCGGCGGCCCCTGGGCCGGAGCCCCGGACTCCTCCACCGTATTCCCGGCATCGATGACCGTCGACTGGGTGCGCTGGGACCCGCCGTAAAACATGTCCACGGTCACTGACAGCACGGAGGCCGCGGCCGGCGGCCGACGGAAACACATTCTGCGACTCGCCCTGTTCGCCGCGTTCCTGTTCGCGATGTTCTATCTCGTCGCGGTCAAGCACGTGATCGACATCGAAGCGGTCCGTGCGGCGATCACCCGGACCGGTCCGCTGGCCCCCCTGGTCTACATCCCGATGTCGGCGATCCTGGCCTCGGTCTTCGTCCCCGGACCGCTGCTGGCGGCCGGCAGCGGACTGCTGTTCGGACCGGTGCTCGGAACGGCGGTGACCTTGTGTTCCGCGGCGCTGACGGCGACTATCGCCGCCTTCTTCGGCAGGCGGGCCGGCCGGGACAGCGCGCGGGCACTGGTCGGCGCGGAGTGGGCCGAACGGATCGACTCGCAGATCCGGCGGCGGGGTCTGTGGGCGGTCGTCGGCCAACGGTTCGTACCGGGCGTCTCCGATGCGCTGGCCTCCTACGTATTCGGCGCGTTCGGAATGCCGTTGTGGCAGATGGCGATCGGAGCCTTCATCGGATCGGCGCCGCGCGCGTTCGTCTACACCGCGCTGGGGGCGTCGATCTCAGATCTGCACTCGCCGTTGGCCTTCGCGGCGGTCGGGGTCTGGTGCGTCACCGCGATCATCGGGGCGCTCGCCGCGCACCGCGGTTACCGGAGTTGGCGCGCCGGGCGCCGTTGACGGCGTCCACCGATCGGAGGACAGGGCGATCAGCCGGTTCGGGGCCCGACCGGCGGACGCTGCGGGACGCCGGAGCGACCGAGACTGAAATCATGAAAACGATCACCATCATCACCGAGCAGATGTCCGACAAGTCCCTGACCGCGATCCTGCCCGGCACCGGAATCGCCTCGGTCACCGTCACCGAGGGTCCCGCGGCCGGCCGAGACAGCGTCTCGACCGAGGAGTTCCGCGGGTTCTGCAACCCCAGGCGATTCAGCCCGAACTACCGCATCGACGTCGTCCTCGACGACGCAGCGGTGGGGACGCTGTTCGACAGCATCGAGTACGCCTACGCGGGCGGCTTCTTCGGTGATGCCGAAGCGTGGGTCAACACCGCGGCACTGGCCGCCTGAGGGTCGCTCGTCGCTCGCTCCGGAAACTCGCTTGACGCGCAACACCCTGTGCAATTATCGGCATTGTGCCGGTTACCGGATCGCGATCGACTCGGGCGTCAGCGCTGGCGGCCATCGTCTGCGCGACGCTGTTCGCCGGCGTTCCCGTCGCATCGGCTTCGGCGCAGACCCGGATCACCATCGGGGGCGCGGGGCCGCTGTACTACCCGAACATCCTCACCAATCTGCCGTTGGGACGGTTCTACCTGTGGGGCACCGACGAAGCCGGTGGCCCGCCCATCTCCATCCTCGAGGGGTACGACCTGCTCAACCACATGATCGGGGAGAACTGGTTCCCCGACAGTTCGCCGCAGGTGGTGAACTACCCGGCCAGCATCGGTCTGATCAGCGGCAGCCTGGCCGCACCGGGCGCCAATCAGGCTGTGGCCATGGGGCGCATCTCACTCGACGACCAGATCCGCAATGCGAGTGCCGGTGGCGAACACGTGGTGATCGCTGCACTCTCCGAGGGAACGCTGGTCATCAACAGCGAATTGGCCCATCTGGCAACCAGTCCCGACGCACCGCGATCCGACCAGCTCTCGTTCGCCATGTTCGCGAGTCCGGAATTGGGGCTGGCCGACATCTACCTGCCGACAGGCTTGACCGTCCCCATCGTCGGCTACACCGTGCGTGGTCTGGCCGACAGCCAATACGACGTCTCGATCGTGTTCCACCAGTACGACGCCTGGGCTGATCCGCCCGACCGGCCGTGGAATCTGCTGGCGGATCTGAACGCCCTCATGGGGACTCTTTACTTCCACAACAACTCAGCGTTGGCCTCGCCATCCGAGACTGTCACGGTCTCCGAGGTGACCAATGCCCTGGGCGGAACCGTGACCACCTCCATGATCCCGTCGCCGACGCTGCCACTTCTGGAGCCGCTACGACAGCTCGGCTTCCCCACCCAAACCGTCGACTGGCTGAACTCGACGCTCAAACCCGTTGTGGACGCGGGCTATTCGCGACTGACCCCGGATGCCGGCCCGTACTTCTCGCATGGGCGACTGGTCTGCGGGTCATCGGCGACCACCATCCCGGCGGCGTCGCGGGCGACGCTGCGAAAGCCATCGCGCAGGGGCGCTCAGGCCTCCCAGCCGGCCGCGCCGGCGGTGGCCGGCGGGGCGTCGTCGAGATAGACGTCGCTGCGCGCGTCGATCTCCTGCTCGAGGTAGGGCGGAATGCTGAGCTTGCCGCGCAGGAGTTCCGGGGTCAGCCAGCGATGCTCGCCGGAGATCTCACCGGCCAGGCCCGCGATGGTGGCGACATCGAGGCGGCTGAGCAGATCCTGCTTGGAGGCGATGACGAAGCCCAGGTCCCGGCCGTAGCAGGGGGCGTCGACCGCGTACGGGATCACCGACGGGAACACCGCCCGCATCGTGCGAATGACCTTGGCGTGCAACGCGACTTCGATCGGGGATGCCGGCCCCGCCTGGACGGCGACCACGCCGTTCGGACGCAAAACCCGCGAGATCTCGGTGAAGTATTCGACGGTGAAGCAGAACGTCGACGGTCCGCCCTCCACCGGGTCGGTCATGTCGGAGACGATGATGTCGAGGCTTGCGTCGGGCAGCGAGCGCAGGAATCCCACGGCATCGTCGTGGACCAGCGTCACCCGCGGGTCGTCGAATGCTCCCTTGTGATGGGCCGGCAGGAACTCGCGGCAGGCGGCGACGACCTCCGCGTCGATGTCGACCATCGTCACGCGCTCCAGCGAGCGCCAGCGCAGCGCCTCGCGCAGGCATGCGCCTTCGCCCCCGCCGAGGATCAGCGCATCGCGCAAAGGCGCCGCGGCGGCCGCGGCATAACAGGCCGGATGGACGATTCCCTCGTGATAGATGAACTCGTCGGCCTCGGTGCTCTGCACCACACCGTCGAGGACGAGCATCCGGCCCCAGGCCTCGGAGCGGCCGATGAGGTAGTCCTGGAATTCGCTCGTCCCGCTGGTGTAGACCTCGGCGAGGTCATGTTCGTAACGGTCTGCCGGGGTGATGAACTCGGCGAACCGGAAGGCCGGTTCGTCGGGCCCGCCGGGGACGACGCGTGGCACGGTGGCGCGCCGCACGTTGGTGGGAGCCAACCCCTCGATGATCAGGTCGACCAGCCGTTCGGGGTCGGCGGCGCCACAGGTGTACGCGTCCAGGGTTGCCCCGCCCCATTCCGGCCAGGTGTGGATCGACACATGCGACTCCGCCAGCACGACGACGGCGGTGGCACCCTGCGGCATGAAGGAATGGTGGTGGCGGGAGAGGACCGTCGCACCGACCGCCTCGGCGGACCGTACGAGAAGCTCTTCAAGGCCGACACTGTCATCCAGCAACGGCGACGTGGAGCCGCTGATATCAGCCAGGACGTGGCTGCCGACAGTTCGCGAGGTCACGAGAGCAGGACATTAGCACCCGTCGGCGAACACTCCGCCTCCTCGAAGGTGATGCGGCGATACTGAAGCTCATGGCCGTCGCCTCACCCGTGTCCGAACGACTGACAGTCGCCGGGTTGCTGCTGCTGACCTTCGCCACCGGACTGGTGGACGCCATCAGTGTTCTGGTGCTGGGGCATGTGTTCGTCGCCAACATGACCGGCAACGTGATCTTCCTCGGCTTCTGGTTCGTCCCGAATTCCGGCGTCGATCTCACCGCGGCCGCCGTCGCGTTCGTCGGCTTCGTGCTCGGCGCGATCATCGGCGGCCGGTTCGTCCGGCATCTGAGTCACCAGGTACGGCGGTGGCTCACCGTCGCACTCGGCGCCGAGGTGGTGGCGCTGCTCACGCTGTCCGCGCTCGCCGGAACAGGAGTGCTCGGCTATCACGGCAGCGGGCGGCTGATCCTGATCGTCTGCCTGGCGACGATCTTCGGCTCCCAATCCGTGGCCGCCCGCCAGTTCGGCATTCCGGAACTGACCACCACGGTGCTGACCGCCACCATCGTCGGCATCGGGATGGACAGCCGGCTGGCCGGCGGCGCCGGCGAACGCGAGAAGTTGCGCTATGCGGTGGTGCTCAGCATGTGCAGCGGAGCGGTGGTCGGCGCGACGCTGTCCAGGCACGTTGTCGCCCCGGTCATCGCCCTGGCCGCGCTGACGGTGGCGGCAAGCTTGGCGATCTTCCGGTTCGGCCGGCCCGACTAACATCAACGGCGATGGATGACCTTGATGTACGACCGAGCGATGTACGCCCGAACACCGCAGCGGCCAGCAAGCTGGCGACCGAGACCGGCCGCCGGCGGACCTTCGCCGTCATCAGCCACCCCGACGCCGGCAAGTCGACGCTGACCGAGGCCCTGGTCCTGCACGCCCGGGTGATCACCGAGGCCGGCGCAATTCACGGCAAGTCCGGTCGCCGCGCCACGGTGTCGGACTGGATGGAGATGGAGCAGGCCCGCGGCATCTCGATCACCTCGACGGCGCTGCAGTTCCCCTACACCTCCCCGGACGGGCAGGACTGCGTCATCAATCTGCTCGACACCCCCGGCCACGCCGACTTCTCCGAGGACACCTACCGGGTGCTCAGCGCAGTCGACTGCGCGGTCATGCTGATCGACGCGGCCAAGGGTCTGGAACCACAGACCCTCAAGCTCTTTCAGGTGTGCCGCCATCGCGGCATCCCGATCCTCACCGTGATCAACAAGTGGGACCGCCCGGGCCGGCACCCTCTGGAACTGCTCGACGAGATCTCCGAGCGCATCGGCCTGAAACCGACGCCGCTGACCTGGCCGGTGGGTATCGCCGGCGACTTCAAGGGTGTGCTGGATCGCCGCACCGGCAACTTCATCCGGTTCACCCGAACCGCCGGCGGCGCCACCGTGGCACCGGAGGAACACATCCCGCCGGACCGTGCCGAAGAGGCCGCCGGCGACGACTGGGTCAACGCGGTCGAGGAATGCGAACTGCTCTCGGCCGACGGCGGTGACCACGATCAGGCGGCGTTCCTGGCGGGCGAGACCACACCGGTGCTGTTCACCTCCGCGGCGCTGAACTTCGGGGTGAATCAGTTGCTGGACAACCTGGTTCGGCTGGCGCCGCCGCCGCACGGTCAGGTGGATGTCGACGGCAACCTTCGCACGGTCGACTCCCCTTTCAGCGCATTCGTGTTCAAGGTTCAGGCCGGCATGGACTCCGCTCACCGGGACCGCATCGCCTATGCGCGGGTCTGCTCGGGCACCTTCGAGCGCGGCGACGTGCTGACCCACGCCTCCACCGGTAAGCCGTTCGTCACCAAGTACGCCCAGTCGGTGTTCGGTCAGCAGCGCTCGACGCTGGACAGCGCCTGGCCGGGAGATGTGATCGGCCTGGCCAACGCGGCGGCACTGCGGCCCGGCGACACCCTGTTCCGCGATGTGCCCGTTGCGTTTCCGCCGATTCCGAGCTTCTCCCCCGAGCACTTCGCCGTCGCCCGCGGCACCGATCCCAGTAAGCACAAGCAGTTCCGCAAGGGCATCGAGCAGCTCGATCAGGAAGGCGTGGTGCAGGTGCTGCGCTCTGATAAGCGTGGCGATCAGGCGCCGGTGTTCGCCGCCGTGGGCCCGATGCAGTTCGAGGTGGCCAGCCACCGGATGGCGACGGAGTTCAGCTCCCCGATCACCCTGGAGTCCCTGCCCTACACCGTCGCCCGCGCGGTTGACCCCGAGGACGCGGATTTCGTCCAGCGACAGGTTTCGGTCGAGGTGCTCACCCGCAGCGACGGTGTCATGCTGGCGCTGTTCACCACCAAGTGGCGGCTGCAGGGGTTCCAGCAGGACAACCCGAAGGTGCGGCTGAGTTCCCTTGTGGCAGCGGGCGAAAACTAGATTTCACTCACCCGTCCGTTGTCCACCGACCAGGACCGGTCCAACCGGATGTTCTGCAGCATCCGCCGGTCGTGGGTCACCAGCAACAGGGCCCCGTCGTAGCTCTCCAGCGCCTGCTCGAGTTGCTCGATGGCGGGCAGGTCGAGATGGTTCGTCGGCTCGTCGAGGACGAGGACGTTGGTGCCGGCCGCCTGCAGCAGTGCCAGGCCCGCCCGGGTCCGCTCCCCGGGTGAGAGTTCGTCCACCGTGCGTTCGACGTGATCGGCGCGCAGCCCGAATTTCGCCAGCAGGGTCCGTACGTCAGCTGTCGACCAGTCCGGCACCCGCTGCTCGAAACGGTCGACCAGCCGATCCGAACCGGTGAAATCGGCCCGGGCCTGGTCGATCTCGCCGATCGCGACGTTGCTGCCCAGACTCGCGCGGCCCTCGTCGGGCTGCAACCGGCCGAGGAGCAACCGCAGCAGCGTCGATTTGCCGGCGCCGTTGGGTCCGGTGATGCCGATCCGTTCTCCGGCGTCGACCTGGATCGAGACCGGCCCCAGGACGAAGTCCCCCTGCCGCACAACGGCGTTGTCGAGGGTGGCGACCACCGAACTCGACCGCGGCGCGGCACCGATGGTGAACTGGAGACTCCACTCCTTGCGGGGTTCGGCGACCTCGTCGAGACGGGCGATCCGGCTCTCCATCTGACGCACCTTCTGCGCCTGCTTCTCGCTGGACTCGGTGGCCGCTCGGCGGCGGATCTTGTCGTTGTCCGGAGACTTCTTCATCGCATTGCGCACACCCTGGCTCGACCACTCCCGCATCGTGCGTGAGCGGGCCACCAGATCGGCCTTCTTCTCCGCGAACTCGTCGTACTGTTCGCGCCGGTGCCGGCGGCCGACCTCGCGCTCCTCCAGATAGCTGTCGTACCCGCCGCCGTACACGGTGTTGGTGTTCTGGGCCAGGTCGAGTTCGAGCACCCGGGTGACGCTGCGGGCCAGGAACTCCCGGTCGTGACTCACCAGCACGACGCCGCCGCGCAGGTCGCGGACGAAGGACTCCAGCCGGTCCAGGCCATCGAGGTCGAGGTCGTTGGTGGGCTCGTCGAGCAGGACGATGTCGAAGCGCGACAGCATCAGAGCCGCCAGTCCGACCCGTGCCGCCTGGCCGCCCGACAGCGCTGTCATCGGGGTCGAATCCGGTTGCACCGCATCGGAATCCAGTCCGAGGTCGGCCAGTACGGCGGGCATGCGTTCGTCGAGATCCGCCGCGCCGGACGCCAGCCAGTGATCGAGTGCGGCGGCGTAGGCATCAGCCGGGTCGACACCTTCCGGCGCTGTACCAGGATCCGACAGGGCCGCTGCCGTTGATTCCATGGCTTCCGTCGCGGCGGTGCACCCGGTTCGCCGCGCGATGTAGGCCGCGACGGTCTCCCCCGGTATCCGCTGATGCTCCTGCGGAAGCCATCCGACGAAGGCATCGGCGGGGGCGACACTGACCGTGCCCTCAAGCGGTTCGAGGTCGCCGGCCAGAATCCGCAGCAGGGTGCTCTTGCCCGCGCCGTTGGCGCCGACGACTCCGATCACATCGCCCGGGGCGACGGTGAGGTCCAGGCCCTCGAAGAGGGTGCGGTGGGCGAACCCGCCGGCCAGGTCCTTCGCGACAAGTGTTGCTGTCACGGCTCTACTTCGATGTGGTCGCCGCGGCCAGCACTGCGTCGTTGATCGCGGTCGGCGTCAGGCCCAGGAGGATCTTCTGCGCCCGGCTGGCGGTGTCGAGCAGATAGCGGCTCTTGGGCCGGCGGGCCGTCAGCGCATGATCGACGGCCTTGACGACCCTCTCCGGATCCGCCGCCAACTTCTGCATGCGACCCAACAGTTTTCGGGTGCCGTTCAAGTGCGGCGCATAGAGATCCCGGTGCTCCTGTGCGAGTTCGGCCACCATCCGGTCATGTTCGACGAGGATCTCGCCCCAGATGTCGGTGCGGATCGGACCCGGCTCGACCAGCGAGACCGGAATCCCCCACGGCCGCAGCTCCATCCGGAGTGCATCGGCCAGCGATTCGAGTGCGTACTTCGAGGCGCAGTAGGCGCCGGTTCCCGGTGTGGTGATCAATCCGCTGACCGAGGAGATGAACACGATCCGGCCCTTGGCGGCGCGAATCTTCGGCAGCACCGCCTGGGTCACCCCGATCTGAGCGACGACGTTGACGTCCAGCTGCCGGGACAGATCGTCGAGGGTGAGGCCCTCGACGGGCCCGTTCACCACGATGCCGGCGTTGTTGACCACGCCGTCGAGTTTCTCGGGCAGCTGAGCTGCCAGCCCCTTCAGCGATTCCCGATCGGTGATGTCGAGCCTTGTCGGGTGCACCCGTGGCATCGCCCCGAGTTCACTGAGGGCGCTGTCGGAGCGCGCGGTGGCATAGACGTCCCAGCCGCGGGCGCTCATGTGCCGGGTGATCGCCAATCCGATTCCGCGGCCTGCGCCGGTCACCAATACCGAGGGCATGTGTTCTCTTCTCTCTTTGACCGGTCAGTGCTACGTGGCCGCTCGGCGAGGGTGCCGAGAGTCGGGGCGGTGCATCGAAATGAGCTCACTGAGATGATGGGACACCCGGTCGAGTGGCGTGGTCGATTGCTCTGCACGGCAGAGGATCACCGCTCCTTCAATTGCTGCGATCACGGTCGTCGACAACGTCTCGGCCACATCCGGGGCGATACCGTCGGCGGCCAGCCTCTCGGCCAACAACCCTGCCCAGCCGGAGAAGAGAGCCGCGGCCGCGGTGGCGGCCTCGGGAGCCTCATCGCGACTGCACGCCGCGGCAACCAGGGGACAACCGTTCTGGAAGTCGGTGCTGACGAGCGCATCGCTCCACATCCGGATGAATGCTGCAACCGGATCCGGCTGCCCGAGGTAACTGCGCAGCGTCGTCGTCATCTCATCACCGGCGGACTGCGTTGCCGCTGCGACGAGTTCGGCCTTCCCGCCGGGGAAGTTGAGATAGATGGACCGCCGCGTCACACCACTGGTCTCGAGGATCTGGGCGATACCGGTGCCGGCAACGCCGTGGCGTTGCATCAGTTCCGCGGTGGCCGCTGTCAGCCGGTCGCGTACACGCATGGGTTGAAATATACCATTCGGTCTACTAGCGTCGGCGCGCATGACCACACTGCGCGATCCTTTGACCCTGCCCTGCGGACAGGTGCTGCCCAACCGAATCATGAAGGCCGCACTCAGCGAGGCGATGGCGGACAAACGACACGCTCCCGACAAGCGTCTGGAGCGGCTGTACACGACCTGGGGCCGAGGCGGGTACGGCTTGATCCTCACCGGGAACGTGATGGTCGACGGCAGCCAACTCGGCGAACCCGGCAACGTGGTGATCGAGGACGAACGCAATCTCGATGCTCTCTCCCGTTGGGCCAAGGCCACGAAGGACGGTGGCGCTCCGATCTGGGTGCAACTCAATCACCCAGGGCGGCAGTCGAATCCGCTTGATCTCGGCCACAAGCCTGTCGCACCCAGTGCGATTCCGATGAACCTTCCGGGCTCCCCCACGCCCCGGGAACTCACCCCGGCCGAGATCGAGGACATCATCGAACGGTTTGCCACCAGTGCCGCGGTATGCGAGACAGCGGGCTTCGACGGCGTACAGATCCACGGCGCACACGGCTACCTGGTCGCGCAGTTCCTCTCGCCGTTGTCGAATCAGCGCACCGACGACTGGGGCGGCGATCCGGAGCGGCGGATGCGCTTCCTCATCGAAGTGGTGCGGCGCATCCGTTCGCGGGTGACACCCGGCTTCGCGGTGGGCCTCAAACTCAACTCGGCGGACTTCCAGCGCGGCGGATTCACCGAGGACGAATCGCGCGGTGTCCTGGCCGCGCTCGTCGGCGAAGGTCTGGACCTGATCGAAGTCAGCGGCGGAAGCTACGAGCAGCCCGCCATGATGGGCTCCGCCGCAGACAGCACCCGTGCACGCGAGGCGTACTTCCTCGATTACGCCCGCACCGTGCGCAGCATCGTGGGCGACATCCCGCTGGCGGTCACCGGCGGCTTCCGTTCGCGCGCGGCCATGGAGGAAGCGGTCGCCGGCGGTGAATGCGATGTCATCGGCCTCGGCCGGCCCACGGCCACCACACCGGACGCCGCCGACGCGCTACTCAGCGGGCGTGCCGACGCGGTGACGGCACACCAGATCCGCTACGGGATGCGCGGCTTGCTCGGCAAGGTCGTCGAACTCAAGACGATGGACGGGCTACTCGAACTCGGCTGGCACGCCGATCAGTTGCACCGGATGGGGGAAGGCCTGGAGCCCGATCCGGATCGCAGCCGGCTGGCCGCCACGGTGGCGATGCTGCGGCGCAGCGGCCGTGTCTCCATCGGGAGCAAGCGCGGATTCTGAGAATCCGACCGCTAACCGCCCTCGACTACCGCTAGAAGGCGTTCAAGAGTCCTCAACTGGTCGGTGTAATCACCGTCCACCTTCGCCAGCAGCGTCGTGATTCCCACCGCCCGGTACTGACGGACCCGTTCGGTGATGCTGTCCTGCGTACCAACAAGATTGGTGAGCCGGCCGAGGTCGATCGGCACTGCGGCGCGGGCCTCGTCCCGCTTACCGCTCTGCCACAGTTCTGCGACCGCGGCCACCTGCTCCCCGTACCCCAATCGGGTGAACGCGTCGTTGTAGAAGTTGCGGCCGCCGGTGCCCATGGCGCCGATGGTGAACGCGTATCCATCGGCGTGCCGGCGTGCGGCCGCGTCGGCAGCTGCGTCGTCATCGTGGAACTCGACGGCCACCGGCGCCACCAGGTCGAGGTCGGTGAGTGGACGCCCGCCCCGCTCGGCGCCTTCGCGCAGCGGACCGAGAAACACCTCAGCGGCCTCGGGAATGAACGCGTTGCCCAGCCAACCGTCGGCGAGCTCACCGGTGAGCCGCAGATTCCGCGGTCCCATCGCCGCCACGTACACGGGCACGTGCCGCGGTCGCACCATGGGCTTCAGCGCGGCGCCGCTGCTATCCGGCAACGGGAGCGGATAGACCTCTCCGGGGTGCTCGAGACGATCTCCACGGCTGACGATCCGGACGATCTCGATGGTCTCCCGAGTGGTCTCGACCGGCTTACGGAACCGGACCCCGTGCCAGCCCTCCATCACCCTCGGTCCGGAGGTGCCTACGCCCAGGAGGAATCTGTCGTCGGACAGCTCCTCCAGGCTCAGCGCGGAGGTCGCCAGCATCGCCGGACTGCGCGAACCCAGTTGCACCACGAAGGTGCCCAGCTTGAGCGTCGTGGTCTTCGCAGCGAGATACGCCAACCCGGTCAGCGCGTCGTACCCCCACACCTCGGGGATCCACACCGAATCGACGCCCAATTCCTCGGCGGCCACCGCGAACTCCACCGCGCCGGGCAATCGGGGTTCGATCATCGTGGCTATCCGCATAACGTGGCACGCTACCTCCATGCGCTACCGCGACCAGCCGAGCATCGAAGTGACCCAACGCGTCCACTGCGACGTCGCCACCGCGTGGCGCTACGTCACCGATATCACTGTGCCCGCACGGTGCTCGGCGGAGCTTCAGTCGGTCGAATGGCTCGACGGTGCCGACCGGGTCCGGGTGGGCGCCCGCTTCCGCGGCCGCAACAAGAACGACGCCATCGGCGTCTGGGAGACGGTGTGCGAGGTCGCCGAGGTCGAGGACGAGCGCCGCTGGGTGTGGAACGTCCTCGGACACGAGGGGGCCATCGCCAGTTGGGGATTCGAGGTTGAGCCGACCGGCGACGGCGTGCTGATCCGGCAGTGGGCGCGGATGGGTCCAGGCCCGTCGGGCCTCAACATCGCGATCACCGCGCAGCCCGACAAGGAGGCCCGGATCGTCGCGCGCCGGCTCGCGGAGTGGCAGCAGAACATGCAGGCCAACCTCGACTGGATCCGGTCACAGGTCGAAGGCGTGGAATAACCGCAGGATCAGACCGTCCGGCTGGCCTAGTGTGTGGCCATGTCTAACTCGAACGAAGCCGTGGACACCGGCCTCGAACAGTATGGAGTCGACACCATCCCGGACTCCGCACGGACCTCCTCACCGCGCGATGTGATCGCGATCCTGTGGGGCGGCAACATGGCCCTCTCGGTCGGCGTGTTCGGCTGGCTGTCGATCCTCTACGGGCTGAGTTGGTGGGCCAGCGTCTCTGCGATCGTGGTGGGCACCGCAGTCGGCGCGCTCGTCGTCACGCCGTTGGCCCTGTTGGGTTTTCGGGCCGCCACGAACAACTCGGTGTCCTCCGGCGCCTACTTCGGTGTCCGCGGTCGACTCGTCGCGTCGGTGATCGGCCTGCTGCTGTGCCTGGGGTACGTGGCGCTGACGATCTGGACCGGCGGTGAGGCGCTGGTCGCGGTGACCGACCGTCTGCTCGGCACCGAGGAATCGGTCCTGCAGGACGTCCTCGGCTACGGACTGCTCGCGGTGGCAATCGCCGTCGTCGCGATCTACGGGTACCGATGGCTGCTGCGGGTCAACACGATCATCGTCATCGTCGTCGGCGCCGCGATGCTGCTCAGCGTGATCGGGTTGGCCGACAAGTTCGACGCCACCTATCCGGGTAGCCCGGACCTTTACGCACTGGGCTCGTTCTGGCCGACCTGGCTGCTGGCCGCACTGACCGCCGGCATCGCCGGTCCGCTGTCCTACGTGACGCAGTTGGGCGACTGGACGCGCTACATCTCCCCGCGCCGGCACAAGCCCGGAACGCTGCTCATCGGGATGTTCGTCGGGCTGCTGGGCGGCCTGCTGATCCCCACCCTGTGGGGCGCCTACGTGTCGTCAATCCTGTTCGACGAGAACAGTTTTCCCGCGGGCCTGGTGACCGGGGTGCCGTCCTGGCTGCTGATTCCGGTGGTGCTGGCTGCGCTGGTCGGCAGCATCGGCCAGGGCGCGATGAACCTCTACAGCATGGGCCTGGATCTGGACGCGATCCTGCCCCGCCTGACCCGGATGCAGGCGACCATCGTCATGACGGTCGTCTCCACCGTCCTGGTTTTCCTGGGCAAGTTCATCTGGGATGCCGAAGTCGCGGTCACCTCGTTCGTCGTCTTCCTGACCTCACTGGCCACTCCGTGGGCGGCGATCACCCTGATCGGGTTGTGGCGGACCCGGGGCAGCTTCGATCAGCCGGACCTGCAGGTGTTCAACCAGCGCCGCACCGGCGGCCGGTACTGGTACAGCGGTGGCTGGAATGCCGCGGCGGTGCTGGCCTGGATCACCGGAAGCGTGGTGGGCATTCTCTCGAATGCCACCGACTCCTACACCGGGCCCATCGCGGTGGCTCTCGGCGGTGTGGACGCCAGCTTCATCACCTCGGGCGTGGCCGCTGCGGTCGTGTACCTGCTTCTGATCACCGTGCGGCCACAGTGGCTGCACACGGCCGAACCGGTCGCGCAGGCCTAGCGGGCTCCCTCGCCCGGATTCGCGCCCGGCGTCATCGGGATGGCGACGATGCCGGTTCCGAACATGGCGACGGCGGCGGCGGGATCGACGTGCGAGCAGCTCTCCATGTACCAGCGGGCGGCGGAACGGATCTTCGCTGCGAACTTGTCCATGATGTTCTCCTTCGTCGGCGTTGCGGCTTGCTGAGAACCACAGTGCCGGGAAAGCCACGGCCGCTGCATCGAGCAGACGGAGGATTCTGACGAGGACCCTGGATCCTCCGATCGGAGGATCCAGGTCTACTGGTCGACGATGAGAACCGTCTCCAGCGACGGGTCGCTGCAGTAGGCGATGCGGCAGTACTCGCTGGCTGCACGGATCGCGGTCAGCGCTTCGTGCGTCACGCGTTCCCCCGGCGCCAGCAGCGGCACTCCGGGCGGGTACGGGCAGAACTGCTCGGCGCTCACCTCACCGATCGCGTCGGCCACCTTCACCCGCCGGCGCCCGCGCAGGAACGCCTCGCGCGGGGTGAGCACCACGTCGGGTTCGACTCGCCACACCGACAGCGGTGACGACGGACGGCTCTGCCCGCGGTGCGCCTCGATCAGTCCGGCGAGCAGACCGGCGAACTCCACGATCCACTCCGGCTCGTCAGCCACCGTCAGAGTGAGCACCAGGGTGTCCCGGTCCGCCGACTCCACACCGAGGCCGAGCCGCCAGAGTTCCTGACCGAGCGCGACCCCGTCCGCACCGGTGCCGGGAAGGATCAGCGTCAGCTTCGTCGGGTCAACCGGACAGCCGGCGGTGGCGTCATCCAGAACGACGAGCCCACGGACCCGCGCCAGCCGACGCCGGGCATCGGCGACGGCTTCGATGATCAGCCCCAACCGTTGTGCGCCGTCGCGTTCCATGGCCGCCCGGCTGCCGTCGATGGTCGCCAGCAGCGTCCCCGACGGCGAGGTGGTGGTGGTCAGATCGACCCACCGGTCCAGGGTCGAGCGCGGAATCAGGTTCTCCCGCATGCTCACAACGGCGGTCTGCGAGTAGCCCAACAGGCTCTTGTGCACGCTCGTGACGGCGAAGTCGGCACCTTGGCGGATGGCGCCGCGGCCGGGCAGGAAGTCCAGATGCGCACCCCAGGCCTGGTCGATCATCAGCGGCACGCGCCGCCGCTGCGCGACGGCCGCCAGTGCGGTCACGTCCGACAACGTCCCGATGTAGGAGGGCGAGGTGGCGAAGAACGAGTTGACGGTTTCGGTCACCGACTCCAGACTCGATGCCGCCATTCCGATCGGCAGATGGAACTCCGGGTGCAGCCGCGGATAGATCCAGACCGGACGGGCGCCGATCAACACCAGGCCGGCCTGCGTGCTTCGGTGCGAGGTCCGGTCGATCGCGATCGGCACGTCCTGATCGGCGATCGTTCCCAGGGCGGCGATATTGCCCTGGGTCGATCCGCCCACGAGGAACCGGCTGAAGTCGGCGCCGATCGCGCGGGCCCACAGCGCCTCGGCCTGATCGAGGTAGCCGTTGCTGTAGGCGTTGTCGTCGACGCCGCCCTGCAGCGGGATGTCGTCGCGCACCGTGTCGCCGACCAGATCGTGAGCCCATCCGTCGGCGCCCTGCAGATACCGCATCTTGTGGCCGGGAATCTGCATCGGCCGGCGCCCGGCCTCGCGGGCCCGGCGCCACGCTTCGACCAACGGCGCGGACGCCGCGGACGACCGGTCGAAATCCCTTGTCACGCGTGCTCCTGCAACTCCATCGGACCTTGGATTATGCCAAGCCGGTCATCCGATCTGGCAGCATTACGGGATGGAAGCGCCCACCGATCCGTTCGACCAGGCCATCGAGGCGGCGCTGGACTCGCTGCCCAGCGCGCTCCGTGACGCGATCAGCAACGTCGAGATCGTTGTCGAGGACGAACCCCCCGACGGACAGTCGTTGCTCGGCTTCTACCGTGGCGTTCCACTGCCACAGCGGACCAGTGACTACAGCGGGGTGCTTCCGGACAAGATCAGTATCTTCAGCGGACCCCTCACGCGGCGTTCCGCGGGCGACGCGAACCGTCTGTGCGACGAGATCAAGCATGTCGTTCTGCACGAGATCGCGCATCACTTCGGGATCAGCGACGAGCGACTGATCGAACTCGATCGCTACTGATCCCGCTGCCGTCGCCACCATGTCGGGATCGCCGACAAGTCGCGCCTGCGGCGCCGGAGCCATCGCGCTCAGCGTTGCGGCGGCCTGAGTGCCATCAGTCGATGCAGTCCCGGACAGCCATCTCGTTGCTGCCCTGGCACACATCGAAGTGCGTCGGTTCGCCGATGTCGGCATCCGCCTCGACACCGATGAAGGTGCCGTTCTTCGATGCGGCGGCTGCGGCAACCCGCCGGCGGCCTGCGGTTGCGCTGCGCTCGGCGCCGGAGCCCCGGAAGGCGCGGGCGCTGCCGCGGCTACTTTTCTTCTCTGATTCTTCGGTTCTCAAGCGGCGAACGTGACGGTCAATGCCGACAGCGGCGATACGGTGACACCGTGACGACCCGGGTATGTCCGGCCTGCGGTTCAACCGTGCCGGCCGAGGTGTTCTGTGCCAGCTGCGGAGCCGAACTGGCTGCGCCGGTGAGCACGTGGAGCATTCTGCTGCGGCCCCGGGTGTTCGCGACCGCGCCCCGGGAGCCGATCTGGATACCGCGAATCAGTAGCTCCCTGTTCCCCCGCATCCCCTTCCAGACCCGAAAGCCCTTTCGGGTCGGGCTGATCCTGTGCCTTGTCGCCATCATCGTTCTGGCCTCGGCTGAGATGAACGGCCCACTGGGTGTCATCGCGGTGATCGGATGGCCACTGCTCTTCCTCATCTACGTCTGGCAGTCCGACGGGTTTCGCGACAAACCACTTCGGATCCTGGCCGTCGCGATGGTGCTCGGCGTGGCACTCGGAATCGGGTGGTGGCTGTCGACCGGCAGCATCATCGCGGGTTCCTACGGCCTCTCGACCGGTTCGAGCCTGCTGCTCGTCAACGAGGTGCTGAACGTGGGATTGCTGATCTCGCTGGGCGGCGGGGTACTGATGTTGATTCCCGCCCTGGTGTGCAGGCTTTTTCCGATGCCGGTACGGGAGTCGCTCGACGGATTCGTCATCGGCGCCTTCGGCGCGCTGTGGTACTCGACAGCGTCGGCGGCGACCATCCTGGCGCCCCAATTCGCCGAAGGTCTCATCGAACAGCAGGGTGCGGGACGCATGTTCGAGGACGCGGTCACCTATGGGATCGTCGATCCGATCGTCACGACAGCGGCCGGTGGTCTGGTCGGACTGAGCCTGTGGTTTCGGCCGAATCGGCGCGCGGGCAGGGATCCCCGACGCGCCCGCACGGCGTTGACGATATGCACGCTCCTGGCGCTCGGTTTGTACGCCGCGGTATGGGTGGCCGACGCAGTCAGCGTGCAACGGACGATCGATCTCGCGGCGAAGATCACCTTGGCGGTGCTGGCGCTCCTCACGGTCCGGTGCGCGGTTCAGATCGCGTTGCTGCAGGAGGAACCCGATCCGGCCGGCGGTGAATCGGTGTTGTGCGTGCACTGCCTGAAGGTGGTGCCGGATGAGCCGTTCTGCGTTGCCTGCGGGGCGGCCGCGAGGGCGTCTTCGCGGTCCTCGCGACGGCTCCGCCGCGAATCACCACCCGTGCTTGACGAATCCTTCGGCTAGCCAACAGCTTTCTGATACGCGGCGATGTCGCCTTCGAGTTCGACCAGCACCGCATTCCAGTCCGGAACCCACAGCGTCACTCCCGCGAGAACACCGGTCGGCGTTGTCTTATCAGTCGTGTCGCTCATCTGACGGACCACGGACTCACGGACCGGGATTCCGAACGCATCGGAGAAAACCGCCCGCTGCGCCTCGTCAGAAAGAAGGAACGTCAGCAGTTGCTTCGCCTCTTCCGGTTGCTTCGAGGTGGCCGTGACACCTGCGACATACGGCAGTGAGACGGTGGTTCGACGTCCGTCCGGCATTGCCGGGAAGAAGATGTCGAACTTCGACCCGTCCTTGATGGCGGCCAGGTTCATCTGGACGTCGCCGTTGGCGACCAGGAGTTCACCGCTGCTGACTTTCGGCTGCAGACTTGCCGTCGATGCCGCCGGACCCACGTTGTTGCGGTTCAGCTTGGCGAGGTAGTCCAGGGCGCCCTGCTCACCCATCAGGTGCTTCAACAGGATCAACACCGCTGTGCCATCACCGGCTTCACCCGGCGTCGAGTATTGCAGCCTTCCTTTGAACCGGGGGCTGAGCAGATCCTCCCAACTCGCGGGCGCCGGGTCGGCCGCCGGACCGGCGATGAAGCTCAGCGCGGTCTTGACGATCGGGACATAGATACCTCCGGGGCCCATCAGTTCCGACGAGATGCCGGTGGTGTCGACTCCGGTTTCCTGCAGCAGCCCCGCCCGCTCCGCCTTCTGAATGAACGGCGGAAGGGTGACCAGCAGGTCTGCCGGCGCGAGCGGCTGGCCGTCGTCCAAGCGCTCCCACACCGCGCCGGAGTTCACCCGGGAAACCACCTGACCGGATCCACCCTCGAACAGGGTGACGTCGATCCCGGTCTGCTGCGTGAATCTCTCGAACTGACCCTTGTACCAGTTCGCCAGACCGGTGGCGCTGTACACCGTCAGCGACGGCCGGTCACCCGACTTCGTCGAACCACCGCAGCCGGCGCCGAGCATCGAAACAACAAGCCCGACAATAAGAATCAACGCGCTGCGGGAATTGCGGAAAGTCATCGTTGGTCCGTCCTGGAGTCGGAGTTGCCGGATGTGTCAGCGTGGTGGATCGCCCTTCCAACTGAAGCTCTCGACGTACTTCCCCATGTCGATGGCGAGTTCCACGTTCGCCGAAGACGGCGGACCGGGGCCGAAGTCCCGCGAGAACCGTCGGAACGGTCCTTCGGCGACAGCGACCAGCGCGAGGTCGTTCTTGACGGCTGCGATTATGACGACCCGCATGTCGAATCGATTCGCCAGACCGGGTCGCTGGAAGTTGGCGACCACCCCGTAGCCGAGTTGGTAGCCGACCATGGCGTTGGGCAGTTCGTAGTCGACCACCGCCTTGGGGAACTGCTTGGCGAGGAGGTCGGTGACGACCCTGCGGGCGACGCGGCCTTGCGCCGGCTCGCCGAACAACTGCAACACGCCCCTGTCGCCGGCGGTGTATCTGGCGGTGATGCCCTGCGACCCGGTGGTGACTTCGTAAGGCGAACCGGGCCCGGGATAGGAAACCGAGAACTGTTCTCCGGGTGCCGTATACCGCGGGAGGGCCGCGACCGGAACGGAGTTCGGCGGCCGTCCGCAATCCGGTGGACAGTTATAGACCGCTGCATCCTCCACGAGTTTGTCCCAGACCCCGAGGACGACCATCGCGACGCTCAAGCCCAATGCCAGCAATCCGAGCGTCGCACGGTAGCGGGCACGCGGTGCTCCATCGGCACGGTAGCGACCGGGAGCGACTCCCACGCCGTCATACATCGTCGCTGACGTCATGAGTTGGCCCGGGACAGGAGAATGTTCTTGATCAGAGCATCGACATTCGGCGTGCCCAAGCCAGTCACCATGTCGTAGCCCACGGTGCCGGAAATGCTGATTGCGTTGCCGCCCAGGTTGATGTCCCGTAACCCGGTCGACACCGCGGTGGATCTGGCCATTCGATAGAGCAACGGATTCAGATCGCCCAGTGGCAGGGCGCCGCGATCCCGAAGCCTCTCATTCATCAGTGCCGACAGGGCCGCCCAGATCGGCGCGGCCTGGGAAGTGCCACCGCCGACCATGACCTGTCCGTTGAACACGATCTTCACCCCGGTGAAAGGGTCGGCGACCGCAGAGATGTCCGGAACCAGTCTGCGGTCCGGGAGTTCGGTTCCTATCCCGACCGTCTGCCACTCCGGGCGACCGAACAGTGTCGACGCCCCACCGGCCGTGCCGAGGATGAGCGGCACGTTGTACCAGGACTGTTCCGAAAGCCACCGTCCGCTGTCGTCAGTCGACAGCTTTGTTCCACCGACTGCGGTCATCTCCGGGAGGGATGCCACCGCGTCCACACCGACATCGTCCGGTGTGGGCCGCGACGACCAGTTCTCGCCGCGCTTACATTCCAGGCCCGCGAGATCTCCGGAGGCGTTGAACGCCGTTGTCCCATGCGCCAGGGCGTCGGCCATCGCATCGCGAACCGGTGCGAAATCCGCTGCGGTGAAGAGCCTGTCGCAGCCCCACCCGATCGAAAAGCTCCAGATCGCCCCCGGGAACTGCCGGTCAACCGACTCCATGAGCCGGCTGAGTTTCACGAATACACCGTCGCCCTGGTCGGAGATGGTGTCCCGCGCGTTGACCAGAACCAGCTTCGCGTCCTGAGCGATGGCGTGAATCACCTGCAGATCCATATTGGCTTCGCCCCCACGCCGTTCCGGCATACCGCCTACCACCTCGGGGGTGAAACGCGAGAGGCCGAACGAATCGGCGTAGAGGTCCATATCCTGCTGCTGGAATCCGTCGAAGGCGAACACCACCACCGTCTCGCCCTTACCGGTGTCGCCCGCCTCCACCAGAGGGGTGGCGTTGTAAGCGTTGAGAAGCTGGGAGGGGAGCAGTCCGCCATCGGGGACATCGCGCGGCAGGACAGGGAATGCCTCGCGAGCGGGTACGTAGCTGAGGATGCGACCGAGCCCGGCGACCTCGGACGCAGCAGCGGGCGGGATATCCGGCTGTTGTGCAGACGCGTAGAAGATGCGGCCGTCGTCGGCCCCGTCCCGGACCCGGTAGTCCCGCACCGAGACGCCGAACGCGGTCGAGACGTCGGCCGGGACACCTTCGACGACCGCCCAGCTGTCCCCGTACCGCCATCGAACCGCCAGACCATGGTCCCGCGCCCAGGCGGTGAGGCCAACTGGTTCTGTCCGACTTCGCAGCTCGGCGGTCAACTGAACGCGCTCGGCACGGGCCGGTCCAAGATCGGTCGATTGGGTCAGCAGCCGGGCAAGAGGACCGCTGATGGCGTTGCCACGCAGTCCATTCAGGGGGACGTCGGCACAGCGCAGTCCTACGACAGCGACGGCGATGACCGCACAGACGGACGCGAAGCGGCGTATTCCGACGCTGATCATCACGTCACCGGCTTTCCGCGGATCGCTCACATCCGTCGGGTCCTATCTGGCCCAGCGGTCAGGCTACCGCGTGAAACCCACGCCGGGGCCAGCTACCGTCGCCACCATGTCGGGATCGCGGATCGGTCGCGCCCGTGCCGCCGCAGCCATCGCGCTCGGCGTCGCGGCGCTGGTTTCCTGCAGTCGTCCGCCCCACCCGGCACCGACGATCACAACCCCGGCCACCACGGTGACAAGGCCGCCGACGCCGACCACCACGGTGCCCGCGATCCCCAACGCCGCGTTCGCACCCGTTGGTGATCTCGTCGACGCCGACATCGCCGAACACCGGTTGCCCGGCGCGGTGGTTCAGATCGGCCACGGCGGTGAGGTCGTCTACCGCCAGGCGTTCGGCGATCGCAAGCTCGACGGCGAACCGGGGCTGGACGGCACGCCCGCGGCCGCCGAACCGATGACGGCCGACACCATCTTCGATCTGGCGTCACTGTCGAAACCGATCGCCACCACACCTGCCGTTCTACAGCTTTACGAGCAGGGCAGGATCGGCCTCGACGACCCGGTGCAGAAGTACTTCCCCGAGTTCAATCCGGCGAACGATCCGCGCAGGGCACAGGTGAGCGTGCGCATGCTGCTCACCCACACCTCGGGGATCGGCGGTGACCTGAGCCGCGAAGGGCCATGGGGCCTCCCCGACGCCGACAAGGCGGACGGCCTTCGCCGCGCGTTCGCCGCGGGTCTGGAGTTCGATCCGGGCGCAGGCTTCCACTACTCCGACACCGGTTTCATCATCCTCGGCGCGCTGGTGGAGAAGATCTCCGGTGAACCGCTGGACGTCTACGTGCAGGATCACGTGTTCACACCCCTCGGGATGACCGACACCCGCTACCTTCCGGCGGCCAAGGCGTGCGGTCCGCACCAGATCATCGGTGATGCAACGGTTTACAGCACCGACGGCCGCTCCTCCACCCCGTGCACGGACGGCACCTGGAACGTCGCCCTGTTGTCCCGAATCGCGCCGACGGCGCACGACGAGGACACCCCCGGCGTCAACCCGGACTTCGACCGTCTGATTCGGGGCACCGTGCACGACCCAACGGCACGGCGGATGGGCGGCGCAGTCGGCAGCGCCGGGGTGTTCTCGACGGCGCCGGATCTGGGCAAGTACGCCCAAGCACTCCTCGATCGTCTGGCCGGACGCCCGAGCACCTTCCCGCTCAAACAGTCGACCGCGGAACTGATGACCACACCGCAGCAACCCGCTTCAGCCGGGACGGAACTGCGCGGCTTCGGCTGGGACATCGACACCTCGCACTCCAGGCCCCGCGGGTCGATCTTCCCGGTCGGCAGCTTCGGCCACGTCGGCTTCACCGGGGTGTCGCTGTGGATCGACCCGGGATCGGACACCTACGTGATCGTGCTGGGGAACGTGATCCACCAGCGCGGCGGACCGCCCATCGTGACGCTCAGCGGTGCGGTGGCCACCGTCGCGGCGCGGGCACTGCATCTCTACGGCAGTTGACGGCGCCTACGGGCACCGCGTCATGATCGCCTTGTCGCCGTCGGCATTGGTGGAATCCATTGACTCGTCGTCGATCACCGTGACGGTCACCCTGAGTTCCGGGACGTCCGTGAAGCCGATCACGCCATCGCTGTAAGTCCAGTCACCCACCGGGCCGTCAGTGGTGCCATCCGCCCTGAGATCGAGTGAGCTCTCGCAGTTGCCGTTCGTTCCCCATTTCCCGATCACGAAGTCCCGGGTCGGCGTGTCACCCTTGGACGGCCCGGGTGCGGGAACGGCGGTGCCGGCGGCAGGTCTGCCCTGGACGCCGCAGGCGGCGAGCGCTGACGCGACGGCGATGACGCCGGCGAATCGGATCAGCATGTCAGTCGTCCTTCCGGCGGAGCCCATCGAGGATGCTTCTCAACTTCAGCACTTCGGCGGCGTCGATGCTGACGGAATCGAGATTCTCAGCCATGTCGGGATTGATGAAGCCCATCCCCGAGGGATAGGTCTTGCGGGCGGAGGCGTGAAATGCCTTGGCGCCGGTGAACTTCGCCAACTCGAGAATGTTGGAAGACCGCACCCCGGAGCCGGGCATGATCGTGATGCGATCCCCCGCGGCGGCGACCAGTGTCCGCAGGTTCTCCTGGCCGAGTTCGACGTTCGGATGCTGCCCGCTGGTCAGGATTCGTGCGCAGCCGAGGTCGATGATCTCCTCCAGCGCTGCGAGCGGATCACTCACCCGGTCGAAGGCCCGATGGAAGGTCACCTGCATCGAGCCGGCGTGCCGCACCAACTCGGCGCAGCGCTGCACATCGACGCTGCCGTCGGTGCGGAGCAGGCCGATGACGACGCCGTCGCAGCCCAACCGCTTGCACTGCTCGATGTCGGCGACCATCGCCTGGAATTCGGCGTCCGAATAGAGGAAGTCCCCTCCCCGGGGACGGATGATCGGGAATAGCTGAATGGAGGTGTTCGCCCGGGCCACCTCGATCACCCCATAGGAAGGGGTGGTTCCGCCCTCATGGGGGTTGGCGCACAACTCAATTCGATCGGCGCCGTTCGCCTCCGCGATCACACACGAGGCCAGGTCGAATCCGATGACTTCAAGTTCCATTCAGCACCCGGCTTTCACTCTTCCTGGACCAGACCAACTCCTGCAGCGCCAGCACAGCCCAGCCCGATAACGCCATCCCGACGATATTCATCATCAGCTGCAGTGCACTGTGCGTCCGCCTCCGCCTCGAAGCCGTCGCGCGACAGCCGGGTGTCGACGCGACCGATCTCGATGGTGCCCTCCTTCTGGACGCCGAGTTCCAGTTCGGCGGGAACCGGAACCCGCACATTGCGCATGGGTTCAGTGTCGCCGAAAAGGCTCGGGTTTTCGCCGATTCGGAGAGTCAGCGCGAGCGGTGCGGTCGCAGCGCATCCGGCGGGATCGAACCGAACCTGCCGGCTTGGAAGTCTTCGAATGCCTGGGCCACTTCGGACTTGGTGTTCATCACGAACGGCCCGTACTGGAACACCGGCTCGCGAATCGGCCTGCCGCCCAACAGAAGAACGTCCATGGCGGGATGCCGGGAATCCTGAGTGCGATCGGCGGTGACGCTGATCCGGTCGCCCGGTCCCAACACCGCGAGCTGGCCCTGGTGGATCGGATGACGTACCGGTCCCACCGTTCCGCTGCCGGAGAGCACATAGACCAGCGCGTTGTAGTCGCGATGCCAGCCCAGATTCAGTTGTGCGCCGGGTTCGATGGTGGCGTGCGCGAAGGTGATCGGGGTGTGGGTCGAACCCGGGCCCGAATGACCGTCGATGTCGCCGGCGATGACGCGGATAAGCGCACCGCCGTCGGCCGAGGACAGCAGGGTGACCGCAGCCCCTTCGATGGCCTGATAGGCCGGGGCCGCGAACTTGTCGGTGCCGGGAAGGTTCACCCACAACTGGATGCCGTGAAACGTCCCGCCGCTCTCGACGAGTTCGGCCGGTGGGGTCTCGATGTGCAGGATTCCGGCGCCTGCCGTCATCCACTGGGTCGCCCCATCGGTGATCAACCCACCGCCGCCGTGCGAGTCCTGATGCGCGAACCGGCCGTCGATCATGTAGGTGACCGTCTCGAACCCACGGTGCGGGTGCCAGTCGGTGCCGCGCGGTTCACCGGGGGCGTACTCGACCTCGCCCATCTGATCCATGTGGACGAAGGGGTCGAGATCGGCGGAGCTCACTCCCGCGAAGGCCCGCACCACCGGAAACCCCTCGCCCTCGAACCCTCGCGGGCCGGTGGTGATGGATCGAACCGGACGTTCGGTGTCGGTGGGCGCGGGGGCGCCCACTCGCGGCAGGGTAAGGGTGTCTGCGGTGACGGCGGGCATGAATCCAGCGTAGGCCGCAGTTTCCTAGCTAGCAGTCTCCTTCGCCGCTGCCTTCAAATCGGCATACGCCTGCCGCGTGTGTTCGGCCAGCGCCCGGGCGTCGTCGATTGCGGCCGCATTGGAGACGAAGCCGAAATCCATGTGATCGCGGTAGGAGCTCAGGGTGACGTTCAGGCCGATCGCCGCCGCCAGCGCGGACACCGGGAAGATCCCGACCAACGGAGCGCCGCTGAGATACCGGGGCTCCCTGGCGCCCGGGACGTTCGAGATGACCAGGTTGCACGCGGGCCGGCCGATCCGATCCAGGTGGGTGGTGGCAGCGGCGCCGGCCAGGGCGATGAGCGCAACGGCATAGGTCATGGCGGTGTCGGGCGACATCGCGCCGAGTTCCTTCTTCGCGGCAGCCACCGAGTGCACCACCTGTTGCAGCCGCTCACTGATGTCGGCCCCCGGTGAACCGAGGCGTACGAACATCGCCGACACCCTGGTACCGATGGCGCCGTCGTCTTCGCCGCGCAGCGAAACCGGGACCATCGCAATGAATTCGTGGTCGTAATCCCCGCCCCGCTCCCGGAGGTAGGCGTGCAAACCGTGGTCGATGACGGTCGCCGCGACGTCGTTGAGTGTGGCCCCGAACCGGTGCCCGATCTGATGCATCTCCTCCAACGGCAGCGATACGGTCGCAAAACTGCGGGCCTGTTTGAGCGGCACGTTGGTCGGCGAATGCCTGGCCACGAAGGGCAGGCTGCCCTCGAGATGGGAGCCGAGTGCGGCACCCAGGCCCTTGCGCAGTACCCCGAAGGAAATCTGGTTGATCGCGCCCACCTGCGTGATGACCCCGCGAAGGGTGTCGGTGAGCCGGCGCAGCACAGGTGGCGGTTTATGCGGCGTCGACGGCGGACCGGTTTGGGCGAAGGCCGGCGGCAAGACGGTGGGCTCGTCGGTCAGGCTCAGTCCGTCGTACAGCTTCTTCAGTCCGGAGACTCCGTCGATGATGCTGTGGTGGGTCTTGGTGTAGATCGCGAACCGCCCGCCCGGCACCCCGTCGATCACCCAGCACCGGAACAACGGCCGGTCCCGGTCGAGCATCGGCTCGTGCAAGTCGGCAACCAGTCGGAGCAGGTCGTCGTAGGAACTTCCGGGCGGCAGTGCGAGGTGCGCAACGTGATAGTGCGGATCCCAGTCATCGACTTCACGGAAATGCGGCGCCCCGGCACCGATCAACTCCGGTACGTAGTCGAAGGGGGGCGCCGGTCGTTGGGCGCGGTAGGCCGCCACGATCTCGCGGACGATAGTTCGGCGGCCGGCCGGCTTCTTGAACAGCAGCATCGCCCCGACGTGGGTCGTGCCGGCGGGCGTCTCGAGGAGCAACCAGCTGAGGTCCAGTGGAGCAATCGCATTGCTCATGGAGTCAGCCTAGGTTCAGTGCACCGTCACGTGAACGTGGTTGAAGTGATTGGCCACCCGCCACATCGAGTACGAGACGCCGAACTCCGCGGAGTGCGCCAGCACGTCGGCGTTGATCGCGTCGCCCAGGCCCATGTCTGAGCCGATCATGATGTCGATGGCGTGCCCGCTCGGGTGATCGGGCAGCGCATCGGAACGCACGCCGCCGATGGACTGCACACCCGGATAGGTGGCCATGATGTAGGCCGCCAGACTGCGCGCGTTGGGCACCAGTCCGCCCATCCCGACGGTGGGGATGTTGCCGATCGGGCCCAGCGCTGAGACGACCGATGCCGGCAGGGCGGCCTTCTCGTCGGAGGGCAGCAGCGCGTAGCGCACCCGGGCCGAGGAGATCTGCGACTGCAGTTCGGACTGCTTCTTCATCAGGTCCGCGCGCAGGGCGACCGCCGCGTCGACGGCCGCCTGGGTTTCGGCTTCGGACTTGGCCGAAGCCACCTCGAGTGCCCTGGCCTCATCCCTGATCCGGCGGAAGACCTCCATGTCGGCGGTCGCCCCGGTGGCCATCGTGCGCTGCACGTCCATGGTGTCGATCAGGTTCTGCGGCGAGGAGGAGGTCAGGATCGCGTTGACGCTGTCGGTGCGTCCGCCCATGTAGACCGCGGCGGCCAGTTTGTTGACGCCGTCCTGGTGCGGCGCCAACTGAACCTCGGCGGCCTCAAGCGCGGCCAGGTCGGCGGCGTGCTGCTTGTCGATCTCGGCGAGCAACTGCAGCTTCTGGTCGAGGTCCTGGCGGGCCGACTTGATGGACTCCGCCAGCCCCTGGGATTGCTGGGCCAACTCGCTGAACTTCGCCACCTCGTCCTGCGCCGGGTCGGCGTTGGCGGCACCGCCCCAGACCAGGCTGAGAACCGTGCAGCCGGCGACAGCGCCGGCCACCGTTTTGGGGTGGAATTTCAAGACTGGGCATCCTTTGACTGCCGTCGGCACCTGCTTCGCCGAACTGCCTGTCGCGTGCTTAGGTCACGAACAGGTTACGAAAGCCCCTCTGGCTTGTCCAACCCACGCTACCGAACGACCAGCACAGGGCACTCGGCGTGGTGGATCAGGTTCTGGCTGACCGAGCCGAGGAGTGCGTCGGCCAGGCGCCCGCGGCCATGGGTGCCCACCACCACCAACTGGGCCTCGCGCGACAGGTCGGTGAGGCCCTTCGCCGGGCTGACGTCCTCGAAAACCCTGTTCACGTGGGCATTGGGGTACTTCCGGGCGAACGGCTTGACCAACTCGTCCATCTGCTGGCGCTGCTGGGTCTGCAGCATCTTCAGCAACGGCCAGTCCATGTTGCCCTGGCCGCCGAGGTCGCCCATGCCGACTGCCGCGTCGATCTCCCACATGTGTGCCACCGTCAGCGACGCATGCAGCGCGCGGGCGACGTCGAACGCCTCGGCGAGTGCCCGGGTCGATTCCTCGGACTCGTCGACGCCGACGACGACGGGCAACGGCTTGCCGGTCCGCTTGGCCGACGGAGCCCGCCAGACCAGGACGGGGCATTGCGTCCGATGGGTGATCCGCACGACATGCCCGCCCAGCGCGCGGTGGTCGGCGCCGGTGCCGACCACCAGAAGCCGGGCGTCGGCGGAGGCGTCCGCCAGCACCGTGGCGACCGACCCCTTGACGGCCGCCGTTGTGATCGCGAGGTCCGGGTGCGCCGACCGCACGGCCGTCTCCGCCGCGGCCAGCACACTGTCGCCGTGGGCGCCGCGGTCAGCGGACACGTCAGTGCCAGTTTCTGGGCCGGCCTGAGAACGGGCCTCGGAACCGGCGAAGTGCCAGTCCAATCGCGGGATCGCGTGCACGAGGGTCAATGGGAGCGCGTGGCCGGCGGCGAACTCCGCGGCCCACCGCGCAGCGCCGAGGGCGGCTTCGGTTCCGTCGATGCCGACGACGACGGCCGGCTGGTCAGCTGCGGTGGTCATGCCAGGAGACTATTCAGTCCCGGCGGACAGGAATGCCGCGAGGTCAGGCCAGGCGGCGGGATCCTGCATCAGGAACAGATGTCCGCCGTTGTAGATGTGCAGTGTGGCGCCGGGAATCCGGTCGGCGATGGCCTGCCCGTTGACCACCGGGGCGATGTCGTCGTAGCGGCCGCTGCCGACGAACGTCGGACAGCTGATCCGGTTGAGTCGGCTCAGCACGTCATGGCCCTTGCGCGCCTGCAACTGCAGCCGGCGGCCGAGGTCGTCCGGCCCCGGAGCGAACCCGGCCGTCAAGGCCATCTGTTCGGGATGGGCGGCAAGCCATTCCGGGGTCCACCGCCGGTCGACCAGTTGCAGCGACCGCGCCGCGCCCTCGTCGTCGGGCAACTCGCTGAGCCGCTCGAGCGGATAGGAGGAGAACGCCCCGCCGGGCGAGGTGGCCAGCAGCGCCAGCCGCTCCACCCGCTCGGGAAAGGTGACCGCGAACTCCTGGGCGACCATGCCGCCGAAGCTCAACCCCAGCACCGCGCTGAGATCCCAGCCGACGTCGTCGAGCAACCCGGCGACGTCGGCGGCGACGTCGGCCATGGCGTAGGGCTCGCTCACCGGGCCGGTGGCGCCCATCCCGCGATAATCGAAAGCCAGCAACTCGAACCTGGAGGCCAGCATCCGCAGCAGGGGTCGAACCGAGTCCAGAGTTGATCCGGAGCCGTTGCAGTACAACAGCTTCGGACCCGAGCCTCGAAGCTCGTGATGCAGCTTCACGGAATTCTCTTTCGGAGCATCTGTAGAGGGCTAATGTCGGCGTTCGACGACGAATGGAGTCCCCACGCCATGGCCAGCAAGAGCACCCCGCACATCGACCCCAAGGGCGAAGAGATCGCGGAGACGATTCTGCTCCCCGGCGACCCGCTGCGGGCCAAGTTCATCGCCGAGACCTATTTCGACAACCCGCGCTGCTTCAACGAGGTTCGCGGGATGTACGGGTTCACCGGCACCTACCGTGGCCACAAGATCTCGGTGATGGGGACCGGGATGGGCATCCCGTCCATCTCGTTGTACAGCTACGAGTTGATCCACTTCTTCGACGTGAAGAACCTGATCCGGGTCGGCAGCTGCGGGACGATCCAGGACGGGATCGACCTCTATGACGTGGTGATCGCCCAGGGCGCCTCGACCGACTCGAACTACCTGACCCAGTTCGGGGTGCCCGGAACCTATGCGCCGCTGTCCTCCTACCGGCTATTGGAGCAGGCCAAGCGCATCGCCGACGAACACGGGCAGCGCTGCCATGTCGGCAACGTGCTGTCCTCGGACATCTTCTACAACGACGATCCGGATGCGCTCGGCAAGTGGGCGAAGATGGGCATCCTCGCCGTGGAGATGGAGTCCGCCGGACTGTTCGCCAACGCCGCGGCCGCCGGCGTGGACGCGTTGGGCATTTTCACCGTCAGCGACATCATCTTCGCCGGCAAGCACACCACCCCGGACGAACGGCAGACGGCGTTCACCAAGATGGTCGAGATCGCGCTGGAGTTGGCGTGACCGTCGACCAGAAGACCGGCCGCGAGCTGAATCCCAAGGCGGCCGTCCCGGTCCTGTTGGCGCTGTTCGTGTTCTCGCTGTTCATGGACAACGGCTTCAAGCTGCTGTCGCCGTCGATCGCCTCGTCGCTGGGCCTGTCGGAGAACACCGTCAGCCTGCAGGCCACCCTGCCCGGCATCCTGATCGGCGTCGGCGCGGTCGTGTACGCGGCGCTGTCGGACTCGATCAGTATCCGCAAGCTGATGATCTTCGCGGTCATCATCATGTCGATCGGTTCGATGATCGGCTTCGCACTGCAGGGATCGTTCGGCGGAGTGCTCACCGGGCGCATCATCCAGACCTGCGGCCTCGCCGCCGCCGAGACCCTCTACGTCATCTGGGCCACCAAGCACTTCCACGGCGACGAGCAGAAAAAGTACCTGGGCTACAGCACCGCGGCGTTCCAGTTGTCACTTCTGCTCGGGGCGGTCGGCGGTGGATTCATCGCCACCTACGTCGGCTGGACGGCGTTCTTCCTGGTGAATCTGGTTGCGCTGGTGACTATTCCGTTCATCCTGAAGTACGTTCCGGCCGAGGACACCGGGCACAGCGACCTCGACGTGTTCGGGCTGTTCCTGGTCGCCACCATCGCCGGCGGTCTGGTGATGTTCATGCAGGACTTCAACTGGTGGTTCCTGCTGCCTGCGGCCGCGGGGATCGCCGCCTTCGCCTGGCACATCTCGGTGCACCGGAATGCGTTGATCACCAAGGAGTTCTTCACCAACAAGCGCTACACGCTCATGCTCGTGGTCGTCTTCGTGGTCTATTCGGTGCAACTGGGTTACCAGTTCATCTTCCCGTTCATCATCAAGGGGCTGTACGGCTGGCAGCTCTCCGACGTGTCGCTGCTGTTGGTGCCCGGCTACACCGCGGCCGTGATCGTCGGGGCACTCAGCGGCCGGATCGCACAGCGGTTGAGTTCCAAGAAGGCCATCAACGTGGCCATGGTGATGATCGGCCTGGCCCTGGCCATTCCGGCGTTCCTGGTCGGCGGCTGGGTCGGCACCTTCGCCATTTCCATGGTGCTGTTCGGATCGGGCTTCGCGCTGATGTATGCACCGCTGCTGTCGACAGCGATCCGCGATGTGCCGAAGGCCAAGGGCGGTATCGCCATCGGCTTCTACAACCTGACCATCAACATGGCCGTCCCCATCGGCATCGCCTTCGCCGCCAAGCTGGTGAACCTCGAGTTGGGGCTGACCAGGTTCGCCGGTCAGTCCGCCAAGGCCGCCTCCTACGGTTCGGTGTTGCTGATCCTCGCGGTCATCGCGGTGCTCGCTCTGTTGCTGTATCGGGGTTCCATCCGGGTGCTGGAACGCGAAGACATGCGCAACGCGGAGATGGCGACCGACTGATGGGCACAGCGGGGCACGTTCCGCAGCTTGGCGAGCCCACCCATCGGCTACGTCGCATGTCGGGTCGTGATCCGCACGAGACGAACCGGGTCGCGACTCCGCTTGAACTGCTCTTCGACCTGACGTTCGTCATCGCATTCGGCAGCGCCGCATCGGAACTCGCGCACGCCCTCGCCGAAGGCCACATCCGCGCGGGCCTTGCCAGCTTCGTCTTCGTCACGTTCGCGGTGTGCTGGGCATGGGTGAACTTCAGCTGGTTCGCGTCGGGTTACGACACCGACGACTGGGTGTACCGCCTGATGACCATGCTCCAGATGGTGGGGGTCATCATCCTGGCACTCGGCATCCCGCCGGTCTACGCCTCGATCGAGCGAGGCGCCCACGTTGACAACCGACTGATGGTTGCCGGGTACATCGTGATGCGAATCGCGATGGTGGCGCAGTGGATCCGCGCGGCCAGGCAGGACCCGGATCGCCGCCGGATGTGCCTGACCTACGCCGTCACGATCACGGTTGCGCAGCTGGGCTGGGTCGGCATCGCCATCGCCGAGACGTCGGTCCCGGTGACCTTCCTGCTGGCGGCGTTGATGACGCTGGTCGAGCTGGCCGGCCCATGGATCGTCGAGCGCCGCAACGGCAACAACTCACCATGGCATGCCCACCACATCGCCGAGCGCTACGGGTTGCTGACCATCATCGCGCTCGGTGAGGGTGTCATCGGCACCGTCGCCTCGCTTTCGGCGATCGTCACCGCACAAGGCTGGAGCGTCGATGCCGTTCTGGTGGCAGTGGCCGGCACTGGGCTGACGTTCGGAATGTGGTGGATCTACTTCGTCGTGCCGTCAGCACATCTGTTGCCTGCCCAACGCGACAAGGCGGTGCCGTTCGGCTACGGGCACATCGCGGTGTTCACGTCGATCGTGGCAACCGGCGCCGGTTTACACGTCGCCGCCTATTACATCGAGGGACATTCCAAGCTCGGTTCGGTCGCCACGGTGTTGTCGGTCGCGATCCCGGTCGGCATCTATGTCGCCTCGGTGTACCTGATCTACGTGTTGCTGGTCGGCGGGCGGGACACGTTCCACGCACTGATGGTTGCGCTGACCGCTGTGGTGCTGGCAACCGCCGTTGCCCTTGCCGCAGCGGGAATTTCGATGCCGGTGTGTCTTCTCGTCATCATGCTGGCGCCGGTGGTGACGGTTGTCGGTTTCGAGTTGTTCGGCCATCGGCACGCTATGGATGTGATCCGACGTCGCCTCGGCATTGATTCATAGCGACACTTCACAGCGCCAGCGTCGTGCCGGTCTCCTTCTCAGCGAAGCTCCACAGCCGCGCGGCGTCCTGATAGTCGCAAGCGGCCGCTGAACGTCCGCTGAGCGTCGGTTGGCCTTTGAGTCCGCGCTTGCTGTCGATCCCGACGTAGCTGCCCGGAGGTATCGGTTCGGCGATGCAGTACAGAGTCGGGGCGGCACCGGCGTCGATATCGTTGGCGAGGAGGTTCGCGGCAGCGTGAACGACCTTGTGGAACGTCGCCATCACCGGCCCGTCCGAGACGTTGGACAGGTTCGACGCCACCCATCCGGGGTGGGTCAGATACGTGCTCACCGCGGAGCCGGCAGCCCGCAGCCGACGGTCAAGTTCGAGGCCCCACAGCATGACGGCCAGCTTGGATCGTCCGTAGGCGGGAAGTGCCGACCACTTACCGGTGCGCAGATGCGGATCGTCGAACGCGAAGGTGGCCATCTTGTGCGCATCGGATCCGACGTTGATGATCTGCGAACGCACCCGGGGGAACATCAGATTGGTCAACGCGAACGGCCCGAGGAAGTTGGTGCCCAACGTCGTCTCGAACCCGTCGACGGTCTCGGTCCGGTGTTGGGTGACCGCGCCGGCGTTGTTGATCAGGATGTCGACGTCACCGTCGATCAGGGTGGGGAAGGCGCGCACCGAGGCTTGGTCGGCGAGATCGAGTTCGACCACCCTGGTGTCGCCACCCATCTCGGCGGCACGCTGAGCGCCGAGTTCGAGATTGCGGACCGCGAGGATCACCTGGGCGCCCGACCGGGCCAGCGAGCGGGCGGTGGCCAACCCGACGCCGTTGGTCGCGCCCGTCACGATGACCCGGACGCCGTCCAACTTGCCGAGCCGATTCACCGACCATCGCGTCGTCACCGTGCGAGCCTAGCTATCCGGCGACCGACCGTCAGGCTCGCAGCGTCGACATTCCTCCGTCGAGGCCGAGCACCTGTCCGGTGATCCAGCCGCTTTCCGGTGAGAGCAGGAACCGCGCCGCCGCTGCCGCGTCGGCCGGCGTTCCGAATCTCTTGAGGGGATAGCGCGATGCCATGGCCTCACGCTTCTCCGGTGTGTTGAGCATCCGGTCTACCAGTGGGGTGTCGACCAGGGCCGGGGCGACGGCGTTGACGCGGACCTTCGGCGCCCACTCCGCGGCAAGGGAACGCACCAGGCCTTCCACCGCGCCCTTGGCCGCGGCCACCGAGGAGTGCATCGGCATTCCCTGGCCGACCGCCACCGTGCTGAACAGCACCACGCTGGCCGGTTCGCCGTCGACACCCTTGAGTCGCGGCTGACACGCCTTCAAAAACCGCACCGCACCAAGCAGATTGACCTCCCAGTCGGTACGGAAGTCCGCTTCCGACAGCGCCCGGAAGCTCTTCAGGTTCACCGTGCCGGGGCAGTACACCGCACCCTGGATCGACTCGGGCGGCTCAGGCAGCGGGTCGGTCCCGGTGAGGTCACACGCATGATGGTGGACCGGTCCCCCGATCGGGAGTTCGTCTGCTGATCGCGACCAGACGTCGATGCGCTCGGCAGAGGGAGTCAGCAGGGTGACGAGTTCGCGTCCGATTCCCCGACTGCCACCCGCGATCAGGTAGGTGCTCACCGGGAATCAGGCCGAACGGGCGCGTCGGGCGGCGATGAAGGACCGCACCCCCAGTGCCAGGTACACCAGCGAGAGGGCCGCGGTGGCGGCCTGGGCATAGACGGCGGCCGGACGTTCGGCGGTGCCGTCGATCGCGGCAGGCAGTTTCAGCACCCCGCGTGCCGTGCCCAGCAGTGCGAGCAGACCGATCAGCAGAGCGGCGTGCATGACGTGCATGCGCAGGTTCTCCTTGCCGGCAAGGAGTCCCAGCACCAACAGCACGACGCCGATGGCGGCCGGGATGAGAGCGGTCTTGTGGACGGCTCCGGTGAGGAAGAAGCCGGCCAGGCCGAGCGCGATGTAAATGAGCGAGAAGATCACGGTGATCCGGGGCATAGACGAAGCGTAGAGACCGAGGGGCCGCCCGGCCCCGGTGGGTCATTTACAGTGGCGCGATGAGCACTCCGGGGTTCGCTGTGCCCGCTGATGCGGTGTTGATCAGCGACGGCGGCCTGGCGACCGAACTCGAAGCACGCGGCCACGACCTCTCCGACGACCTCTGGTCGGCGCGACTGTTGTCCGAGGACCCGCAGGAGATCGTCGCGGTGCACGAGGCGTTCTTCCGCGCCGGGGCGCAGATCGCGACCACCGCCAGTTACCAGGCGTCGTTCGAGGGATTCGCCCGCCGGGGAATCGACCGGGCCGGCGCCGAACACCTCATGCGCCGCAGCGTCGAGTTGGCCAAGTCCGCCCGGGATACCGCGCCGGCGCCGGCCTGGGTGGCGGCCTCCGTCGGACCGTACGGGGCGATGCTCGCCCACGGCGAGGAGTACCGCGGGCGCTACGGCCTCAGTGTCGCCGAACTGGCCGCGTGGCACCGCCCGCGACTGGAGGTGCTGATCGCCACCGAGCCGGATGTCCTTGCGCTGGAGACGATCCCGGACAGCGACGAGGCCGAGGCGCTGGTCGGCCTGGTGCACGAACTGCGGGCGCCGGCCTGGCTGAGCTACACCATCGACGGTGATGCGACCCGCGCCGGACAGCCCCTCGAGGAGGCGTTCGCCGTCACCGCCGGAGTGGACGAGATCGTCGCCGTCGGCGTCAACTGCTGCGCTCCCGGCGATGTGCTGGGTGCCGTCACCACCGCGCGCCGGGTCAGCGGCAAGCCGGTGATCGTCTACCCCAACAGCGGCGAGGTCTGGGACGGGCTGAACCGGGTCTGGGTCGGCACTCCCGGCATGGACACCGGCCTGGCGGCCGAGTGGGTGGACGCCGGAGCCCGGATCGTGGGCGGCTGCTGCCGGGTGCACCCGGACGACATCGCCGCGATGGCCGCGTCGGTCGGGCGGTAGGTTCCTGGTGGCGTCCGCACGATTCGCGGGCAAGTAAGGCGACGAGAGGGTCGACGTGTTCACTGGACAGGGCATCGGGCAGCGCTGGTTCAAGGCGGCCGCTGTGGTCACCATTTCGGGAGCTGTGGTGCTCTCGGGCTGCGCGAAGAACACCGAGTCGAAGTCGGCGGAGCCGTCCTCCCCCGCCAAGACCACCGAGGTCAAGCCGCAGAAGGTCGATGCCCTCGCCGCCGGCGTGCCCGAGGACATCCGCAAGTCCGGCAAGCTCGTCGTCGGCGTGACCATCCCCTACACGCCCAACGAGTACAAGGATCCGGACGGCAAGATCGTCGGCTTTGACGTCGACCTGCTCGACGCCGTCGCCGCCACGCTCGGCCTGACCACCGACTACCGCGAGTCCGACTTCGCCAGGATCATCCCGTCGATCGACGGCGGCACCTACAACGTCGGCATGTCCTCGTTCACCGACACCAAGGAACGCGAGCAGCAGGTGGACTTCGTCACCTACTTCTCCGCCGGCAGCCAGTGGGCGCAGAAGGCCGATGCGGGCATCGACCCGAACAACGCGTGCGGCAAGAAGGTCTCGGCGATGGCCGCCAGCACCCAGCAGACCGACGAACTGCCGGCCAAGAGCAAGGCGTGCGTCAACGCCGGCAAGCCCGAGATCGAGATCATCACCTTCGACGGCCAGGACGCGGTGACCAATGCCGTGGTGCTCGGTCAGGCCGACGCGATGTCGGCGGATTCCCCGGTGACCGCGTGGGCCATCAAGCAGAGCAACGGCAAGCTGGAATCCGCCGGTGAGGTGTTCGACTCCGCGCCCTACGGGTGGCCGGTGAAGAAGGGCTCGCCGCTGGCGCAGTCGCTGCAGAAGGCGCTCGAGCACCTGATCGCCAGCGGCGACTACAAGAACATCGTCGCCAAGTGGGGTCTGGAAGCCGGCGCCATCGACAAGCCCGCCATCAACGGGGCGATCAGCTAACCGTTTCTTTCGTGTCTTTCGTCGCGATCGACAGCCCGGCTGCGATCGCGCACGTCGCCGCGCCGGCCCACCACGCATAGGTGTAGGTTCCGAAAACGTCGCGAATGACCCCGGTGGCGAATGCCGCTGCGGCAGCGCCGATCTGGTGTGCGGCGAACACCCAACCGAACACGATGGTGCCGCGATCCCCGAAGATCTCGCGGCACAGGGCCACCGTGGGCGGAACCGTCGCGACCCAGTCCAGGCCGTAGACGACGATGAACAGAATCATGCTGGGATGCACCCGGTCCGACAGCAGGCTCGGCAGCATGAGCAACCCGATCCCGCGGAATCCGTAGTAGGCGGCCAACAGCTTGCGCGGGTCGACCTTGTCGGTGAGCCAACCCGAGGCGATGGTGCCCGCGATGTCGAAGACTCCGACGACCGCCAGCAGTCCGGCGGCGGTGGTGGTCGACATGCCGTGGTCGTGTGCGGACGGAATGAAGTGAATCCCGATGAGACCGTTGGTGGTCGCTCCGCAGATGGCGAAGGCGATCGCCAACGCCCAGAACGCCCGAGTGTGCGAGGCGTAATGAAGTCCATCCAGGGCACGCCGCGTCGCGCCGCCGGACTCCCGCGCAGGCTCGAGGTAAGTGTCGGGATCGGCGCCGTACGGGAGCACGTCCCGGTCGGCGGGGTAGTTGCGAATCACCATCCATACCAACGGAACTGCGGCCACCGCCGCGGCCGCGATCAGCAGTGAAGCGGCCCGCCAACCGGTGCTCTCAGCCAGCGACGCGACGACGGGCAGGAAAATGAGCTGCCCGGTGGCCTGACCGGCGGTCAGCACGCCCATCACCAGTCCGCGACGGTGCACGAACCAACGGTTGGAGATCATCGCGGCGAAGACCAGGGCCATCGAACCGGTACCCGCTCCGATGAGCAGGCCCCAACACACCACCAGTTGCCAGGAGGCTGTGATCAGAATGCTGCTGGCGGATCCGGCGGCAACCAACAGCAGTGCCGTGACGATCACATTGCGCAGGCCGAACCGGTCCATCAGCGCGGCGGCGAACGGCGCGACCAGGCCGTAGAAGATCAGGTTGACGCTGACCGCCAGCGACATCACGCTGGTAGACCAGCCGAACTCGTGGTGCAGGGGAACCATCAGCGCGCCGGGAGCCGAACGGATTCCCCCCGCGCAGACCAGTGCCAGGAACGCGACCGCCGCCACCCACCAGGCTGGGTGGATGCGGCTTCGCCGCGCAAGGCCGGTTCGCGCTGACTGGGCCATGTGGTGGTTGTACACCAGCGGCGGATTTGTCACGAACCGGACTCGGCCAGCGAGGGCTACGCGGCCGGCATTGTCTGGATTGCTAGTTTCGGACGATGCAGGACTCTCCCAAGATCTCCCGGCGTGATGCGCTGCGTTACGCGACGGCCGCCTCGGCCCTGGCCGGACTCGGCGCTGCCTCGGCGAGTGTCGCCGCCCCCACCGCCTCGGCCGCCGCGCCGACGCTGATCGACTACGCGATGAAGCAGATTCCCGCGGCGGACATCAAGGCCGCCGGCCACGCCGGGGTGGTCAACTACGTGTCGCTCTCGCGTCCCGGCTCCAACTTCGGCGCCAAGCCGATCACCCGGCCCTACGCCGAGTCGCTGACCGCCGCAGGACTGGTGATCGTCAGCAACTACCAGTACGGCAAGCCCGGCGGCACGGCGCCGTCGGACTACACCCGCGGATACGCCGGCGGGGTCGCCGACGCTCAGACCGCCTGGCAGATCCACACAGCGGCAGGCGGCGGGCAGAGCGCGCCGATCTTCTTCACCATCGACGAGGACATCAGCCGCGACACCTGGAATACCGTTGCACTGCAGTGGTTCAAGGGAATCAACTCGGTGCTCGGAGTGCAGCGCACCGGTATCTACGCGGGCATCCGGCCGTGTCAGTGGGCCGCAGCCGACGGCGTGATCGGGAATTCGACCACGCAGGGTCACCGGTGGTCCTGGCAGACCCGGGCCTGGTCCGGCAGTCAGATCGAACCGACCGCGGTTCTGTACCAGCGCATCGTGAGCACCGCCTCGAGCCCGGGCCCGATTGTCGGCGGGATCGAGGTCGACGTCAACGACGTGCTGGCCTCAGATGTGGGTCAGTGGAACCTGCATCCGTGAAGCTCAGCGCTTCTTGGGATGCAGCGCGCTCTCGGTCGCAGAGGCTTGATCCGTCTTGGCGTTCTTGGCGGCGCGTTTCTCTTTGAGAGACTTGCCCGATTTCTTCGTCATGGCTTGGCGTGGAGACTTGTCAGACATTGCTGGCCCTCTTCAGTGGGGGGCCTGGCCGGTCCCGATCACTTGACCCTACGCGCAGGGGTCAGCACCACGTCTCCCGCTGATGATCTCGGCCGTTGGCATGAGGCAGGGGAACCGCTTTGGCGAAACGCTCAGGCGCGCAATTCCTTAGCCAGTTCACCGAAGGCGTCGACCCACTTGGCCATGTCGGCATCGGTGTGCGCCAGCGACACCAGCCACTGATCGTCCATCCCCGGCGGGGTCAGGACACCGCGGTTGATGCCCCACAGCCAGCCCAACTCGGCGACCTCGAAGTCGGTCACCAGTTTCCAGTCGCGGTAGTTACGGATCGGGGTCGGTGACCACGTCACAGACCCCTTGACGCCGAAGCCGACGGTGTGGGCCGGCAGTTCGTACTCGCGGATGATGGCGTCCATGGCTTCCATGGCGTTGTCGTTGATCTGCTCGGCAGCGGCCAGCGCCTGCGGGGTCGCGACCTCATCGACCGCAATGGCGGCGGCCATGCACAGCGGATTGCCGTTGTAGGTGCCGAAGTGGGCCATCCGGTTGTCGACGACCACCTGCATCACCTCTGCGGTGCCGCCGAAGGCGGCCAGCGGCAGGCCGCCGCCGATCGACTTGGCGAAGGTCACCAGATCCGGCTTGACGCCGAGGCGCGAGGCCGCGCCGTGCGCGCCGGCGGTCAGTCCGGTCTTGACCTCGTCGAAGATCAGCAGCACGTTGTGGGCATCGCACAGATCACGCACGGCGGCGAGGTAGCCGGCGTCGGGCAGGATGATGCCGAGGTTCTCGATCACCGGCTCCATGACCACGCAGGCGACGTCTTTGGCGTGTGCGGCCAGTTTGCGTTCCATCTGGCCGAGGTCGTTGTAGGCCACCGTGTGCACAACGCCCGGTTCGACGTCGAAAGGCACCTGCGGTGTCGGATCGTCGGCGGGCCCGATCTCGTCGATACCCGGCTTGACCGACACCGACAGGCCGTCATAGCCGCCGTGGTAGCCGCCCTCGATCTTGATGATGGCTTTGCGGCCGGTGTAGGCACGCGCCGCGCGCACCGCATACATGGTGGACTCGGTGCCGGAGTTGGTGAAGCGCAACATGTCCAGACCGAAGCGGTGCTTGAACCGCTCGGCGACGTCGGTCGAGATCGGCGACGGGGTCACGAACAGCGTGCCGATGTCGTCCAGGGACTCCTTGACCTTGGCCACCACCGTCGGGTTGAGGTGACCGACGAGCATCGCACCGAAGCCCATCGACAGGTCGAGCACCTGACGGTCGTCGCAGTCGGTGACGTAGGCGCCGCGGGCGGACTTCACACCCATCGGATACGGATCCCAGTACTGGAAGCTACTGGTGACACCCAGCGGCAGCGTCTTGCTCGACCGCGCCGCATGGTCGGCGGAGCCGGTCGTGGTCTTGGCGTAGCGCTCCCACTCCTTGGCCATCAGCGCCGAGACCCGGGCATGGTCCAGCGGGGTGTGGGAGGTGGGCAGCTGGCGCCAACCAGCGGGGTCATGGGCGGGAAGCGTGGCAGACACGACGGCAGCCTAACGCGCTTGCCTTACTTGTACCCAAGGAAGTGGATTGCGGCGAACGGAACTCACATCGGTGCGGTTGTAATCCACTCCACGGGGTACCTTCTAAAAATCGTCCAGCAAACACGCCTCTCGATGAGCCGCCAGGGTCCGCACGAGGTGACGCTCCTGAGGGGGACCCGATGACTTCTTCCACTTCTTCACGCCGCCGGCAGGGCTCTCCCACGGGTGCGCCGGTAGGTCGTCATTCGTGCTACCTCGGCCGGGTCGGCGCGCTGGCGGTGGCCCTGGGAGTCGGGACGGCGGTCGGGTCGATTCCGTGGCTGGCGGCTGCCGACACCACGGGTCCCGGGGCCGGGTCGGCATCGAGCCCGTCCGCCGGATCGACCGACGGTGTGAAGACCGGCCCGAGGTCTGCCCGCCCGGGTAAGGCCCGGTCGGCGGGGTCGGCGGGGTCGGTCGGTGTGGTGTCCGCACCGGCGGCGGCCACCTCGCGTCGTGCCGGCTCGATCGCGGCAGGCTCGTCGGCGCCGATCGCCGCCGGGGACCGGGTGCCGGTGAGTGTGCCGGTGTCGACATGGGCGGCGGCCGGTTCGGCGTCGCGTGCGCAGGATGCCGGCGGCGGGTCCGGAACGCCGGTTGCGGCGGCGTTGATGTGGGCTGAGCTGGGGATCGTCCGCCGGGAGGTGGGGGCGGCCAAAACCACCACTGCGGCGACCACCGCTGCAAGCACGACCGCTGCCGCGACGGCAAAAGCGGTCACTGACATCTGGTTGTTCGGCGACGGCACGGCCGACCATCCCAATGCCGGCATCCTGTTCGGCAACGGCTACTCCTGGATCGGTTATGCCGGGGTCTGCACCAGTGGCGCGTGCACCGGCGGTAGCGGCGGCCTGATCGGCAACGGCGGCAACGGCTGGAACGGCGGCGGCGGCGGCTCGGCGGGCTGGTTCGGATACGGCGGAAACGGCGGGAATGGTGTTGCCGCCGGAAACGGCGGAAACGGCGGCGACGGCGGCGCCGGCGGGTTGATCCTCGGCAATGGCGGTAACGGCGGGACCGGCGGCGCGGCCACCGCAGCCGGCGGCAACGGCGGCGCCGGCGGTAAGGGCGGCAGCACCGGACTGCTGTCCGTGCAGGGCGGCGGGGGCAACGGCGGGGCCGGCGGCCTCGGGCTGGCCGGCATCAGCGCCTCGACCGCGAGCGGTCCGGGCGGCAACGGCGGCAACGGCGGAGCGGGCGGCGACGGCGGCGCGGGCAGCTGGGTGTTCGGCACCGGCGGATCGGGCGGCAACGGCGGGGTGGCCGGCAGCGGCGGCAACGGCGGCAACGGTGTCAATGGCGCCGACGCTGTCCTTGCCGGCGGAGACGGCGAGGTCGGCGGCAGCGGTGGCAACGGCGGTTCGGGCGGCAACGGCGGGGTCGGCGGCAACGCCGGCGTCGGCCGGACGCTGTTCCTGATCAGCTCCGCCGGAACGAACGGTTCGGGCGGGGCCGCCGGTGACGGTGGTTCGGCCGGGAGCGCGGGTAATGGCGGTAACGGCGTCAGCGGGCTGAGCGGCGGCGCGATCGCCCGCAACGGCCAGGACGGCGGCCAGGGCGGCGCCGGCGGCAACGGCGGCGTGGGCGGTGCCGGCGGTACCGGCGGCGCTGCCGGCACCGGCGGAAGTGGTGGCACAACGGGGGCATCCGGCAACGGTGGCGACGGCACAGCCGGCGGCAACGGCGGCAACGGCAAGGGCGGCGGCAGCGGCTATGACGCCTCAGCACTGATCGACGGAAGCAACGGCGGCAACGCCGGATCGGGCGGTGACGGAGGCAACGGCGGCAGCGGCGGCCTCGGCGGCGCGGCCGGTGGGGCCGGTGCGACAGCGGGTAGCGACGCCGATGGCGGTGACGGCGGCAACGGCGGCAGTGCCGGGACTGCCGGCGGCGGCGCCGCCGGCATCGCGGGCATCAACGGCACCGTCGGCAGCCCCAACGCCGGCGACGGCGGCAGCGGCGGGGCCGGCGGCAACGGCGGCGGCGCAGGTGCGGCCGGGGCCGGCGGCACCGGTGTCAACAAGGGCTCCAACGGCACCGCGGGTCTGGCCACCCACGGCGCGGCGGGCGGCAACGGCGGCGCCGGCGGCGTCGGCTACAACGCCGCATCGGGCAACGGCGGCGCCGGCGGCAACGGCGGTGACGGCGGCACCGGAGGCAACGGTGGCGCGTCCAACGGCAGCGGCGTCAGCCGCAACGGCGGCCGGGGTGGCGACGCCGGCGCCGGCGGCAACGGCGGTAGCGGCATCGTCGCGGGTGGACGCGGCGGCAACGGCGGCGATGGCGGCATCGGCGGCCTGGGCAGTAACGGAGCCACCAGTCTCAGCACCGGTCTCGGCGACGCCGGCGGCAACGGCGGCAACGGCGGCAACGGCGGACTCGGCGGCTACTCCGGCCTGGCACCCACCGCCGCGGACAACATCAACAACGGCATCTACTTCGGCAGCGGCGGCAACGGCGGCGCGGCCGGCAACGGCGGCAACGGCGGCAACGGCCAGGGCGGCGCGACCGGCGGCAACACCGGCTTCGCCGGCGGCGACGGCGGCGCCGGCGGCCAAGGCGGCCAGGGCGGCTCCTCCAGCCAGATCACCGGGGACTACCACGGCCTGTTCGGATCCAACGGCAATGGCGGGACCGGCGGCGACGGCGGCATGGCCGGAAACGGCGGCGGCGGAAGCAACGGCATCGGCAAGGCCGGTGGCGCCGGCGGCGCAGGCGGCAACGGCGGCGCGGCGGGCGCCGGCGGCACACCCGGCGCCGGACTCAAGTCCGCACCGGCGAGCACCCGGCTACCGGTCGGCACGGGCGGCAACGGCGGCGCAGGCGGGGCCGCCGGGTCCGGCGGAGTAGGCGGACAAGGTGACGCCGGCTTCGTCGGCGGCGCAGGCGGCAACGGCGGCGTGGGCGGCGTGGGCGGCGCAGGCGCGAGCGGCGCCAACGGCTACGCCCAGGCCGACAGCGGCGGCGACGGCGGTGCGGGCGGCACCGGCGGGTCCGGCGGCACCGGCGGCGCAGGCGGCAGTGGCGCAAACGGCGGGTCCGGCGGTGATGCCGGACTCGGCGGCGCAGGCGGCAATGCCGGCAGTGGCGGCGCCGCGCAATACGTCGGTCCGGGCGCCTACGGCGGCGACGGTGGAACCGGTGGCGCCGGCGGCAATGCGGGGGCTGTCGGCATCGGCGGCCTTCAGGGCTCCGGCGCCAATGCAGGAGCCAACGGCGCCGGTGCGCAGGGCGGCGACGGCGGCACCGGCGGCATCGGCGGAAGTGGCGGCCCGGTCGGCTCGAACGGCGTCACCGGCACCGGCGGCGTCGGAGGCACGGGTGCCACCAGCGGCGCCGATGGCACCCCGCTGGCGGAGAACAAGACCATCAGCGTCCAGACGGTCTACACCGGCATCTACCCGTACCCGGTCGTCAATGTCTCGATCAACGGCGGCCCGGCGCATCCGGTGTTGCTGGACAGCGGATCGGCCGGCCTCGTCATCAATTGGGTGCCAACAGGTCTCGGCTCCTCGGTATATTCCGGTGGACCGTTCACCTACGGCAGCTCGGGTGCCATGTACTACGACACCTATGACACCACGGTGAGTTTCGGAAGCGGTGTCGTCACGTCGTCGACCGCCGTCGCCGTTCTCACCGGAAGCTCGGTGGCGGCCTTCAACTCCTACTGGGCCGGCATCCCGATCGACGGCGTCCTGGGCATCGGGTCCAATAACGGGTACCCGGGCACCAGCATCGTGATCACGTCGCTGCCGGGGACCCTGAGCCAGGGTGTGCTCATCGACGGATCCGCTGACCAGTTGGTGTTCGGCCCCAACCCGTCACCCGGGGTCTCGGTTGACGGGAATCCGTTGGCCTCACTGCTGGTGCAGATCGACAACGGGCCCAAGGTCGCCGTCTCGAATGCGTTCATCGACACCGGGTACAACATCGGCTACATCGGGTCCTCGATCTACACCGGCCCGACGACCGGTGGCGGGCGCGTGCCCGCGGGAACCAAGATCTCCGTCTACCGCAGCGACGACACGTTGCTGTACTCGTACACGACGACCGCCACCAACGGGCCCTCGGTGCAATCGGGATCGGTGTTCAACACCGGCTGGACGCCGTACCAGCTGGCGCCGATCTACAACGGGGCCAGCCCGAGCGGTTTGGGAACGGCGGTCTTCAGCAGCTGACGCCGAAGGCGGCACGCAACGCACGCTTGCGGCGTGTTCGGACTGGCGGTACGCTTCTGCCGGTGCCTGGCAGTCGGGAGAGATGGGCGAACCTGCTGCTGAAGCCGGACCGCTCCCGCCCGGGACCGGATCTGGACACCGGGTTGCCCGCTGTCGTGCTGTGGGTCTCGCAGTTCCCGTTGCAACACAACTGCCTCGGGGTGTTCCGTAGCCTGGGGCGCGCCGGCGTGCCGGTGTACGCCGTCGTCGCAGACCCTCGCGCGCCGATTGCGAAGTCCCGCTATCTCCGCGGGCAGATTCTCTGGCAGCCCCACCACGGCGAGGGATACACGTCTTTACTGAAGCGCCTCAATGACTTCGGCCGCGAACTGGGGCGCCGGTCGTTGATCGTTTGCACCTCCGATGAGATGGCGGTCTTCGTCGCCCGGCACCGTAGTGCCCTGGCGGAGTGGTTCGTGCTTCCGGAGGTGGGCTCCAAGCTCCCTGCCGAATTGGCGGACAAGCACAGCCTCGCCGAATTGTGTCGACGTCACGGCATGCCGATACCGCCGGCGGTCGCCATCGACACGCCGGCGCAACTCGACGCGGTCATCGACGAGATCGAACTGCCGGTGATGGTGAAAAGCACCGCGTTGCGAGGTCAGGTCCAGAGCGTCGAGAACTCCACCCTGGTACAGACCCGCGAAGACCTGCGCGCGTCGGCCGTGCGGTGGGTCGAACCGTTTCAGGTGTTGTTGCAGGAATACCTTCCCGACGAGCATTGCGAGGACTGGTTCACCCACGGCTACTGCGACGCCACCAGTCGGGCGGACGTCGTCTTCACCGGCCGGAAGGTCCGGACCTGGCCCACGCACGGTGGGGCCACCGCGGCCGCCTACACCGCCGCCGATCCCGAATTGACCATGTTGGCGAAGCTGTTCTGTGCCCAGGTCGGCTACCGGGGAATCTTCGACATCGACTGGCGGCTCGACCGGCGCACCGGCCGCTATTACCTACTCGATTTCAACCCCCGCGTCGGCGCGCAGTTCCGGATGTTCGAGGACGACGCCGGGATCGACGTGGTGCGGGCCATGCACCTCGACCTGTCCGGCCGCCCCATCCCCGTCGGTTCC
>NZ_JAFMJZ010000152.1 GCF_017853185.1 Mycolicibacterium sp.
GTCGCAGGATCGGTGCCGGCCGGCCGGCGGGACAGCACCACGACGTCGTGGCCGTCGGCAGCCAGTGCGGTGGCCAATTGGTAGACGTGCCGGCCCAGCCCGCCGATCACCACCGGCGGGTACTCCCACGAGACCATCAGGATCTTCACCGGTGGCTCACTTCGGCAGCCGTCGGGCGTCGAGAGCCCCGAACAGGTTGTCGGCGGCGTTCCACCCGGTCGCCAGACGTTCGGCGGTCTCCCGGTGGCCCGACGCCAGCGCCCCGGCGATCTCCCGGGTGGCGTGCGCGTGCAGATGCGCCCGGTAGCGGGCGTAGTCCGCCGCGGAGTCCTTGCTCACCATGAACGGCCAGTCACTGGACACCGTCAGCAGCGTCTCGCGCAGGATCTGATCGGCGACCACGTCCCGTGCCGGAGCCGCCCCCGAATGGGCCAGCGCCTTGTCCACGCATCCCAGGGCGGTCTCGACCACCTCGGCGTTCAGGGCCACCAGATCGGCGACCTGGGGACCCGACCAGACCTGCCAGTCCTTACCCGAGCCCCACGAGCTGGGCGGCAATTCGACTGGGGCGCCGGTGAATCCGCGTTCCATCGCGTCGTTGAGGGTGCCCACCTGCACGCCGGCTTCGGGCAGTGCGCGCAGCAGCCGCTCCAGCCAGGTCGGCCCCTCGTACCACCAGTGGCCGAACAACTCGGTGTCGAAGGCGGCGACGACGTGGGCCGGCCGGCCGATGCGCTCGGACTCCGAGTGCAAGCGGCTGCGCACCAGGTCGACGAAGTCGGCGACGTGGGCGTCGATCGCCCGGTCGGCGCGCTGGGCGTCGTAGGGGGCCTTGTCCTCGGAGTCGACGTTGCGGCCGGTCACCCGGGCCGGCTTGAGTCCGGTCAGGTGGTCGTAGGTGTGGAAGTCGCGGTAGGCGGCGTGCCCCGGATAGCCCGACTTCGGCGACCAGACCCGGTAGCTGACCGCGAGGTCGCGGCCGAAGGCCACCACACCGCTGTCGCCGACCGGGCGACCCAGCGCGGTGTCGCCGTGCAGGGAGGGCCCGTCGACCATGAAGTGGCTGACCCCGGCGTCGCGGTAACCGTCCTCCATGCCGGGGGCGTAGGCGCACTCCGGCGCCCAGATGCCGGAGGGCACCCGGTTGAAACGCTGGCCGGCGTCGGCCAGGCCCTCGCGCAGCGCGAACTCACGCAGCCGCGGGTTCAGCAGCGGCTGGAACGGGTGGGCCAGTGGGCCGCCGAGAAGTTCCACCGTGCCGGCGTCGATCAGCTCGCGCAGCAGTGGGCTGGCGCCGTGGCGCCACAGCGTGGTGAAGTCCTCCAGCGCGGCGCTGACTTCAGCGTGTTCGCGAATGCCGAACTGCCGCAACGCTTCCGCGGTCATCGCGGTTCCGGCTGCGGCTCCGGTCGAGGTGCTCAGCGTGGCTGCTTCCTGGGCGCGTAGCTGCCAGTTGGCCAGCCAGCGGTGCATCCCGTCCAGGCAGTAGGGGTCGTCGAGTTGGGCGGTGACCACCGGGGTCAGCCCCAGGGTCAGCACGCCCTGCCTGCCTTCGGCGGCCAGGCTGCGCAGCACCCGTATCAATGGCAGGTAGGCCGCCGCCCAGGACTGGTAGAGCCACTCCTCGCCGACCGGCCAGCGGCCGTGATGGGCCAGCCAGGGCAGGTGGGTGTGCAGAACGAGGCTGAACTGCCCGGGGACTTGGCCCCGGGGGCAGGAGCGCAGCGACCCGGGGGATGAGTGTGTGGTCATGGGCGTACCGCGATCGCCAGCAGGTCCAGGCTGGCGTCGATGTCGCGGTCACCTGAGTCGACGATCTCGAAGTCCGCGCACTGCACCGCGGCCACATCGGCCAGCAGGGCGTGCGGCCACGGGGCGTCGGCCAGGGCACGGTCGATCTGGGCGTCGATGATCGAGCCGCCGTGCCGGGCGTCCATCGCGATCAGTCGCGGGCCATGAAAAACGCCGTAGACGCCGTCGACCCCGAAACCGCCGGCGACCAGCAGTTCGGTCAGTTCTGCGGCATTGAGTTCGCGGGTGTGGAACGGGTTGACCGGCACGTCGCTGCCCGGGGTGAAGGTGATCCGGTTCGGGGTCGAGATCAGCAGCAGCCCGCCCGGACGCAGCACCCGTAAGCATTCGGTAATGAACTGTGGCTGATCCCACAAATGTTCGATGACCTGGAAGTTCACCACGACGTCGACCGAGGCGTCAGCAAGCGGCAACGCGGCCAGATTGGCGGCGATCACCTCGATCGAGGGGTAGCGGGTGCGTACGTGTGCGACCGTCGCGGCGTCGTAGTCGACGGCCACCACCCGGGTCGCCGAACCGGCCAGCAGATCGGCTCCGTAGCCCTCCCCGCAGCCCGCCTCCAACACCTCTTGACCTGCGCAAAGGGGAGCGCAGTGCCGGTAGGCGACCTCGTGGCGGCGGAACCAGTAGTTCTCCTCGGCCAGGCCGGGAACGGTCCGCTCACCGGTCAGCGGCAGCCCGGGGTCGGCTGCGTCGGTCAGATGTGCGCTCATTGCATAGGCAGGCTAACCCGTTGGGCGGTTATCGCGAACCGGTCCGGTCTGGCCGGGCCTGCGGGAACGCGGGATAAGGGCAGCTATGGTGTTGGTGCGAACCACCGGTAGTTACTGGCTAGTAACATAATGTGGTCAGCGGACGTGAATCCCAACCGGGCGGCTGAGTGGCCGCCCGGCCCCTTGCCCAGGAGGACGAAAGAAAAGCCATGACGAACATCGTGGTTCTGATCAAACAGGTCCCGGACTATGCGGACCGCAGGCTGTCCGATGGTGATTTCACCCTCGACCGCGCGGGTTCCGACGCCGTTCTGGACGAGATCAACGAGAAGGCCGTCGAAGAGGCGCTGCAGATCAAGGAGCGCGAGGAGGCCGCCGGTGGTTCGAGCACCGTCACCGTGCTGACCGCCGGACCCGAGAAGGCCGGCGAGGCGATCCGCAAGGCGCTGTCGATGGGCGCCGACAAGGGCGTGCACCTGCTCGACGAGCGCATGCACGGCTCGGACATGGTCCAGACCGGTTGGGCCCTGGCCCGCGCGCTGGGTCAGGTCGAGGGCGTCGAACTGGTCATCACCGGCAACGCGGCCAGCGACGGCACCGGCGGAGCGATCCCGGCGATCATCGCCGAGTACCTCGGCCTGCCGCAGCTGACGCACATGCGTGCGCTGTCCATCGAGGGCGGCAAGATCACCGGTGAGCGCGAGACCGACGACGGCGTCTTCGGTGTCGAGGCAACCCTGCCGGCAGTGGTGAGCGTTCACGAGAAGATCAACGAGCCGCGCTTCCCGTCCTTCAAGGGCATCATGGCCGCGAAGAAGAAGGAAGTCGCCACGCTGACCCTCGACGACATCGGCGTCGGCGCCGACGAGGTCGGTCTGGGCACGGCGGTCTCGAAGGTGCAGGGCGCAACCCCGAAGCCGCCGAAGGCAGCCGGCGAGAAGCTCACCGACGAGGGTGACGGCGGCAGCAAGATCGCCGAGTATCTGGTCGCGCAGAAGATCGTTTAATCCCAAAGACTTTCGAGAAAGAGAACATCAATGGCTGAAGTACTCGTGCTCGTCGAGCACTCCGATGGTGCTGTCAAGAAAGTCACCACCGAACTGCTGACCGCCGCCCGCGCGCTGGGTGAGCCGTCGGCGGTGGTGGTCGGCGCCCCCGGCACCGCCGCGCCGCTCGCCGAGGGCCTCAAGGCCGCCGGTGCGGCCAAGATCTACGTCGCCGAGTCCGACGACGCGGCCAACTACCTGGTGACCCCGTACGTCGACGTGCTGGCCGGACTGGTCGAGTCGGCCACTCCGGCGGCCGTGCTGCTGGCCGCCACGGCCGAGGGCAAGGAGATCGCCGGCCGGTTGGCCGCGCGCATCGGCTCGGGCATCCTCGGTGACGTCATCGACGTCAAGTCCGACGGCACCGCGGTGCACTCGGTCTTCGGCGGTGCCTACACCGTCGAGGCCAAGGTCGACGGGGACGTCCCGGTGATCACCGTTCGCCCCGGCGCCATCGAGCCGGCCCCGGTTGCCGGCGCCGGCGAGCAGGTCGCCGTCGCGGTTCCCGCGCCGGAGGCCAACGCCGTGCGGATCACCTCGCGTCAGCCCGCGCAGAAGAGCGCCCGGCCGGAGCTCACGGAGGCCGCCATCGTGGTCGCCGGTGGCCGCGGTGTGGGCAGCGCGGAGAACTTCAAGGTGGTCGAGGACCTCGCCGACGCACTCGGCGGCGCGGTCGGCGCCTCGCGTGCCGCGGTCGACTCGGGCTACTACGAGGGCCAGTTCCAGGTCGGCCAGACCGGCAAGACGGTCGCTCCGCGGCTCTACATCGCCCTCGGCATCTCCGGTGCGATCCAGCACCGTGCGGGCATGCAGACCTCGAAGACGATCGTCGCGGTCAACAAGGACGAAGAGGCCCCGATCTTCGAGATCTCCGATCTCGGCATCGTCGGCGACCTGTTCGCGGTCACTCCGCAGCTGACCGACGCGGTCAAGGCCCGTAAGGGCTAAGGCGTTCAGCTAGGCAGTTCAGCTTCGCAGTTCAGCTAGGCAAAGGCCCCCGCACCCCCAGGGTGTGGGGGTTTTTGCGTTTGTCGGGCGGTTCCAGGGCCGCCGGTATCCTGAACGGGCCATGAGCGAACCCAGGTCGGTCTATCTCGACCACGCTGCCACCACCCCGATGCACGCCGAAGCCATCGAGGCGATGAGCGCCGCCCTGGCCCAGACCGGCAACGCCTCCTCGCTGCACACCGCGGGCCGGGCCGCCCGCCGGCGTCTGGAGGAGTCCCGGGAGAGCCTGGCCGCCAGCCTCGGTGCGCGCCCGTCGGAGGTGATCTTCACCGCCGGCGGCACCGACAGCGACAACCTCGCCGTCAAGGGCATCTACTGGGCCCGCCGGGACGCCGATCCGCAGCGCCGCCGCATCATCACCTCCGCCGTCGAGCATCACGCCGTGCTGGACGCGGTGGAGTGGCTCGTCGAACACGAGGGCGCCGAAGTGACCTTCCTGCCGACCGCGGCCGACGGCTCGGTCGGCGCGGCGGACCTGCGCGAGGTGCTGTCCGAACACGACGACGTCGCCCTGGTCTCGGTGATGTGGGCCAACAATGAGGTCGGAACGATCATGCCGATCGCCGAACTGGCCGCTGTCGCAAACGAATTCGATGTTCCGATGCACAGCGACGCCGTGCAGGCCGTCGGCCATCTGCCGGTCGACTTCGGCGCCTCCGGACTCTCGGCGATGAGCATCACCGCCCACAAGTTCGGTGGGCCCACCGGGGTGGGGGCGCTGCTACTGCGCCGCGACACCGCCTGCGCACCACTGCTGCACGGCGGCGGTCAGGAGCGCGACGTCCGATCCGGCACACCGGATGTGCCGGGCGCGGTCGCGATGGCGACGGCGGCCGGGATCGCGGTCGGAACGCTGGAGTCCACCGCCGCACGGCTGCGCGCGTTGCGCGACCGGCTGATCGACGGCGTGCTCGGTTCGATCGACGATGTGGTGGTCAACGGTGCACACGAGGAGAACCGGCTGCCGGGCAACGCGCACTTCACCTTCCGCGGTTGCGAGGGCGACGCCCTGCTGATGCTGCTCGATGCGAACGGCGTCGAGTGCTCGACGGGTTCGGCCTGCACCGCGGGCGTCGCCCAGCCCTCCCACGTACTGCTGGCGATGGGTGTGGACCGGGCCGGCGCGCGCGGGTCGCTGCGGCTGACGCTGGGGCACACCAGCACCGAGGCCGACGTCGATGCGGCGGTAGCGGTGCTGCCGGCCGCGGTTGATCGCGCCCGGCGGGCTGCGCTCGCGAGTTCGGGGCTTCGATGATTTCGGTTCTGCGATGTTCGGTTCTGCGATGAAGGTTCTCGTCGCGATGAGCGGCGGCGTCGACTCGTCGGTGGCCGCCGCCCGGATGGTGGACGCCGGTCACGAGGTGGTCGGCGTGCACCTGGCGCTGTCCAGCGCGCCCGGCACGCTGCGCAACGGATCGCGCGGCTGCTGCTCCAAGGAGGACGCCGGTGACGCCCGCCGGGTGGCCGATATCCTCGGGATCCCTTTCTACGTCTGGGATTTCGCCGACCGCTTCGCCGACGAGGTGATCGAGGACTTCGTCTCCTCCTATGCCCGCGGCGAGACCCCGAACCCGTGTGTGCGGTGCAACGAGACCATCAAGTTCTCCGCGCTGTCGGCCCGGGCGCTGGCGCTGGGCTTCGACGCGGTGGCCACCGGTCACTACGCCCGGCTGTCGGACGGCCGGCTGCGCCGGGCCGTGGACCGCGACAAGGACCAGTCCTACGTCCTCGGTGTGTTGACCGCCGAACAGTTGGCACACGCGCTGTTCCCGATCGGTGACACACCCAAGGCGGAGATCCGGGCGGAGGCCGCCCGGCGCGGGCTGGCGGTCGCCGAGAAGCCGGACAGCCACGACATCTGCTTCATCCCGTCCGGCGACACCCAGGCGTTCCTGGGCGCCCGGATCGGGGTGCGGCCCGGCGCGGTGGTCGACGCCGAAGGATCCGTCCTGGCCCATCACGACGGGGTCTACGGATTCACCATCGGCCAGCGCAAGGGTCTGGGCATCGCCGGCCCGGGGCCGGACGGCAATCCGCGCTACGTGACGGCCATCGACGCCGAGACCGGCACCGTCCGGGTGGGCGCCGTCGAAGACCTTGACGTGTCGACGCTGTCCGGGCGCGACCCGGTGTTCACCGCCGGTCACCCGATCGCCGGACCGGTCGAGTGCGAGGTGCAGGTCCGCGCCCACGGGGGTGTGGTGCCGGCCGTCGCCGAACTGCGCGACGGGGTGCTGCAGGTGCAACTGCGCGAGCCGCTGCGCGGGGTGGCCCCCGGACAGACGCTGGTCCTCTACCGCCCCGATCCCCAGGGCGACGAGGTCATCGGCAGCGCGACGATCGCTGCGCGGTGAGCCCCTTCGCCACCGCCACCGGCATCGGCTCGTGGCCCGGCACCGCCGCCCGGCCCGCCGCCGAGGTGATCGTGGGGGAGTTGGGCCTGCCGTACCTGGCTGAACTGCCGGCCCGTGGCGTCGGGGCGGACCTGATCGGGCGGGCCGGCGCGCTGCTCGTCGACATCGCCATCGACACCGTGCCGCGCGGCTACCGGATCGTGGCCCGGCCCGGAGCGGTGATGCGCCGGGCCGCCAGCCTGCTCGCGGAGGACATCGACGCACTCGAGGAGGCCTGGGAGAAGGCCGGCGGCGGGGATCGCACGGTCAAGGTGCAGGCGCCCGGCCCGATCACGCTGGCCGCTCAACTGGAGTTGCCCAACGGTCACCGGGCCATCACCGATCCGGGTGCGGTGCGCGATCTGGCCGGCTCGCTGGCCGAGGGGGTCGCGGTCCGTCGTGCCGAACTGGCCCGGCGGCTGGCCACCACGGTGGTGGTGCAGTTCGACGAGCCGCTGCTGCCTGCCGCGCTGGCCGGACGGCTGGCCGGGGTGACCTCGCTGAGCCCGGTGCATCCGGTAGACGAGATCCGTGCCATCGGCCTGCTCGACGAGTGC